>JAMQPI010000338.1 GCA_023717565.1 Pyrinomonadaceae bacterium | reverse complement strand
CTCCCCTCCGACCGAAAGTCGAGCGAATAGAGATCGAGTTCGCCTTCTTTTTGCCTCGGCAAGAGAATGCAAACACCGTCAGAGTCTATTGCGCTTTTGATTCTCATCATGATTGCCCGGACGAGGCCGCGAAACTCCTGGTTCGAGACAGCCTCAGCGGCCAAGTCAAGCAGTAATTTCAATCGCCTAGCGTCGCGCAACTCAACGTACAGACCCTCACTGTTACCGGCGATAACAGACCGGCGCATGTCGCGACGCGCTTGTAAGGACAGCACGTTGGCTCCGACCGCAAACTTGGTATGGTCCGCATTGTGCGGATGAGAATTAGTCACGCCCGCAACGCCACCCAAAGCCATATTCATTTCGCCCGTCCTTTCGTTAATCTCGCGCAGGATTGTCCGGCAGATTTCACTCCGCGACGACTCCTAAGGAGTGATGGGTTGAACAAAAATGACGGGTTTAGTGCTCTCTTTCGAGTCGCGGAAGAAACCCTTTCGGGGAAGGATTGCTCTAAAGAGGTGGTACTACAATCTAATGTCAAAGGAGAAGCTTAGGCCCACAACCACGTAGTGGTTGAATGTTTATAGCCAGCGGACCGGCACCGATGCTAACTCCTTTAGGAGTGAAATGTGTCTCGCGGCTTGACGGCACATGGAACTCCTAACGGAGTTCTTGCGTCTCACCTGTCGCATCTATAAACATCGAACTCCTAACGGAGTTCCCTGCCGCGGAATCCTAATGTCCGTTTTACTGCTTCTATTTTTGCAAGATCGCGATGCCGAGAATCACTAGCAGTGCTGCGAAAGTGGTCGGGATTAGAACTCTACCGTTTGCCAGGAGGTTATCTAGTCTAATCCGTCTAATCATTTTTCTACCCCAGGAGGGTTAGTTTGCAAGCGGAGTGCTCGACCCATTCAGCAGCTCTCATTCGCAACCAACCCTCCCGGCCCCCCTATGAACCCAGCGTTAGCAATAGGTATTCCAGATCCAACCCATTGAATTCCAGACAACTGTGGGGAAGTTTCTATTCGTAATTCCACGACCTTTCGTAGAAACACGAGGGCGATTTGTTGGACAACTGCCCGAGATCAACAGTCAGGGGGCCGGAACGCTCTTTGCTGTGGTCACGGCGGGTCGACGTAGAACCGCGATAACCAAGTGTTAGCAACAGCGACACTACGCGACTCGGCAATCGTTCATCGGCTGATGAACGAGAATGGTTACGTGGGGGGGGAAGGACACGTAACCGGATGGGGCGGGAATCGGTGGGCGTTCCCGCCCTGGTTTCGAAACGGAGGCTGAAATGATTGCAAGCGTCAAGGCAGTACTGATCGCGGTTACCTTATTCTTTTGCTTCGCTGCCACTTATGGCCAACAGGCTCGAACTGTGACGGAGGCTGTCCAACTCATCGGCCTTCCGGGTCTGAAGGAGAACTCGAAAGGGAGGCTGACGGTTATCAATGGAACTCTGCGCTTTATTCATCCGCAGGGCAACGCTGACGTGACTGCCTCGTCAATCCAAGATGTTGTGACGGGCACAGACAGTCAACGCGTTATTGGCGGAACGTTGGGCACGCTAACACTGCTTGCGCCTTTCGGGTCCGGGCGCGTCCTGAGCTTGTTTCGCACGAAGCTGGACACGCTGACTATTCGGTATCGTGATGCCGACGGCGGCCTGCACGGCGTCATCTTTACAGTGCCGCTCGGCAAGGCGGAACTTATTAAGCAGGAACTCATTGCGCAGGGGGCGCACACGAGTATTCCGACGCAAGCAGATTCGAAAACACCTGCGGCCGATTCAAAGGAGAAGTAACCATGAGACTTAACTTCAGAAACCCGGTGATTTTTTCCGCATTGCTCGCGATTTGTTTTGCAGGCTCGCCCTCGGGCGCGCAGGAAAATCAGTCGGCGAAGACGCAGGCGTCGGCAATTCAAGTAATGATGATTGGAGCCGATGGGATACCAGTACCCGCAGAATTCCAGGTCTCGCTATATGAGAACCTGATCGATCAGCTCCAGAAGAAAGGTGTATTCCAGCATGTGTATCGTGATGGCGACCGAAATGCCCTAGCGGCGCCTGATCTGATCGCGCTTCAATGCACCGTCCAAAACTTCCAAAAGGGTAGTGAAAAGGTGCGCCAGGTCACGACCGTCGCGGGGGCGACCTCCGTGACGCTGCGCTGCCAGTTCAGCGATAAGGGAGGGAACTCGCTGGTGGAACGCAATATAACAGGCAACGTGCGGTTCTTCGGTGGGAATCTGAAGGCCACCTACGACTTCGCCAAAAAGGCGGCAAACGTCGCGGGTGAAAACTTTTCTGCCGTTCCAGGGCGTAACTCTCATCCGACAGGGCCATGAGACGGCCGAATCGCGCATTCCCCGCTCCCGGGCTACTCCGTCTCCTTCCAGCGCACCCTGTCCATGCTCGGCTCTGCGCTTTTGCGACAGTGGCAAAGAGTACCGCTGCGAGAAGGGATGGAGCGAAAGGCTTAACCAGCACCGAACTACGCAGCAGCTACTGTTTGTTGACTGAGCTGCGCCGCATGCAGCGGCGCCCCAAATTCTTCCACCGAATGTTCGGTAAGAAACGAGTCATCAATCGTCGTTTCCTCCGAACGTCTCGCAAACGAAATGTCGGAACCATTGTGGTCCAAATCGACATAAATCGAGTCACCTAAGCACACCTGGCCACTCGCCACCAAATTTGACATCGGCATGATAAGCAGTCGTTCGATCGAGCGCTTCAAGTGGCGCGCGCCATATCTGCTATCCGTACCCTCGCGTAACAACAGCTCCTTCACTGAATCAGAGCAGCTAAAGAAAAACTTAGTTCTAGAAGAGAGCAAGATCCGGTGTTGGAGGGAGCGAAGTTCAAGATCGAGAATCTGCCGCAGATGCCGTTCGTTCAATGAGTGGAAGACCACTGTTTTGTCTATCCGGTTCATGAACTCAGGAGAGAAGTTCCTGCTGGCCGCTTGAACGACCGTGCGTTGGATCTTCTCGTCAATAGCAATCTGGCTCTTATCGTGGTTCTTCAGTTCCTGGGGTATGGCAAAACCGATCCGGCCTTCGATCAATTCGGAGATCTCCCTCGCGCCCAGATTCGAGGTCATGATGATCAACGATCGCGAAAAATCGACGCGCCGGTTATCACCCAGGGTCAGTGTCGCCTTATCAAGGATGCCGAGCAGCAGCTTCTGCAACGAATCCGAAGCTTTCTCGATTTCGTCAAATAGAACAAGCGAAAGCGGAGACTTTTGCGTTTGGAAACGGTCGAGGTTTTCTTGAGTAAGAAGTGGCGAAGTTTCCCGGTGGCCCAGATATCCTGGGGGTGAGCCGACCAACTTAGCGATCTCGTGCGAGTGCTGAAACTCCGCGCAATCGATCTTGATAACGGCATTAACGTCTCCAAAAAGAATCTCCGCTGCGGCTTCGACCACCCGTGTTTTGCCGGAACCAGTCGGCCCTAGGAAAAGCAGAGTTCCAAGAGGTCTGTTGCTCTGGCTCATTCCCCCGAGAAACAGTTGATACAGATTGCCCATTGAGCGAACCGCATTCTCCTGACCGATAATGAGGGCCGAAAGCTTTCGGTCGAACTCTTGAGCCTGCGTACATTTGATTGTGGGATCGAGGAAGAAGTTGTTGTTTGCTACTTGCTGTGTTCGTATTTCCGCAACCATGACGTCTCTCCTTTGTAAATCAAATCAAGGGTTTCATTCCGCCGGTTAACTGGTAACGGATTTTCCGCCTGGTCTCATGTACTGACAATGCCGAAAGTGTGAGCGGTTCGGCAAAAACGGAAGCGTTAGCGATCTCTTTGGAGTCGCGAGGTCCGCTCTTTCGAGGGCTGTGGCGCGTTGTCTACTAACAGGTCGCCAGGGATGGCGTAAGAGTCGTCAAGATGCCGCCTTTATGACATCTCCTGGAATTACGAACATGAAAGGTGCAGCATTATTTGAATTGATGTTTGTTGATCCCGAGCGCGCGCATTTGCGAATCAAGGGTCGTTGCAGGCAAGCCCAGCCGGGCGGCAGCGCCGTGTGGTCCATAAACCTTGCCACGCGTCTCCCGCAGCACGCTTTCGATTTGGGCTTTTCGCTCCGATCCGAAGATCGTCGCGTGGGCCGTTCTCGCGATTGGTGGCGCTTCTTGCATCAGCATACTCGGCTCAACCCGTAAAACTTCACCGTCAGCCAGAATTATGCAGCGCTCAATCACGTTCTGTAGCTCGCGAATGTTGCCGGGCCAGGGGTATTGCTGCATCGCGGAGAGCGACCGCTTCTCGATCTGGCTGATCTTCTTTCCCGTTCGGGCGGCTAGCCGGGCGGCGAAATAATCAACCAGCACCGGAATATCATTGACGCGTTCACGCAAAGCCGGCACGTGAATGGGGAAAACGTTGAGCCGATAGAAAAGGTCCGCGCGGAATCGACCTTCGTTGACCTCTCGTCGTAGATCCTTATTGGTTGCCACGATCACGCGCACGTCTGTCTTAATCGTGCGGTTGCCACCAACGCGCTCGAACTCTTTCTCTTGCAGAACCCGCAACAGCGATACCTGAATCTCGGGACTAAGTTCGGCGATCTCATCAAGAAAGATCGTCCCGCCATTCGCAGCTTCGAATCGCCCCATGCGTTGTTGCATGGCGCCCGTGAAGGCGCCTTTCTCATGACCGAACAACTCGCTGGCGATCAATTCCGCGGGCAAGGCAGCGCAATTCACTTTCACCAGGGCGCGATCTGATCGTGGAGAGCGGCGATGTATCGCGTGCGCCACCAACTCTTTTCCTGTTCCGGTCTCGCCGGTAATTATAACCGTCGAAACTGTTGGCGCGACCTGTTCAATTGCGGCCACCACTTTCTGAAGCGCACTCGATGAACCAACAATCTCTTCATAAATGGATCGCTGCACGATCTCTTCCTGAAGCACTCGGTTCTCCAGCAATAGTTGTTCTTTGAGAGACTTGATCTCTTCATAGGCCAATGCGTTCGATACTGCGATGGCCACGATGTTGGCGATATCCTGCAACCAGCGCACCTGGTCGTCACTGTAATTGCCTTTTTCCCTCGACAAAAACTTGATGGTACCGATCAATTGGCCTTGCTTGATCAGCGGGAGGTCGATGTAGCTGCGGAATCCGTTACTCAATAAGGGTTCGTCGGTATCAAACCCCATGTGGCCCTCCAGGTCTCGAGCCACGTACGGCCTGCCGGACTTCATGATCTCACTGATGGGGTGGTTTGCCACCGGCAGCTTCATTGGCGGCGGCTCAACCTTTATCCTCGATGCGTAACGCCCCACGAGGCTGGCAACGGATTCTCCCGGGCTGCGAGAAAGACCTTCAACATGGACCCAATAAGGAGTTACCGTCTCACTTCTCAGTATCAAGATCGAGATCGCATCGAAATGCACTATGGGCTTCAGCGTCTTATTCAACGCCGCCAACAAATCAGACATTTCCAATTGAGTGCCAATCGCTTGGGCCACTTCAAGAATGATTTGGGCTTTTTTCTCGGGCATGTCGACAAATCGCCTCCGATTTCATGTGCGGAGCCTACCAACGAAATGGCATCGCGCTCTGGATCTCCTTCAGCTCGCGCCGACAGATGGCGCTGAAGTCTTTCAGCGGGTCTTCCCTTTCCATTGCAGTCTTCCGAAGTTGTTCGACAGAAAGATTTTCGGCCCCATACTGAGTGATTATTAGATCGAGGACCTGTTCTGCTTCTTTCATAACTTGATCCGAAGCAAACAGCCGAATGCGGCTCGCGACGGCGTAAAGTGAGACGGTTCCTTCAACCTCGACTTCGTCATCATTGATATTGTGCGTAGCTGACGCGACGAAGAGTTTGGAAGCCTGGTCTATGAAGTCGGCATAGGCGGTCTCTCGCTTGGCGATTTCGCGCCCCACCAGATCCCGTCGATGGCGGCTGCGTTCGCCAAGCCACGTACTCGTTAGCGACGCCAGCCCTCCTACAAAAGCACCCATAATGGCCGCCGCAGCGCT
>JAMQPI010000714.1 GCA_023717565.1 Pyrinomonadaceae bacterium | reverse complement strand
GAAAAGTTTTTAAGCCTGTTGCACTGCCTGAATCATTCTGGTCAAAGTGTCCTTCGCATCGCCGTAGAGCATGCCCGTGACGTCTTTGAAGAAGAGAGGATTCTCGAGTCCAGAGAAGCCCTTGCCCTGGCCTCGTTTCAATACCACGACAGACTTCGCGTGATCGACTTCGAGGATGGGCATGCCAGCAATGGGACTGTTCGGATTATCACGTGCGTCCGGATTAACTACGTCATTCGCACCAATCACCACCGCGACGTCAGTGTTGGGAAACTCAGGGTTGATCTGTTCCAACTCGTACAGGGATGAATATGGGACGTTCGCTTCCGCCAGCAAGACGTTCATGTGACCCGGCATACGACCGGCCACCGGATGAATTCCATATTTGACGGTCACGCCTCTCTTTTCGAGCGTGTTCGCCAGTTCGCGCACGGCGTGTTGCGCCTGCGCCGTAGCCATTCCGTAACCAGGCACGAAAACAACCTGGCGTGCGTAAGCTAACTGAGTCGCGATGTCCTCCAAACTAACCTCACGCATGACGCCTTGTTGCATACCGCTGGCCGCAGCTGTGTCCGCACTGCCGAAGGCGCCGAACAGCACGTTAGTGATCGAACGGTTCATTGCGCGGCACATCAGCACAGAAAGAATGAATCCGGAGAACCCGTCGAGCGTGCCGGCGATAATCAGGACCTTGTTGTTAAGTACAAAGCCAGTGGCCGCCGAAGCCAACCCCGCATAGGAATTCAGTAACGACATCACAACCGGCATGTCGGCGGAGCCGATGGGCATCACCAGCAAGAGCCCAAACACCAGCGCCAAGCCGACCATCACGAAAAACAACGGCAGCGATCCCGGCACTACGATTAGATAAATGAAGATCCCAATCGTCGTTAACAGCAGCGCCATGTTGAAAACATTCTGCCCTTTGAAGGTTACCGGAGTGCCGCGAACTAAGCCCTGCAGCTTCACAAACGCGAGCAGGCTTCCCGTCGTGGTCAGCGCCCCCAGCATGACCTCAAATCCCAGCGCGCTCATCGTAATTTTGTCGATCTTTCCGTCGTGCCGGAGATACTCGGAAATCCCCACCAGTGCCGCCGCAAAGGCGCCGAAGGCATGCGAGAGCGCGGTCCGTTGCGGCATCGCAGTCATGGGGACCCAGAAACCCATTGCGAGGCCCACAATCGAACCGACTACCAATCCGGATAGGATCCAGGTGTAAGTGATGATCTCGTGATGCATCAGCGTGCCGATGATGGCCATCAGCATGCCGAATTCCGCCAGATGCATTCCGCGCTTGGCAGTTTCCGGATGGCTAAGACCTTTGAGCCCCAGAATGAAAAGCACTGAGGCCAGGAGGTAGCTTAGTTCGATGAAGTAGGTCTGCATCTAAAGAAGAGTTCTGAGTTCTAAGTTTCTGCCTTCGGGTGTCTGGTTTGGGCTCTTTGATCTTTTGATTTATCCGCGCTAATCCGCGGCTGATTATTCTTCCTTCTTCGGCGTGGGCTTTCGCTTGAACATTCGCAACATCCGATCTGTGATCACGAACCCGCCGACCACGTTTGTGGTCGAGCACACGACAGCGGCAAACCCGAGGATGGTACTTACCTTGCCGTAGTTCGCGCCGGCGGTGACGATGGAACCCACCAGCGAGATGCCCGAGATCGCGTTGGTGGCAGACATCAATGGCGTGTGCAAAAGGGGCGGCACCCGCGAGATCACCAAATAGCCCAGGAAGGCCGCCAGAGCGAAAACGTAAAGCGCTGTGATTAGTGTGTCTGGTGACATTGGTTACTCCTCATCCACCGATCTCTCACCATCGGTGTAATTTAAATCTCTTTACTTTCCAGCCGTTGCATCCAGCATCGCGGCCACGCGGCTGTTCACAATCTTGCCTTGATGCGTCACACACGATGGTCCTACAACATCGTCGTTCATATCGATGCTGAGTTCCCCGTCCTTAATTATCAGAGACAGAAACGAAGTCACGTTGCGCGAATACAACTGGCTGGCATGGACCGGGACGGTCGCGGCGAGATTCAATGGGGCCATGATGGTAACGCCATCGCGCTCCACGATCTCATCTGGTTTGCTGGCGGCGCAGTTTCCACCGGTCGAACCCGCCAGGTCTACGACGACGGCTCCGCGCTTCATGCCATTGACCGCAGCCTCAGTCATCAACAAGGGCGCACGTCTGCCCGGCACCTGCGCGGTAGTGATCACCACGTCCGCTGTCTTTGCGTGGTCCGCGATCAGCGTGCGACCGCGCTCCAGTGCTTCCTCACTCAACTCAACCGCATAGCCTCCCGCGTCCTCTGTCTTGAGACCGCCCAGATCCACTTCCAGGAAGGTTGCGCCCAACGATCGCACCTGCTCACCGGCCGCGGCGCGCACATCATAAGCCTCGACCACGGCCCCCAAACGGCGCGCGGTGGCGATTGCTTGCAGACCAGCCACCCCGGCGCCAAGCACGAGCACACGCGCCGGCGGTACCGTTCCCGCAGCCGTCATCAACAGTGGAAACATTCGCGGAATCTGCGACGCACCGAGTAGGACTGCTTTGTAACCAACCACCGTGGCCATCGAGGACAGCGCGTCCATAGCCTGCGCTCGGGTTATGCGAGGAATGAGTTCGACCGCGAATGTGGTCAGGTGTTGGGCAACGGCGTGGCTAAGCGCGGCGGGTTCATCGAGCGGTCGCAGGAAACCCAGCACTACCGCGTCCGCTCTTAGACTGTGGATGTCTCGTTCAGAAGGTCTGTTGACGACCACCAGCAGGTCCGCCGATTTCAAGAGGGCTTCGCGATCCTCACTTACTTCCGCGCCGGCCCCGCGATAGTCGTCGTCGGTAAGCGCCGCTCCTAAACCAGCTCCGGTTTCCACCTTGACGGTGGCCTTCAGCGCCACAATCTTCCGCACCGACTCAGGCACCAGGGCAACGCGAGTTTCTCCGGGTTGTGTTTCTCGCAGCACAACTACGTTCATATCACTCTCCGCCCCGATGATCTTTCTAAACTAGCTGGCGCAGGAAACGGGGAAACAAACAAGGCAGGGACTTTCGCGGTGGCTCCATCCACGAGGAGGTTTGGCATAGATCTTAGGTTCAGGAAATCTCGAGTAACCTACTTGAGAGATCAGCTGAAGAATGCTTAGCGAGCCCGGGCAGTATAGCACTCCGTTTAACGGTTTTTCACTCCTCCCCAAAGAGCGGTGCTTCATTTCCGCGTTTTTCAAGGTAGCTGAACAGTCGAGTGGTGTCCGATTCACTCATCTGGGTAATTGACCCCCTCACGAACCAACTCCCGGCGCCCTCTTCTTTTTCGACCCGCTGATGCGCGACAGTGGTAATTACTGCATCTACGGTCCCGTTTGGCAAAGTAATAGTTACGAACAACAGGCTGCCAGTCTTGAGGTGTTCTGCCTTGAACCGTGAGCCTGTGAAAGACAGCGCCAGACCCAACCTGCTGATCGTCTCACATCGTCCCCGGGAGACTTTTGAGCGTACCAGCTTTCCGGTGACGGCATCTTTCTCGGTCCGACTTATCGAAGCTGGTAAGTGGGCCTTATATCGCGGCGCGCGGCGACGGCTGGCGAGGGATTCATCACTCTCCCTCGCGGGTCTTCTCTTCACTTTGCCTGATGAGTCAAAGCTCTTGAATTCCAGGCCGCAGTTATTACAAAGAAATTCATCCCCGCCGGCGAGACGCACCAGCAATGACTTGTCCTTGTAACCAAGTTGAATCCGCAAACTCTTACACCTTGGGCATTGCATGTCATAGGCATCTTACCAATTTTCACTGGCCAGAGGGCGCGCATTAGAACTGCTCAGTTGGTGCTCTCTGGAGCCGTGGCATTTCGCCGCAGCACTGGTGGGTTCTTTTGCACCACTGACTTGCTAACGCCGGAGCAGCGCCCCTATAATTCAACTCCTTCGGGCGCATTGGTGTAGTTGGTTAACACGCTGCCCTCTCAAGGCAGAGATCACGGGTTCGAGTCCCGTATGCGCTACCACATTTTT
>JAMQPI010000281.1 GCA_023717565.1 Pyrinomonadaceae bacterium | reverse complement strand
GGAACTCAATGTGAAAGGTATCATCCCAGGATCATTCCGCCCCTCCGAACAGCGCAGGGGTTGTGGCGTCCCGTGTTGCTATAAACATCGCACCCCTCGCGGGGTGAAGCCAAGCTTGCCCCTAGACATGACACACATCAGGCTTCTCATCAGAGTCTTGACACAGTCTCGGTAGCCACTGGATCGAAAGTTCAAGCCGGCCAGCACCACTCTATGGACCGAGAAGCACGTGGCCGATGCAGTTGCGTACGTACTTTGCGATCAGGGCGAGCCTCTGACTTGAGCGGCTGTTGGCCACATGCACAATTAGGCTGCTGCGAGTGGTTGAGTGGTGCCAGCCAGGTAGCACAATGACGGGATAAGTAGACCTATCGGCAATTTCTCTACTTCCACTCGCCCTGGATCACAAAGGCGGCCCAAAAAAATGGAGGCGACCAACGCTTCTTATTGATCATTTCGAGCTGGGCGGCACGCAGGGCAGCGGACGCGGACAAGTTGTCTTTCAGCATGCGACGATAGAACGCCTTCATCAGTTCCGCAGTGGCTAGATCGTCCACTTGCCACAAGCTTGCCACCACTCTCTTTGCCCCCGCGTACATAAACCCGCGAGTCAACCCGATCAGTCCTTCGCCCCTGATCTCTTTCCCCAGACCAGTTTGACAAGCGCTCAGCACGACCACCTCTGCCGGTAATCGCAAGTTGTAGATTTCATGCATTCGCAGAAAGCCGTCCTGTGGTTGTCCGTTTTCGTCAACCAGCGACAACACCAATCCCGACAACTCGGGATGTTCGCTGTTGAGCAAGCCGTGCGTGGCGAAGTGAACAATGCGGTAGTCGCTCAACTCCCCGCTCGTCGCCCTTGCCCGGCTCGCTCGGAAGTCGGTTGCTTTTAGAACTGACTTGGCTGGGAGGAGCGAAGCAACAGCCGCCGCTTCCTCGCGGGAGAACGGCAGGCGCGAAAGAGTGCCGCGCCCATTTGATTCCTGAATGCTTCTGACAGAACGCATCAGCGGCGTATCCATTGAATCCCGGGTCGGAGTTGGAGGGGTGCCTCCCGATCTGGTGTTGAGCGCCAGCTCCCGACTGGGTGAGCTTCTCTTCGCGGCTAGAACGCGCGGATCATTCGCTTCGAAGACGGGATCGGCCAACACCGCGACTGCCTTTGTCGCGGCCCGACGCCCCACCGTTTCGCGTCTAATCGCGGATAGCACTGAAGCGGAAGGCAGGTTGACAACCTCATGATCGGCGATCAAAGGCTGTCCAGATGCCGGCGAAGGTAAGGCTGCGAACGGTAGGTATTCGAGGGCGCCACCGGCGACGATGAGCAATCGTTTGTCCTTCCAGTCGCGACGAAGCTTCTCGGCGATCCCTCCTAACAACATCTGACTGAGTGCGCGCGTCTCAACGGTCAAACTTGCGTCAGCGCCGGCAATACGAGTTTCCCGCTGGACATCGGATTCGCCCTTCTTCGGCTGACGAGCTGTCAGCAACTCATAGATTTTGCGAGCCGAGGTTTCGATCTCGGCGCGGGGCGGGAGCGAATAACTGGTGATTGCCTCCGGCGTGATGGCCCACAGCCAACTTCGCTTTTCACCGAGCGCAAATTCGAGGAGGATGGTGTGGCTATCCAGATCCTGCGTCCTAATCTCCGCGGCGGTCACTGGCTGCGGTTGCGTTAACGCTGCGTAGCGCGGGCTGACAGCGCGGATGCGGGCTTGCAGGGATTGATACTCGTTGAGTAGGTCTCCGATCTCTTTGGCCAGGGCTTCCGTTTGTTTCGCCTCGCGGGGATTGCCGACCAATTGGGAGCGCTCTTGCTCTTTGGCGCGAATCCGCTCGCCCAGTTTCCGCTCTTCCGCGAGGAGACCGGAGTCGACACCCTGCCGGATGTCGACGCGCGCTTCGCTGAGTATCTCCAGCAGGCTGCGGGCTCGGCCGCGCTCGCTGATTTCCAGCGCGGCGTCAGCATGTCCGGCATTGGGTTGCTGTTGGTGCAATTGCATCAACAGATCGGTGTAGATCTCGTATTCCTCTTGCCGTTGGGCCAGATAGCTGGCACGTAATCCCTGGTCGAAGATCCTGGCCCGGACTGATTCGGTCAACGCCAGCGCTTTTGCGTGATAGTCACGCGCCTCGGTGAGGTTGTTGCGTTCGCGCTCGGTTCGAGCGAGATCGACGAGCGCTGCGCGTTCGCCTTGCAGGTCATTGACCTTGCGGGCCAGCACCAGCGATCGTTGTGAGAGGTCGATCGCCTGTTGCCAGTCGCCCTTGGCGGCCATCAGCCTTCCCAGTCTCGTCAGAATGGCGGCTTCACCAACCGGATCGCCGGCGCTGCTCGAGAGTTCCAGCGCCTGAGTAAGGGAATCACGCGCCTTCTCACGTTCGCCTGTGTCTAGATACAGGTCACTCAAGGCTATGAGCGTTCGGCCTTCTGCCTGGCGATCCCCAACCGCTCGCGCCAGGGCCAGCGATTGCGTTTGCGCATCGAGCGCCTTTACAGTTTCACCGGTCTTTTCCCACAGCAAGCCGAGATCGTATAACCGAATGGACTTTGTGCGCCGGTCGCCAAGCTCTTCGCTAATGGCTAGCGCCTGGTTGAGGTAGTCGAGCGCCCGCGAAAAATCGCCGAGGTCGTAATAGGTTAAGCCAATGTCTCCCAAGGTCAGCCCCAGGGGTCGCTTTTCTTTGCCTTCGCGACGAATCGCCAGCGCGGCTTCGTAGTGGTCCAGGGCAAGTTGGTGCTCATTCAACAATAAATAGACTTGTCCGAGTGTGTTGAGCGCGAACGATTCCTGGTCGCGGTCGCCTTCCGCCCGGAAGATGCGCAACGCCTCCTGCGCCGTTTGCAGCGCCGCTGGATAGTTGCCCAGCATATAGAACGTGACGGCTTGGTTGGACATCGCTCTGGCCACGTCCAGAGGGTTGCCGAGTGCCCGGTGGATCGCAATCAACACGTCGATACATGCAGCTTTCCCTCTCGCATCGCCTAGATAGTGTAGTGCTTCACAAACGCCGCTCTGTGCGGCCGCCTCGCCTCTGCGATCTCCCACAGCTTTCTTGGCTACGATGGCGCGGCCGAAATAGTCCTGCGCCTGCTTGAATTCAGTTAGGCTAATTTGGAGACGGCCCAGCCTGAACAGCACAGCTGATTCCCACAATGGTTCCGGAATCTGCTGCCAGAGCACCAATGCCTCTCCGTACAGGTGCAGTGCTTTGCGTTTTGCTTCTGGAGGCGTCTCAAAACTAAGCTTCAACGCTTCGTAACAGAGCGTTTGTGCTTTTGCACGCGAACGATCCTCCTCGGTTGCGGCACGCATTTCACCAATCCTCGCTTCATATCTCCCAGCCGAGGCTTTCGGATTAACAGTTGAGACTTTCAGGATATATTCGCCCGCCGTGTTAGCCACGATCATCAGAGGCTCGACACCTTCGCCACCGACGCGCAAGTTTACGGACGCGAACTCCTTGTCGTCCGGCCCTTTTGCAGTTAGCAGCACATCCGCGCCCCGTTGTTCGACTTGCACAAGAACGTATTGCCCGGCGCTCAATACGATTCGGTAAGTGTGCGACTGACCCCCTACCAATTCGCGTTCTATCGGCGCGCCAATCGCTAGCGTTTGCGGATCGGGCGACTGCTGTGTCGCGCGAGCGAATACACTACTGCATATACCGAGAATCAGAAGCGTTTTAAAACCCGTGCTGAGTGTGGAGCGCAGAGTTAAGTGCGAAAGCATTAAGTATCGGCTGTTCATCTGACGACTCCCTTGTAAATCGAAAATCGAGGACCCTGCCAGGGCTGGTCAGTACATTCATTTCCATTCACCCTGGATCACAAAGGCGGCCCAAAAGTAAGGCGAAGACCAGCGCTTCTGGTTCATCATTTCCAGCTGTGCTTCACGCAAAGCAGCCGCCGGACGCAGGTTGTCTTTCAACATTCCGCGATAGAAACGCTTCATCAATTCGGCGGTCGCCAGGTCGTCTACTTGCCACAAACTCGCCACCACGCGTTGCGCTCCGGCGTACATGAATCCGCGGGTCAACCCGACCAATCCTTCACCTTTGATCTCTTTACCCAGACCTGTTTGACAGGCGCTGAGAACGACGACGTCTGCCGGTAGTCGTAGGTTGTAAATTTCGTGCATTCGCAAAAACCCATCCTGCGGGCTGCCGTTTTCATCGATCAGCGACAGCACCAAACCCGATATTTCGGGCCTTTCACTATTAAGTAACCCATGCGTCGCGAAGTGAATAATTCGGTAGTTGCTGAGCTCTCCGCTGGTCGCTATCGCTCGACTGGCTTGAAAGTCGGTGGCTTTCAATAACGATTTCGCGGGTACGAGGGATGTCAGAACGTCAGCTTCTTCGCGGGAAAAAGGCAAGCGCGAAAGACCACCACGCTCGACACTTTTAACTGAGCGCATCAGATCTGATTCCGTGGATTCCGTCTCGGCTGCCGAACGGGTTTGGATTGCCAGGTAACGGCTATCGGTTTTTTGATTTCTAGCTCTGACTACCCGAGGGTCACTTGGTTCAAAGACCGGATCGGCTAGAACGGCGACGGCTTTAGCTGCCGCCGGACGCCCGGCCGTTTCCCGACGAATCACTGACAGAACAGATGCAGATGGGAGATTCACGATCTCGTGCGCCGCAATCAAGGGACGGGAACCGTTGTCCTCGAAGGGCAGCGGCAATGCAGCAAACGGCAGATACTCCAGCGGGCCGCCAGCAACAATCAGTAATCGCTTTCCTTTCCAATCCCGACTCAGCTTTGCGGCGATTGGACCGAGCAGCATTCGGCTGAGGGCGCCGGCTTGCCGACTTAGTTCAGCGTCCGCGTTAATCACACGAGTGCGCACTTCGGCTTCTGCTTCGCCCGCTCTTGGCTGTCGAGCGATCAAGAGCTCGTAGAGTTTGCGCGCAGCTGTTTCGATCTCCGCGCGTCCCGGAAGCCGATATGTCAAAGTTGCGGTGGGAGTCACTGCCCACAGCCAGCTCTGCCTCTTGCCGAGCGCGAATTCCAGCAGCACGGTATTTTCATCGACCACCTGTCGTTGAATGTCCGCCTGGGTCAGCGATTGCGGCTGAATCAACTCGGCATAATGCGGGCTGGAGGAGCGAATCTGGGCTGTGACCAATTGTAGTTGCGTGGTCAGATCGTTAATTTCATTCGCGACGGCTTCGGCCGCACCTTTCGTGCGTTCATTGCCCCTGAACTTTCGCAGGGCTGCGTCTTTCGCGTTCAGGCGTTCGAGCAGACTCCGTTCCTTTTCCAGCAAAACTGGATCCGCTCCCTGACGAATCTGCGCGCGAGCTTCGGCCATCAGATCAAGCAGGCTGCGGGCGCGGGCGCGTTCGCTAAACTGCAAGGCAGTTCCCGCATAACCCTTTTCCGGCTCTTGCTGGTGCATCCGCATCAGCAAGTCAATGTAACTCTCATAAATCTGCTGTCTGCCGGCCATGTACGTGGATCGCAACTCAGGGCTGGCGGCTTTGACCCGCACTGTTTCCGTCAAGTCAATGGCTCGCTCGATCTGCTTACGCGCCAAGATGAGATTGCCGTTCTCCAGAGCAAGTTCGCCGAGCGCGTGCAGGGTTGTCAGTTCGCCATTTGGATCACCGACCGCCTGGTAGAGTGCCAGCGCGGCTTCACGCAGTTCTACCGCTTTCGATTTCGGCCCGTTTTGTTCATAGGTGCCGGCCAGCGCTGTAATTGTTATCGCTTCAGCGCGACGATTTCCGATGCTTTGGTTTATGGTCAATGCCCGATTGCAGGCTTCCAGAGCTTTTTCGAACTCACCCATGGCACTATGGGTCCTACAGAGCAGAGTCAGCCCACTCCCTTCGGTGCGCCGGTTCTCTATAGCGCGGCTCAGATTGACTGCCCGGTTCGCATAGTCGAGTGCCGGCTGATGGTCGGCCGCCAGGAAATAGAAGTTCCCTAAGCTGGACAGATAGAGCGCCTCTCCGTTTTTGTCTCCGGCCTCCCTTACCATGGACAGCGCCTGCAGCATATACTCGACCGGCTTCTGGAGGTCTCCAATATCTGACCAGGACCAGGCGAGATTATTCAACGTCGCCGCCTCGTCGCGCTGTCGGCGCTGAGCGCGAAAAAGCGCTAACGCCTGCAGGTGATAGTCGAGCGCCAATTGATTCTCGCCAAGTTGGTCGTAGAGGCTGCCAATGTTATCCAGCGTGATAGCTCGAGACCTGCCCTCCCTTTTCAACTCCAGACTCCTCTGGTAGATCTCCAAAGCTTTACGCATTTCTCCCAGGTTCAAATAAGCGTCGCCGATGTTGTTCAATGCGGTGGCCCTGGACGACAATCCTTCAGGTGTGTCCGGGAACAGCGGCATAGCCTTTTCAAAAAACGCCATCGCTTTTGTAAACTCGCTGAGTCTGCTGTTCAGAACGCCCAGACTCAACCAGCATTCTCCGACCATCGGTCTGTCGTCGAGTGACTGCCAGATTCGTAAGGCTTCTTCGAGTTTGCCGGCTACAACTGGTGCTTCCCCCAGATTAATGCCGCTTACTTTCCCCAGAGCCTTTTTTGCATCTTTGGTAATCTGGGTCGCGCGAACGCGGACCTGATCCACTTCAGTTGCCGATCTCGGTACCTCGGCGCGAAACTGATACGGCCCTGCGGTAACCTCTTTCTGACGCGGCCGGAGAAGTAGCCGATAGTTGCCGTCGGTTTTGGCGATGAACAGAATCTTTCTGACGAGGTTCTCATAGACTGGCTCAGAAAACTCATCAAGCGTCTGTCCATCAGGCCCCAGAAGGGTCACGACGACATCAATCCCTTTCTGCTGGATGGCGGCCTGAAAAAGCTGCCCCGCCGAAAGATCGATCTGATATGAGTGCGGTGCGTCGGCGGCGAACTCACGATCCACGGAAGTGCCGGGGACGATGGTCCAGGCAACACTGCCCTGATCCGATTTCTCCTGCCAGATAGCTGTCGAAGAATGAACGTCGCCCAAGCAGGGTAAGCCGATCAGCAGCGGCAGCAGCTGAATGCCTACTCGCCGCAGAAGCCGTAGTGTTCTTGCACGCATTGTAGTTCTCCAATAGAGGCCCGAATAATCGCCACCAGAACGCAGGCAGACAGAGGACTATTGGCCAATTACTCTAAAAAAGTAGCGATTAACTTCTTCCGGCTGGCCTGTCGAGTTGATGGCCGAAAGGGTCAGGATGTAATCGCCTACAGGCAACCTGCTGACGGGAATTTGTGCTGAGATGATCGAGGTTGTAGCCCGGCCGGCGCGAGGCTTGATTTGTTGTTCCCACACCTGGCGACCTTCGA
Source organism: Pyrinomonadaceae bacterium (assembly GCA_023717565.1). GTDB lineage: Bacteria > Acidobacteriota > Blastocatellia > Pyrinomonadales > Pyrinomonadaceae > PSRF01. Next base: position 7,180 of record JAMQPI010000281.1, on the reverse strand, counting down.
CAGTGCGCACGCTGACTTGAAATCGGCGTGCGTTTTCCTGGTCCACTCTCATCTGCAGTCGAACTTGATCTGTCTGTGACGGAATTCTTGCGGTCTGCGGACTATCGGAACTGCGCATCAGCATTGGTGAGAGTAGCAGTGAATAGATCGTTGGGCGTTGAGTTAGTTCCGGCTGAGTCGGCGGTTGGACGCTGCCGTTGCGCTCGACCCGTAATCGTTCAATTTCGGATTCCAGCTTTTGGCTCTCCGCTTTAGCGTTGGCCAGTTGTTGAGACAAAGCGTCCTCGCGATCCTGCCGCGACTGGCTCTCGGCTCTCAGTTGTTCCTGTTCGTGACGCAAACGCGAACGGTCAAGAAACAGCCAGAGGCCAGCCACTGCAAACAACAACATGGCGGCAACTGTGGCAAACTGCCACGACAGAAAGGAAAAGTTAAACTTCTCAAACAGTCTTGCGCCAGATGACTCCTTTGCGGAGACATGCGCGACTGCTGCGCCAGACCGGTCTGCCTCTTCGACCAGGTTTTTGGCAACGGCTACTCGCTGACGGTGAACCGGCGATGCCTGGTAATGGCGCTCGAATCTCTCTTGATCTGACGCTGACAGTGTGCCCCGAACGTAGCCGTCAACCAGCCGGTTCTCGATCTCCCACATCTCCTCGAACTTCTCATCATCGCGCAAGATTTGGATCTCGAGCTCGTTCGTGTCGGACTCCGGCAGATCGCCGAGCAGGTATCGGCGCACCAGGTTCTCCTGAATGTCGGGTTTCATCATATAGCCCCTCTAGTTCTTTCCAGACTAGACCCCTCCCAGGGCGTTCTAACTACTACTGGCGAAACCTCAAAATCCATGTCGCTCATCGGTTGTTCAAGTCTCTTAAGACGAGGATCTACTCAGACAATGAGTGATGCATTGCTCGAGTTTGTCCCGGATCCGCTGGACCCGACTTCGCAGGGCATTCAATGGAATGCCCAACTGATCGGCCATTGTCTGCCGGTTAGTGATTTTCACACGCCTTTCGTCCTCATAGTAGCGTAGGATCAACTGGCGATTCTCGATTGGTAAATCACTCAGACAGCGGACGAAACAATTGCGCTGAGCGCTCTCGTCCTCTGAAAACACGGGTGCCACCGGGACGAATTTCAACTCGTCGAGACTAACTTGCCGATTCTCGGCCTTCTTGAGCGCTTCGAGAACAACGAGGCGAGCGACACCCTGGCAATATGTGGGAATATCACGAATCTCCTGGCCGTACTCCAACTTTCGGACTACGCGATTGATAGTTTCATCCGCGCACTCTTCGGGAAAGCGAACTCCGCGCCAATCGAAAATCTTCACCAGCTTCTGACGAATTGCTTCATACTTTCTACCTGCGTGGTCAGGATTGGCATCGAGACACAAGAGAAACCGGTCCAAAGCTTCTCCGGTTAGAACCCATTCTCTCCCTGTTGCTCGAGCGTCACTCACGTTGTTTATCGCCTTGTACGAGGTGTTGGCAATTGGTTTTATGGCCGCAAAGAAGTTTACGCTCGTTGGCTATATTGACAAGTCCCTGGCGCACGGGAAAGGGAATTGGAGGTTTCCTCGCTTCAGGAAGTGTTGTTTGCGGTCGAGATCGTGTGAAAACTCAAACGGAGGACCCTGCTTGTTCTTGTAGTTCACGCTAAAAAACGCGTTAGATAAAGTTTCGGATTTCACCACGGTAGGGGTTGAAATGTTTATAGCACAGGACTTCCCATCCCACCTCGGTCGCCGTTCGGAGGGCGGAACTCAACTTGAAAGGTATTCATCCAGTCTCGTTCCGCCCTCCGAACGGCGACAGGATCTAATGGTGTCGCGCTCTATAAACATTTGACTACTACTTAGTAAAGAACCGCCGAGTAAATCCGTGGTCGCCTCGTGACAACGCAGCCTGAGTGAGTCGCGATCCGAGACGCATCCGCGATACCGCAAATGGTTCTGTGTCGTGAGTAAGGGCGATCTAATGGTTATCGCGGGTGGTGCGAGCAATTCGCGGTCAAACTTACCGATCGTTCAACTTTACCTGGAAGCAGCCCACGCGAGGCCATCTGCACCCTTGCCCGCGTCGATCAACTTATCAACTTTCCAGGTTGACAGATTAATAACCGCGACCTGGTGACTTGCGTCGCAGGAAACGTAAGCGACCTGGTTGTCCGGACGAACCAGAACGAACTGCGGAGCGCTGGGTACCTCGATGACATGCGCGACTTTCATCTGGTAAAGATCCACAACCGCCACTTTGTTGGCTGTCGGTACGGCAACGATTAGCCATTTGCCATCGAGTGTGGGAGCGGAGCCATAGCCAGGTCCCGGCAGCGATACCCATGTCTTAATCTTATTTGAGGATGTGTCTATGACGGCCAGCTGTGGCTTCGTTTGATCCGCAGTGAAAAGCAACTTGTCGTCAAGCGACAGCGAGACGCGCTGAATTTTCGGCGCAACCGAGATGACGGCAATCGTCTTTCTTGCCTGGAGGTCCAGGACTGAGACTGTGCCGGGTCCAACGTTGGCCGTGTATCCTCGCCGTCCGTCCCGCGTGATTGCCAACATGTGAGACTCTGGCTGTCCAGTGGGAATCGACCCTACAATTTTCAACGTGCGGGGATCGACAATAGTGATGGAGTTGTCCAATTCGGTCGTGACGTAAAGCAGTCCCTTCTTCGGTTCGAATACAGCGCAGTGCGGACGGACGCCGTGTCCGAAGTCAACATCGCCAATAACCTTGCGGCCGGCGATATCGATCACCACCATGTTGCGACCGTCGGTGCCGGCTCGACCCACACCCGAGTTGCCGTAGATAGGGACATAAGCCGTCCGACCATCAGGAGAGGCCGCCACCTCATGTCCAGTGATGCCACCCTCCGGTATTGCAGCGAGCTGCGCATCGGATCCCGGGCTGACAATCCCCAGAGTCTGCTCGCCCTTATTGACCACGAGTAGGAGTCCATGATCCGTAGGCTCGGATGAAGGTGTGACCACAGATAGCAACATCAATCCCATCGAGAGCAACAGCAGAGTAATTGGTACTCGTAACATGGTCGACTCCCTTCAGTGCGATCTCGCCAACGTGCTTCTAAGGTTAGTTTCACTGCGCGCTATGCTAATTAATGCCGTACTATACAGCAATATGAAACGAACAACCCCCGGTGTACTGCTTATCGTCGCGATCTTGTTCACGACTTCTCTGGCCTTAAGCGGCTTTGCTCAAGATCGTGTCAAGACTGCAAACGGTACGGTCGAAGCAAGCTCAGAAAAGAGTTCCGAGGTTCGCGTCTTCAAAGGCGTCCCTTTCGCATCACCCCCGGTTGGCGATCTGCGCTGGCAGCCGCCGCAGCCAGTCAAGAATTGGCAGGCTGTGCTGAAGGCAGGCCAGTTCGGCCCACGCTGCATGCAACGCCCTATCTTTTCCGATATGAATTTCAGATCAAATGGAATGAGCGAGGATTGTCTCTACCTGAACATTTGGACACCGGCAAAATCGGGCAAAGAGCGACTGCCGGTGCTGGTCTATTTTTACGGCGGCGGATTCGTGGCGGGTGATGGCTCGGAACCGCGCTACGAGGGTGAGAGCATGGCGCGCAAAGGGATCGTGGCTCTTACGGTGAATTATCGGCTGGGCGTGTTTGGATTCCTCGCACATCCTGAATTGACGAAGGAGTCTCCCCACCACGCCGCCGGAAATTACGGACTGCTTGATCAAAACGCCGCCTTGCGATGGGTACGCCAGAATATTGCAGCCTTTGGCGGCGACCCAAAGAGGGTCACCATCGCCGGCGAGTCGGCGGGATCGAGTTCAGTCAGTGCACAAATGGCCTCGCCGTTGTCAAAGGGGCTGATTTCCGGAGCCATTGGAGAAAGCGGATCGATCGTCGGCGCATCATCAGCCTTGCCGCTCGCCGAGGCAGAGCAGAACGGGATCAAATTCGCGACCAGCACCGGGGCAACCTCACTGGCGGCGCTCCGCGCAATCCCTGCCGAGCAACTTCTCGAAGCGACCGCCAAACCCGGTATGCGTTACGGCGCTATGACCATCGATGGTTATCTCTTCCCGAAACCGCCAGGAGAAATCTACGCGGCGGGCGAACAGGCCCGAATCCCTTTGCTGGTAGGATCAAACTCCGAGGAGAGTGGCTACGCCGCCATCCTCTTGCCGGAGAAACCGACATTAGAGAATTACCGCAGAGCGCTGCAAAGGCTCTACGGCGATAAAGCTGACGAAGTTTTCCGAGTCTACCCAGCATCCACGGAATCCGAGGTCATGGTTGCGGCCCGGGATTTGGCCAGTGATCGGTTCATTGGCTATAGCACCTGGAAGTGGCTGGACGTGGCAACCAGAACCGGCGGCAAGCCGACCTACTATTACAACTACGCCCGCCCACGTCCGGCGATGCGTGCAGAGATGGGAAGTTCATCACCGGGCAGCGTTGCGAGCGACGGGAAAAGCCCATCATCTGCGGCGAAGCCTTTGCCGGCTCGCGGCGCAGTACACTCTGCTGAGATTGAATACGCAATGGGTAATCTCGAGTCGAACACGGTGTATGCATGGACGGCGGATGACTACACTGTCTCCAGGGTTATGCAGGCGTACTTCGTCAACTTCATCAAGACAGGTAATCCGAATGGCCCGGGTCTGCCGGTCTGGCCAACGTTCGACACCAGCCAGCGTATGACGATAGATGTCGACACGCGCGCTGAGCGGGAGAATGTTCGGGCCCGCTATCAGTTGCTGGATCAGTTCTACATTAAGAGATAGATCAATCGCGCGATGGCGTCAGCCTGACGGACCATTGTTTTCTGCTTCAACCACTACCGATCGCTTATGTCTGCATAGATTTCATTAATAGGTACGCGGTCGTTACTGACGCTTGACTGAACGGGTTCATCGGTGAGAATTTGTCATAGTCTCGATTGATTTAGGCTTGGCAATGAACTCTTCCAAATTGCTGAGCGCGAGTTCAGCGATCTTGGTGTAGCGGAAACTACACGAGAAGACTCTCTTCAGGAACCAGAACTATTCTGATGTGATAGCAAGGTTGCTTCAACCAATTACGGTGACCGCGTATGTCAGCAAACAGAGTCTTAGCGATACTAGTGGGTGGAGGGCCGGCGCCGGGAATCAATGCAGTCATTTCGGCTGCTGTTATCGAGGCAGTCAACGAGGGATTCGAGGTCGTCGGAATCACGGATGGTTTCAAGTGGCTGATCCGCGGAGACACCTCGAAGGTGCGGCCGTTACGGATTGAAGATGTCTCGCGGATTCATCTTGAAGGCGGCTCAATGCTCGGCACTGCCCGAGATAATCCAAAAGCTTCTGAACAGGCAATACGAGCAGTGGTTGAGTCCTTCAATGCTCTGGGCGTTACTCATCTAGTGACCATTGGTGGCGACGACACCGCTCTTTCATCCAGCTTCGTCGCTGAACGTTCCGGACACCAAATACGCGTCGTCCATGTCCCTAAGACTATAGACAATGATCTGCCTCTTCCCAGTCACATACCGACTTTTGGTTACCAGACCGCTCGCCACTACGGCGTCGAACTCGTTCAGAACTTGATGGAAGATGCCCGTTCAACGAAACGTTGGTATGTGGTTGTCGCGATGGGCAGGAGCGCCGGCCATCTCGCCCTGGGAATTGGGAAAGCGGCGGGCGCCACACTGACCGTGATCGGCGAAGAGTTCAACCGGCAGACTATCGCCTTTTCCGAGATCTGCGACATTGTTGAAACGGCGATTATTAAACGACGGGCAATGGGGCGTCATTTTGGGGTGGTGATCCTGGCTGAGGGTCTGATCGAAAAAATAGACGCAAAGGAACTTCAGGGTCTTCAGGATGTCGAGCGAGATGATCACGGTAATATCCGGTTTGCCGAAGTCGATCTGGCTCGGAGGGTCAAGGTCGAAGTGCAGGGCCGCCTGACGCAGCGTGGTATTCGCGTGACTATCGCGAACAAGAATATTGGTTACGAATTGCGTTGTGCTGATCCTATTCCCTTCGACGCTGCCTATTGCCGCGATCTCGGTTACAGCGCGATTAGGTTTCTTTTGGAGGGCGGAACCGAGGCCATGATCAGCGTTCAGGGTGGACGCATGGTGCCCATGCCGTTTGACCAGATTCGTGAACCCGGAACGGGCAAGACGCGCATCAGAATGGTAAACGTCGAAAGCGAGGGCTATCGGGTCGCTCTCGAATACATGATCCGACTTCAGGCGAAGGACTTCGAAGATTCCTCCTGGGTTGAAAAGTTGGCTGCGGCAGGCAATATGACAGCTGCCGAGTTTCGCAGTAGGTTCGGTTACTTTAGTGGGGATGTGCATTGAACGTTTCAGGTAGTGGTTTGGGCCTTTGGCCTTGGGCCTTTGGTCTTGGGTTTTCATAGATCTGAGATCTCAAATTTCAGATCTCAGATCGAAAAGACCTAAAGACCCAAGACCAAAGGCCAAAGACCCAAGGCCAAAGGCCAGCACCTCCTTTTTGACCTTAGAGACTAATTCCCGATGACCCTTAAGAAAGTCGGCATTCTGGTCGGCGGCGGTCCGGCACCAGGAACAAACGGAGTGATCTCGGCGGTTGCCATCGAGGCCATTAAGTCTGGTCGCACACCGATTGGTTTTCACGACGGCTTCGAATGGCTGGCTCAACGGTATACGGACGAGCAACACGAGCTGACCATAAACGAGGTGTCTCGCATACATCTGCAGGGCGGTGTCATGCTGGGCACTTCTCGCACTGACTTAACAATTCAACCCCAATCACTGGAGAACACCATCGCGGCTCTGAAGAAACTCGGCGTGGAAGCGCTGGTGACCATTGGAGGCGACGATTTGGTGCGCAGTTCGGCAGCCATTGAGCGGGAAACTGGAGGGGCCATCAAAGTCGTTCAGGTACCCAAGAGTATAGACAACGATTTAGTGTTGCCGGGCTTAGTGCCGACGCTCGGCTATGAGACCGCCCGCCATGTTGGAGTTGAACTGGTTAAGCGACTTATGGAAGACGCACGCACGACCGGGCGCTGGTACCTAGGTGTGACGATGGGACGGCCGACCGGTCACTTAACTCTGGGAATCGGTAAGGCCGCGAGTGCGACATGCACGATTATCCCCGAGGAGTTTGACGAGAAGATCTCACTTGCCGATATCGCTGATATTGTCGAAGGAACAATT
>JAMQPI010000238.1 GCA_023717565.1 Pyrinomonadaceae bacterium | reverse complement strand
GGCGACCTTAAGGGTCGGGAATAGCTAGTTAGACACTGGCCAAGCCGCTCGGGAAGTGAGACCTCGAGACGGTTTTGGTCGCCGCTAACTCCGAATTCTATTGTGAAAGACTTGATGCGAGAGTGGGGGCGTGCATTGGGGTTAAATTAAACCTAACCACCAGTCCGGAGAGTACCAAATAAGGCGGGAGATTCCAAGACCTTTGAGCAATTAGTAGCGCTCTGGTTTCGAAATCTCACCGCCTCAACCCGATTGAAGGACAAATCGCTCGATTTAGTACACTATCGGACTGTTCAGGGGTGCTTAGGGTGCGGCGAAACGCCGGGGACCCCTCCCGATCCATCACATCTTCGTTTTCCACTCGGCCACGCGCTTTTCCAGATCTGCCAGAGCTACCGCGTTGGCGTTGGCTGCCTTACCAAGCTGGATTGCCTTCTCACCGGCTGTAATCGCTTCAGCGGTCTTACCCATTTCGGCCAGGGTCCGCGCCTTGAGACCGACGTTGGCGAAGGTTTCCCTGATCTTGATCGATTGATCCAGCCACTGCATCGCCTCGTCCGTGGCGAGTTTATTCTGAAGTGCATAACTCGCAGCCTGCGCGCGGATCTGGAAGTCATCGGGCTTGGCCGCCGCCAGGGCGACCCGCGCCTTTTCTAAAGTCAGTGCCTTAACGTCCTTGATCTCAACTGTGAAAGGGACGCTCACCTTCTCCCAGCGAATGTTGACCTGAGCAGAATTGTCAGCGACAGGCTCGATGCTGTATTCCAACCACTCCTGATTATCGGCTACCATCTGGGGCTTGGCCTTCACCCGGAGCACGTCCTTCTTCTCGTCATAGCTGAAGCTGCCCCACTGGCCATCATCGCTGTTGAAGATAATTGTCCAGTCTCCATCTTTAGCGGGAATGCTGTGCAGGCTGTAACTTCCCGCGGCCAGCGGCTGCCCATTGATGAGCACGCCATCGGTCACGGCAAATCTCGTGGCTTCGTTTGCTCCCGTGCGCCAGACATGTCCAAAGGGTACGATTGGGGCGTCCTTAGCACGCACTCGGGCGTCGTCCAGAGTCGCAGAGCCAGGTGCGGTCCCAGCGGGTGCATCGCCCCAGATCTTGCGGCCCTTTACTCCTGGACGGCTATAAATGATCGTGACATCAGTCACACCGATGGTTTGCATTACGCTCGCCTTCTGACTCGGTCGCGGTAGTCGCAATGGCGTCTGTGCAAGAGCAACAGCACTAAAAGCCGAAAGCAAGATGACGGAGGCGGTACTGTAGCGAAGCAGTCTTTCGAGGGTCCTCATAACAAGTTCTCCTTGTAAACTACAATTTGGTCTTGGTGGTTATCGGGAATCCGAGACGCGAATTGTAATACGCAAGAGGAAAAAACCAAATACGAGAAGCACTAGCTCCCATGACAGCCTTGAATGAACAGTTTTCATGTAAGGAGCCGGCGCGAGGAATCTACCTTACAGTTTGGTTTTGGTCTGTTGATTGAAAAGTCCCAAAGAGGTAGTCAAACACCGGTGAGGTGACTCCAAAATGCAGCGCCGAAGTTTGGTGGTGGTGTAGCAGATGATACTTCTTGAGATAGCGAAACAAGCGTAAACGAGGCGAGCGATGGTGCGCCTGATAATGCATGAACTCGTAGTAGAAGTAGCCTGCTGTGAGACCTATGAACAAATAAACCATTGCCTGCCAGCTTCCAGTGACCAACCAGGTCAGCAAACAATAACCAAGGGCGAGCGGCAAGCTGAGCCGCAGGCTCGCGAAGAGATCGTCCATGTTTTTCGGGTCTGCATGATGGGAGAGATGCATTCCATAAACAAACTCGCGCCCCTTTTCGCTCTTCGCCTCAAAGTGAAAAACCAACCGGTGCAGGCCATATTCAATCAAGCCCCAGGTCAGGGCGCCCGTGAAACAAAGAAGCAAAATGCTGATTAGCGAGCGGGTTTCGCTCATCAACGCCGCCCCGCCCAAGACTAGCGTGAGCAGTATGTAAAAGTAGAAGGGGGTTAACTGTTTCCAGACCTTGGGATTCATTAAACACCTACATTGTCTCTTTCTTGTGGCGCTCTCTCGTTCCTTTCACTGCAATTCCCTGGAGTAAGACATTCGCAACGTCACGCGCTCGTCCCGGGGAAAGAAACTCTGGCGGGTGACCCATCTTCAAATAAGACATGATGTTGATCGCGATGAGCCCTTGCAGCGCAATCGCCGCGTCTCCGGAATCCACACAATCAAACTCGCCGTCGCTCATCCCGCGCTCAATGAGTGCGCGGAAGGACTCGTGGTCCCGACTATGAATCGCTGAGAGGTCGATGGAATGATCTTCGGGGAGTGCGAAGGTTAACGCCACGACAAAGCGCACCAGATCCGGTGTTGCCAGGCAGAAAGAGAAATCAGCGGTAATCGCCTGGTAAAGCTGCTCCGAGGCCGGAAGTTGCGCGTCCACGAGACTCTGGCGATGTTCAAAGCAGCGGTCGTAGGCATCGTGCACCAGCGAGGCGAAGAGCTCAGCCTTATTCTTAAAGTGATAATAGACAGTGGGCTTGGTGAACTTTGTCGCGTCAACTATGGAGTTGATTGAGGTGCCGGCGTAGCCCGTCTTGAAAAACTGGCTACGAGCTACGTCCATGATGTGATTGCGTGTTTCGGTCATATGATTCCGTTTCTTACCAAGACCTACCAGTAGGTATACGATTCAAGGTTAATATTTGTCAAGCAATACTTAGGTCTTTCGGTCTTGGGTTTGGGTCTTTGGGTCTTTGGGTTTGTATCTCAGATTTGAGATCTGAGATCTGAGATTTCAGATCTTAAGACCCTCCCACGTACAAAGCTAAAAACTCAAACCCTAAAAGACCAAAGGCCGAAGGCCTAAGACCAAAAGCCAAAGGCCAAAGGCCCAGAGGACAACTAACCACAGACCACGTAGACTACTCGTGTGACCTCCCAAGTAAGACTGATCCTGATTGTTGGCTCACTTATCGTGGTGGGAACGGCGGTTGTTCTTTTCGCTATTGGCAGACAGAAAGCGGCCCCAAAGGATTCGGCATCTCGCTCCTCAGCTGCAGTTCACAGGGACGACTTGCCCGAACGCCCTTCTCCATCGTCACGAAACTACGTCGACATTCGCCGAGAGATTGAAGCCGAAAGAGTTTCCCTGGCTGCGAGATATCGCCAGGCGACCAGTGACATTGAAAAAGCCCGGCTCGTGGGCCTAGCGCGCGAGGTTATTACTCGATCTATCTACACGGAGGTCTTCCCTTCCTGGTATGGGACAGCTTGGGACTTCAATGGCACGACGGAGACTCCAAGGCAGGGGAAGATCGCTTGCGGCTACTTCGTCTCTACAGTGTTGCGCGACGCGGGTTGGAGAGTGCAGAGAGTTAAGCTCGCCCAGCAGGCCTCCGAAAACATCATCCTGAGCTTAACCACAGATGCTTACATCAAGCGATTCAGACGAGTGGAGATCGGTAAATTCGTTAACGCGGTGAAAGATTGGGGACCGGGACTTTACGTGGTCGGCCTGGACATACACGTCGGGTTCATCGTTAACACTGCCGACCAGGTCTATTTCATCCACTCGTCGTATATCGATCCCTATGCCGTAGTGAAGGAGAGCGCTATGGAATCCAAGATTCTCGCCGCTTCTCATTACCGGGTCATCGGAAAGGTGTCAGCCGATGATGTGTTTATCGTTAAGTGGTTATTGGGAACCGACGTCGCAACTCGGTCGGCGTAAGACTGCCCTTTGGAGTGCGGCGGCAAGGCTTTGCGCGACGCGCTTTGGATGAACCCTGATACTCTCTAGAAATCCAATCCTCATATCTTAAACAAACCAATCCAAAGCGGCGTCGCGCAAAAGCCTTGCCGCCGCACTCCAAAGCAGCCGGATTTCATTTGAAAGGGTTTCGTTCGGGCGGTTCGTCATGGTCGGAGATGGTATGCAACAGCCCGCGCACGACCACATTGAACATCGGAAGGCGGTGACGAATCCAGATGCGAAGTGGCTCGGGCCTCGCGCCGAGACGCGCTTTCGGTTCGAGCGCAGTGCGGCCCAGCGAAAGTTTCCGACAGCCGAGCCTTATAGCGTGGTCAACCACAGCCTGAAGCAAACGGAAGTAGATGGGAAAATCCGCGTTAGCCTTCCTGTCAAACCCGATGTAATAGCCAACGGCCGTCTCACCATCCCGCACCGTCGTTACAAAACCCAGCAATTGGTCGTCTCGCCTTACGACGGTGAACAGCATGTCATCGCCGAGCCGCGCTGCGAGAGTTGGCAGGAACGTCACCGGGAGTGTCACCAGCCTGAGTCGCGCGTTTCGATGAGTTTGCATGTAGAGAGAGTGGAGATGCTCGGCGTGACGGGCAACATCCTGGCCGCTGATCTCTTCGACTGAACAACCAGCAGCCGCAACCTCCTTTTCAATCTGCTTTGCTTGCTTGCGATACTTTGAAGTCAGACTCGCCATGTAGTCCTCGTAAGTCCGCCATTGAGGAGAAATCTCCAGCACCATGTTGGGTTCGGTCTCGAGCTCGCGATATGAGAATCTTGAAAGCGCAGCAGCCCCGGCGGCGTGCGCGTCGGGAATGTCCTTGACCATCACAAAGTCGGTGTCTCCAGAGAGCTTGTCGGCCCGGCGGAGACGATAGATCGCTTCTGCAACTGCGGGCCAAACCACCGTGGTGTCCTGGTTCGGCGCGAAAGAAATGCCGTGCATGCCCCATGAAAGCAGATTGCCGCAGACGAGCATTTTTTCTTCCAAACGCTCGAGTCGCGCTCCTGCCTTACCAGATGCTGGTTTCTTACGCATGCGGGCAACAGAGACTGTCACACTTTGAGCTGCTACTGCGGCGACGGGTTCGCGCCCACGAAAGATAAGCGCGTAGCGTTGGAACAGATTTTCCGGCCCTGCTTCTTCGAGCACGCGCAGATAACGACGCGAAAGGAAGAGAGAATCGTGAGCGGTCACGGCATCCCAATGCGCTGGGTCGAGGTAACCGATACTGTCAGCAAGTGCAAAGCCGAATCCGCTTGGACGATGGCGTTCGCTGTGATGGTCCCGGAGGTTCCGCGCTTTGGTTACCAGTTTATTGAGAGGCTTGATGTTTGGCATGTCGGGGATTATAGACAAAGAAACAGGGGCGGCCGGATCAGTTTTGTACCAGCACCCCAATTGTTTGTGGCTATTCTGCCGCGACTCAGCCCTTACTGCTTTTTAATGCGACCGTTAGGCGGAGCTAACAAGCTTGGGCGTAGTTCCCGTTTGCCGTTGCCAGACTCCAGAAACAGACCGAGCACTCGCGCAAGCTCGTCTGATCTCACCGGCTTGCTGACATGGTCATCCATACCCGCCGCAATGGACTTCTCCCGATCTCCGGCCAAGGCATGCGCCGTAATCGCCACAATCGGGGTGTGTCGGTTCGCACCTTCGCGGTGACGGATCTCGGCGGTGGCTTCATAACCATCCATTATCGGCATCTGACAGTCCATCAGCACCAGGTCGTAAGGAATGCGGCTCAAGGCTTCCAGCACTTCACGCCCGTTTCCCACCACGTCCGCAAAGTAGCCCAAGTTCCGCAGTTGGCGGACAACCACTTTCTGATTCACGATGTTATCTTCGGCAAGGAGAATGAGTTTCGCCGACGCTTTCCTTTTCTCAGGTAGCGTTCCTTTACCAGCAGGCTTTGCTGGTACGACCTTCGGTGAATCCTCAGCCTTCCCAGCTAGACTGTTAATGACAACCGTCAAACAGTTGAAGAGCTGCGACTGCCGGACCGGCTTATTAACAGAAGCTGCGATTCCAGCCTGCTGCGCCTTGGTGTCCTCACGAACTCCCGCTGAGGTCAACAATACGAGACGCACTCCAGCAGTAAGCGGATCGGCTTTGATCAGGCGAGCCAATTCATAACCATCCATTTCCGGCATCATCAAATCCAGGATCGCCAGATCGTAAGGAGTACCCTGGACCACCGATGCCTTGAGTAACTCCAAAGCCTGACGTCCTGAGTCGGCGCCGACATGGATCATGCCCCAAGACTCCAGCTGGTGTGCCAGTATCTTCCGGTTCGTTGCATTATCATCAACGATCAGGACGCGCCGCTTGTCGAGCGTTTCGTAATGCGTCGGCGCCAGCGCTCCGTCAGCGGGCTGTTTTTCGAATGTGGCAGTGAACCAAAATGTTGCACCTTGGAGAGGTGCGCTCGTGACACCAATTTCCCCACCCATCAGTTCAACCAGTTGTTTCGAGATCGACAAGCCCAAACCCGTACCGCCATATTTGCGTGTAGTTGTGCCGTCGGCCTGGATGAATGGTTGGAACAGTTTTGTCCGCGCGGCGTCACTGATGCCGATGCCGGTATCGCTGACCGAGAAGCGAATGGTAACGGTAGTTTCGTTTTCGCTCGCCTTCTCAGCGCGGACGATAACCTCGCCTTGCTCAGTAAACTTCAAAGCATTGCCAACCAGATTGGTGAGCACCTGACGCAACCGGCCCGGGTCTCCGCGCAATAATGTGGGGACGTCGCGGTCAATGAGCGAAGCGAATTCAAGCTTCTTGGTTAGCGCCCGTTCTGCCAGCAGTTCCACCGTCCCTTCGATCGCGTTGCGCAGATGGAAGTCAACTGTTTCAAACTCAAGCTTGCCGGCCTCGATCTTCGAGAAATCAAGAATGTCATTGATGATAGCCAGGAGCGCATCTCCGCTTTGACCTATCGTCTCAGCAAGCTCTCGCTGATCGGCAGTCAGTTTACTGTCGAGCAGGAGGCCGGTCATGCCGATAACCCCGTTCATGGGAGTGCGAATCTCATGACTCATATTGGCCAGAAATTCTGATTTAGAGCGGTTGGCTGACTGGGCTGCTTCCTTTAGCGCGGCTTCGGTTTCCAACTGGCGTCTGATGAACTCTGTCTGCCCTCGTACGCGTCTTCTCAATACAACCACCCAAGCGAGACCAGTGAGGAGGACAATGGCCATCCCAGCCATGAGCCCAAGGAAGAGTTTGACAGTCCACCAGGAAGGACTGGAAAGCACGACTATATCTTTGGGAGTGCGGAGGAGAATCCGGAAGGACTCAATAATAATGTGACTCGATTCGTTGAGCCGGGATTTGTCTGTTCTAATCAGACAAACACCAGTTAACTGAACGAGGCTCCCGATTCGCACCGTAGCCAGGTCGTCGCTGCCATGCGCATTTTCCAGAAAGGCATTGAAGGTGTGTTTTCCCGCCTGCAATGTTAGTACTTGTTCGGTTGAACTCACCTTCCTATCCAGCAAGTAAGCTTCGATACTGACCAGTTGAGAGTGGTAGTTGCCACTTATTGCTTCTTCAGCCGTGATCAGAAGCGGCTCCGGTGGTGCTCCGGCGCTAAGCTTTTGCAAGGTGGCGCCACGCAGAACAGGCGTAAGTTCCCCTAGCTCCGGGAATCCAAGAACATCCACTCGATCCCCAGGTTCAAGCTGCGTTTGTTCTTCTGTCTGTATGCTAAGCCCGCTAGTGGCATCCGTGATAAAGATCGAGCCCCCCGGACGCTGAAGTGTCACAATGCCTTGCACCCGGACTCGGTGGCCCGCTGTATCCGCAACAGTGAAGTCCATCAGTGTCGCTATCGGTCGGACAGGCAGAGCAAGCGCGTTGGCTGGGGGAGATTCCTCGACGGAGATATACTCCAATGACGGCACAAAGATTTGAATGCCTAACAGTTGCCTCTTTTGATTGAAGACCGTCCCACAAGCACCACGAATTCTTACCCTGGCGTCAATGAGATGAGTAGGAAGCGGCCGGTTTGCGTAACCGGGGATCAAAACCCTGAACCTGTGAGAGCCCGAAGCTATGTCGAGAAAAGCACGCTGCTTCTCAAGATCACGGCTCACCGACTGCACAATGCCGACAGCTTCAACCCAATTGCTATCTTGCTGACCGGAGAATAGATCATCGAGCGGCAAATGCTGAGCGACTGGTAGCGCGCTCTTGCCCAGGATACTGAAGTGAACCTTATGGACGACCGGAGCGAAGTCGCCTGGACCGCTCTCTCCAATTATGTCTACCAGCTGGCCTACTTCTAGCCGGACCTCCTTTTCCACGCTGCTGGTACTGATAAAGATGCCTGCTGTCGAGTCCTGGAAGAATCCATATTTATAGAAGGGGTCGTGGTAAGTTACGACGGCGCGCAAGTGAACCGGATAATTGCGTTTAGCTTCACTCGAAGCAAGATGATGAACTTGACTCACCGTGGTAAGAAGGGGAAGGCGTTCCGGCTCTTGAGGAGCATGAGACAGGTGATTGTCGGCACCCTGGATCTCTTTAATGATCACGTCCTCGAAAACCATCTTGGAATCTTTCAGCGAGGGAAAACCCACCACGTCTAGCCTGCTCCCCGGCCGGACAGAAATCATTAGCAGCGTCTTAATCTGAAACTCACCAGTCTCATCGTTGATGAACAAGTCACCATTAGCCTGTTGACTGACCACACCCTGCGCCCTCACCCGATGGCCGGATGCAGTCTGCTGAGCAAGTTGTAGTAGCGTCTCGATAGATTGCACCGAAATGGAAAAGGGATCCTCCGGGCTAGCCTCTTCAACGAAAATATTGTCTAACCGAGAGGCTAATATCTGGACGCGGATGGCCGCTCCCCTCGTGTTAAAGATTGTGTGTGCAACGCCCCGAACTCTTACCTTGGCATCGACAAACGAACTAACACCCTCTGAGCGATTGGCAACGCGCACCTGAAACTTGCCGGCTTCACTCGCAATCTCAAGAAAGCCCTGCCCTTCACTGGCCAGAGTCGCGGATCGCACAATGCCCTCCGCTTCAACCCAAAGGTAGGGGTCTTTTCCCAAGGCCAAATCTTTGACCGACACCTTTTGTGCGTCTGGCATTTTCATCGTAGCCAGAGCTGTCAGGCTCGAGCTGTTGACGATGTTGGAGGCGTCTTCACGTCCCGTGAATCCCGATATTTCAACTTCCTGTCCAGGTTCGACCGAGACCGGAGTTTGGGACGTATCAGCGAGGATTGCAGTTCCGCTGTCCTGAATCACCAACCTCTTCGAAACGAGATCGTAATACGTGGTGACACCACGAAGCTGAACCGGATAACCACGTTCAGCCTCTTCAGGCGAAAGTTCGTGAATCTGCTTAGTAGTGGTAAGTAGGGGAAGATTCTCTCTTTGTGAAGATCTCTGACACGCAGGGGCAACAAACAAACAGACCAGGAACAGACCTATCCTCCAGCGTGGCCAAAGGCTTCGCGTCAGACTGATGATGGAGAATGAATGCGGGTTCATGATTCTCAAACGCGGCGGGTACAAGCTGCGAGTCAGGACGGCCTGATTTAACTCTTCAGGGAAATCTGGGATGGAGGCGAAAGGCCTGGGCACAAAAGGACACCAACACCAAAATGCCCGTTTTCCTTACCGTTTCATAGCCTGTTTACAGCGCTTTGCGCGCTTCGAGGATTCTCATTGCACTCCTGATGCCAGTTCGGGACGCAGCTTGTCCGAGGAGTTCGCAGCCTGACTCTCACTGATCGATTGCAGGTACGAATGCTAGTATCTCAGCCAGAAATCCCTAAGGAAGACATACCATGAAGAGTTACCGAAAAGAGCTTTGGTTTAACGTGCCAACCCGACGCGCATTCATCAATATCACTCCCCAGGTTCAGTCATGTGTGGAAGAGAGCAACGTTAAGGAGGGACTGGCGCTGGTGAACGCCATGCATATAACCGCCTCAGTCTTCATCAATGACGATGAAAGCGGGCTGCACCACGATTACGAGGTCTGGCTCGAGAAGTTAGCTCCGCACGAACCGTTGAGTAACTACCGACACAACCTCACCGGCGAGGACAACGGCGACGCTCACATCAAGAGACAAGTCATGGGTCGCGAAGTAGTTGTTGCGATCACGGCAGGTCAGTTGGATTTTGGTCCATGGGAGCAAATCTTCTATGGCGAATTTGATGGGGGTCGACGAAAACGCGTACTGGTTAAGATAATTGGGGAATAGCGATCATGCGATTCGCGAAGATCTTTATATGCATCCTCAGCGTTATTGGCGCCGGCGGTCTGACGCAACGAGTTTCGACACAAAAGCCTGCGCCGAAGCGCATGGTAATCGCTGCGAGCGCAGTGCTCGATGGCCAGGGTCGCGTCCTCCGCGACACGCGCATCGTGATCGAGGGTTCGAAAATTGTCGCGGTTGATCCAAAAGCTGGACCAGTCGACTACGACCTGCGCGGCCTGACGGTGTTACCGGGCTGGATTGACTCGCACGTCCACATTACCTGGAGCTTCGGGAAGGATGGCAAGAATGCAGGGGCTGGAGGAACAACATCCGAAGCCATGCTGCAGGCGGCGTCGAATGCATGGGCAACGTTGATGGCGGGCTTCACGACCGTGCAGAGCGTGGGCTCGCCCACTGACATTCCCTTGCGCGATGCTATCGCGAAGGGTTCGTTGCCCGGCCCGCGCATTC
>JAMQPI010000234.1 GCA_023717565.1 Pyrinomonadaceae bacterium | reverse complement strand
TTCTCGATCGGTCTAAAGCGAGCGTCGAAGCTGTTCGCCTTGGCATCGACCCCCGGGGTACTTGGGGATCGGACACAAGCAACATACCGGCCGGTGCTCAGGATGTGTCCGGCAGCCTCAGTCCAAAGGCGTCGGAGAGCGACCGTAGCCGCATAGCCGCTGAGAAATCTCAAAGCAAATGAATCCATTTCTGGCCTTACAAGTCACGCAGCCGGACGTCAGCTTCGCGCTCATCGCGCCGGAGTTAATCATCTGCCTGGTCGGCGTAGTAGTCATGCTGGTGGATGCCTTTGCGCGACCGGAACAACGCTGGGTAACCGGCGGTATTTCACTCGCCGGTTTACTTGCCGCGGCGACGGCAACGATCTGGCTCTGGTTGTCATGGGGCGGTGCCAGCCAGGCTTTCAACGGCATGATTGTGCTCGACGAACTCCGGCTGGGTTTTACTCTCGTCTTTCTGATCGTCTCGGCCTTGACTGTGCTCGTCTCGATGGTCTGGGTCGAGAATGAGAAACTTCCTGCCGGTGAGTTTCATTCGCTGCTCATGTTCGCCACTGCCGGCATGATGCTGATGGCTTCGGGCGGCGATCTGGTGATCATTTTCCTGGGTTTGGAAATTCTCTCAATTGCGACTTACGTCATGGCGGGTTTTCGCCGCACAGACGTGCGCTCCAACGAATCATCGCTGAAGTACTTCATTCTCGGTTCGCTGTCATCCGCCTTTTTGCTTTACGGCATCGCGCTCACCTATGGAGCCACCGCCCTCATCAGCGGTCTACCCGGTACGACAAACGTGGCGGAGATCGCCCGCCGACTGAACGATGCCCAGTATCCTCCGCTGCTCTTCGCGGGCGCGGCCATGATGCTCGTTGGCTTCGGCTTCAAGATCGCAACCGCCCCCTTTCATATCTGGACGCCTGACGTTTACGAAGGAGCGCCTACTCCCGTCACGGCGTTCATGGCTGCCGGACCAAAGGCGGCCGGCTTCGCGTCATTCATGAGGGTCTTCGTATTCGGATTTCCGTTCGTGGCGGCTGCTGCCAACAAAACGGTCTCCGGAGAGCTGCATAGTGCGTGGGTCTTGGCACTGGTGGTTTTGGCCATCTTGACGATGACCATTGGCAACATCGCCGCGATTGTCCAGAACAATGTCAAACGTATGCTTGCTTATTCGTCCATCGCGCATGCAGGCTACGCGCTGGTGGGCTTCATCGCCGCGGGTGCAGCGCCCAGCATCGAACAACGGAACGCCGCAATCACTGCGGTGACCTTCTACCTGCTGACCTATGCGGTGATGAACATCGGCGCTTTTGCCGTAGTTCAGGTAATCGCCCGCGCCGGTGATCGCCGAACTGAAGTTGAAGACTACAATGGCATCGGCTTCAGGTCTCCGGTGCTAGCTTTTTCGTTATCGCTCTTCCTGCTCAGTTTGTTGGGTATGCCACTGACTGCCGGGTTCATCGGAAAGATCATGGTCTTTCGCGCCGCACTCGATCAAGGGATGGTGATCCTCGTGGTCATTGCCGTGCTGAACACAGCAGTATCGGCTTACTACTACTTACGTCTGATCATTGTGATGTTCTTCCGGGAGCGCACGACTTCGTGGATGGCCCCACCGATACCGGCCAGCATTGCAATCGCGCTGATGATTACAGTCGCTGGAGTGTTGTATCTAGGCCTCTTCCCTGAGCAGGTAATCAATGCGCTGAAGTCCAAACCAATCGTGACCCTGTCGGAGCGCTAACCCGGAGCATCAATCGGAACCCAACAATATGATTCACCTCCGACAAACTCCTACTTCGTGACCGCTGAAGATTACGCTGGACAAGTTAAAACCGAACTAACGGACGCGTGGCTGCCGCTGATTTACAGCGACCGCATTCTAAAAATGAGAACCCGGTCATACACTTTTGGGCCATTACCGCGAAATCCTCGTGTGGAGATTCAACACACTTTGCTGGGTGTGGAACTAAAAGTCGGCTCCCGCCGTCTGCTCTGCCCCGACCTCGCCACCGCCCGCTACCTGTCTGTCTTCGCCAGGTTGGGTTGTGCGGAAGTGGCCGTTCCTTACGATATTACGAGGGTTTCGCTGCTGGCTGACGAACTTGAGTCGTCATGGCATCGCATGCTGCTTTTGGCGAATCATAAGGCGGCCGAGCGGGCCGAAACATTTAGGGCTCGAATTCGTGGCCTATTAATTGCTAAACTAAGGGGCGAGATTTCCGCCGCCGGCGCGGGGACTGCGGTTCCAGAGTTCAGGCAAAGCACGAAACAACGAGCCGGGGATAAAAGGTAATGGAGTTTATTCTGGAGACGATAGGACTTTGCACGTATAAATGACCCAGGACCTCATAGAAATTCCGATCGAAGGGAATCGAACATTGGACGCCCCAGAACCGCTTCCCTTTCCATTCAACCAACAAACGTTCTGCCGCTACGAGCCCATCGAGAAGCGTATTGAAGCTGCGCGTGTGCTGGTAGTCGATAATCTTTTGCGTGACGAGGACGACCTCTCAGAGGTGGGGCATAAGGAGTGGGGCGTAGCCGCGGCCGCGCAGATTAAGCGCGAAAGAACCATCGCCAAACTCGCGCTTGAGAATATTCTTAACAACATCTCTCGTCTCGTCAAAACCCCTACTACTCACGTTACACATTTGGCGCACCTGGCGGCAGCGGTCAAGGAATTTGAACCGGACGCCATAGTGCTGAGCGGCACGCTGCGTGATTTTGATTTCTACCGGCCGGCGATTATTGAAGAGTTTGGCAATTTTATTCGCTCGACAAAGATCCCGGTACTGGGTATCTGCGGCGGACATCAGTTGGTTGGCTTGAGCTACGGTGCTCACGTTCTCACCCTCGATAGACTTGAGCAACACGAGCAGCGCGAGAACCGGCGAAATGAGTACGAGTACCGGTTCGTGCGGATCACCGATCCCCAGGACCCCATCTTTCGCGGAATCAACAGTCCGGGCACAGGCCTCTGGCAGGACTACACGAAGCAGGCGCGCATCCTTCGCGTTTGGCAAAACCATGGCTTGCAGATCGACAAGGTTCCCGACGGTTTCAAACTCCTCGCGACCTCTTACCTTTGCCGTAACCAAATGATGGTCAACCGCGAGGACGGTCAGTTGATCTACACCGTCCAGTTCCACCTCGAGAAGTCGTTCGAAGATTGGAACAAAACCCGCTCACGCTGGGAACACCAAAACGAATCGCGCGACGGCAGGATTCTTTTCGAGAATTTTATCGAACTCGCTCTGGCGCACCCGAAGCCGACCAGCTAGTAACAGCTCCTGATTCTTGGAACCGCTTACCAAATCAACCCTCGCATCGGCAGCTCAGCATCTAGCCAGGCGCGACAAAGACCTCGCGTCGATTCTCAAGGCGTACGGTCCGCCTCCGCTCTGGTCCCGCAAGGCAGGTTTCTCCACGCTCGTTCAGATCATTCTGGAACAACAGGTGTCGCTGGCCTCCGCGGCGTCGATGTTCAGACGACTCAATGAACACACTCAGCCTTTTGAGCCTAGCCGTGTGATCGAACTGGGAGCACCACACTTCAAGTCGCTGGGCCTGACCCGGCAGAAGACTGCATACTGCATCCATCTCGCTGAATCGATCAACAGCAACAGTCTCAATCTGCGTAGTTTGTCAAAAATGAATGATGAGGACGTGAAGGCCGCGTTGATGCAGGTGAAAGGGATCGGTTCCTGGAGCGCAGATATTTATCTGCTAATGGTCTTGCTCCGTCCGGATATCTGGCCCGCCAGCGATCTGGCCCTCGCGACAGCGGTAACCAAAGTCAAGAAGTTGAAGGAACGTCCGACTACAGATCAGCTAGTCCGCATAGGAGAGCGTTGGCGTCCGTTTCGCTCGGTTGCGGCGCGGATGCTGTGGCAGTACTACCTGGCTCGTCGGGCTTGATGGTAGGGACGCCAGACTATCCGCAGATTACGCAGATTAAGAAGATAGGCTTTGGCCTTGGGCCTTGGGCCTTGGTTACACACAACCGCGTATTGATTCAAAGGCCAAAGACTAAGGCCTAAGGCCCGAGGCCAAATCTTTAATCTGCGTAATCTGCGGATAACGCTACTTCGATATAGTCGAGGTTGAGGTCTTGACCTCCGAGAGATCGACCTGCGCAGTGGTTGGAACATTCTCAATGGTCCGCTCGATTAGCCGGTCCACGACTGCGTTTAGATCGTTGTTGCTGTTATGGTAAACCTCAAGCTGTTCATCCGCT
>JAMQPI010000174.1 GCA_023717565.1 Pyrinomonadaceae bacterium | reverse complement strand
CAACCAACTTGAGAGGCGTTTCGCCGTAAAAGTGAAAGTGCCACAAGTCTCTCAATAGCCAAACGTTCTTCCAATCACCAACGCCCGGAAGAAAAGCATCCATCAAAACAATTCTATCGACTTCGGTGGGATACTGCGCTGCATAGGCGTAGGCAACCATCAATCCGATGTCATGACCCACAACACGCGCGCGCCGAAACCCGAGTGACATTGCCAGAGCATGAATGTCCTGCGCCATCGTTTTCTTTTCGTACCCGCGATCTGGCTTTGCCGACTGGCCGAATCCGCGTAGATCGGGAGCGATTACCAAGCGGGTTTTCGCAAGTTCAACCATCAGCGGTCGCCACATGCGACTGGTTTGGGTGTAACCGTGCAGAAGGATCACAGGTTCACCCCTTCCGGCGACCAAATAATGAAGCCTGACTCCGTTGACCTCGGCGAAACGACTTTCGATACCATTTCTCGTCTGAGCCTGACTAGTGGTGCTGGTTGTCAGCGCAAACCCGAGAATTGCAACGAAGCTGAACAGCGCACGAACGATCCCTTTCATTGAAGTCCCTCTTTCAGTTCAGCCATTGACGCCCCGGCGTAGTCTATCAATCAAGCCCCGTATTCCGCCGGCACCGTCAGGCAACCTGATGAGCCCTTTTGTGTCTGCCTCTTTGATTGCCGCCAACAAACTTTGGACGTCCGCAGCTCCGTTGTAGCGCACCGCATTGATGTAAAGGGTTGGAGTGCCGGTCACATGCTCGTCAAAGATACTACGGTCGTAGTCGGCTTCGATCTGCTTGAGAAAAGTGTGTTCCGCCATGTCGCGCGCGAATCTCCCAGCATCGAGGCCGATGCGCTTGGCGTAGTGCGCAAGGTCACGATCCTCCAGCGCCTGCTGATGGGTGAACAGTTCGTCATGCATTTCCCAGAACTTGTCCTGCGCTGCGGCCGATTCCGCAGCTTCGGCAGCACGCAAGGAATGCGGGTGAGTCTGAGTATTTGGGAAGTGACGGAAGACGAAGCCCAAATTGTCGCCCAGGAGTCCTCGAACTTTCTTTATCTCCGGATGAGCGCGCCCGCAGTGGATGCACTCGAAGTTACCATACTCAACCAATGTTATGGGCGCGCGCGCTGGACCCGCTACGTGATCTCGAACATTAACCACGTTCTTGAGTCTAACTATTTCCGTATTGGCCATTACGCGTTCCTGAGTGGTCTCAACGACCGGCGGCGCGTTGCAGAGCCGGAGCATATTCTGTGCTTACCGCCGAGACTGGTTGTCTGGTGGAATGTCTTGCGATCCAGTCCAGGATATAGTCGGCATCTTCCTTCCACGTGGGCAAGTTGACTACAAAGTGGTTGCGCCCGTGAAACTCTTTGTAATCCAAGACAGAGTCGCCCTTTTTGTATTTCTTGAAGTTGCGGAAATTGAGATGTGCCGGCGTTATGTTGTCAGTACTCCCGGACGTAAGCAACAGTGGGGCGTGCGGTTTCGCAAAGTCTACCTTGGCAGCCTTGGATAACCCACCCCGGGCAACTGTTTTTGATTCCGGAATAGTAGAGCTTTCATAGGCTGCCTTCTGGTCTTCAAGGCTCATCCCGTTGACGAACGCGTATTGCCAGGTCTTGAAAGACATTAGGTACGTTTGCTTTATCGAAGTAAAAAGCCCGAATGATCTCCATCCGGCTTTGAGAAAGGAAAACTCATACGGGAACACTCCCAGGGGCGGGACCGAATGAATTGCCACTCCGGCGGCAGCCAAATCTCTATTGACTAGAACCTGGGTCATCAGACCGCCCAGAGAGTGTCCAATTACAACTGGCTTCTCTGGAAGCCCTTTTATGACCGCTGCGTAACTATCAATCACTTCGGCCAGAGTTAAGGCAGCCAGGTCAGTGTCATTTGGTTGTCTGGCCCGGAGCTCCGCCGCCGTTGAAGCGTCTTTATATGGCCACGGCGGAGCGATGGTTTTGTAGCCTTGGCTCTCGAAATAGCTTCTCCATTCGTCCCAACCCTTGTGGCTGACAAACGCTCCGGTAACGAACACGACTGTCTTTGAGTTTATGCTGTTCATGATTGTGTCCTTTGTGGTTCTAGTTCGTAATCGTTCGATTAACGGAATCGTCGTCTGCATTAGAATTCTAATCGGCGCCGTCAGTTCTTTCTTGCGAGAACCCTTCTGTCACGCCGACGCCGATCTCTGTCCCTTGATGAACGCGAGCAGATCTGCGTTGACCTGGTCCTTAAGTGTTGAGCACATACCATGCGGTGCGCCCGGATAGACCTTCAGTGTTGCCCCCTTAACAATCTTAGAAGAGAGCATGGCCGCCGCGCCGATCGGCACAATCTGGTCGTCGTCACCATGAAGGATCAGCGTTGGCACGTCGAACTTCTTGAGGTCTTCCGTAAAGTCAGTCTCAGAGAAGGCCTTGATACAATCAAAGGCGCCTTTCAACCCAGCTTGCATCCCTTGCAACCAGAAGGAATCCCGCAATCCCTGCGAGACCTTGGCACCCGGCCTGTTGGCGCCGTAGAACGGCGCGCTGAGATCCTTGAAAAACTGCGAACGATCGGACAGCACGCCGGCTCGAATCTCGTCGAACGCTTCGATTGGCAAACCGCCCGGATTGGCCGAAGTCTTCAACATCAGCGGCGGCACTGCACCGATAAGCACCGCCTTGGCGACGCGTCCTGTGCCGTGGCGGCCGATGTA
This sequence comes from Pyrinomonadaceae bacterium, assembly GCA_023717565.1. GTDB lineage: Bacteria > Acidobacteriota > Blastocatellia > Pyrinomonadales > Pyrinomonadaceae > PSRF01. Next base: position 12,269 of record JAMQPI010000174.1, on the reverse strand, counting down.
GCGCGCAACTTCACCGCCGCCGGTTGAGTGACCAACGTGGACCGCGTCCTTCAGATCAAGTGCTTTTACCAGTTCCGCGAGATCGTCGGCATAGGTGTCCATTTCATTTCCATCCCAGGGCTGACTCGATCGACCATGACCGCGCCGGTCATGCGCGATGCACCGGTATCCCTGGGCACCCAGAAAAATCATCTGATCTTCGAAGGCATCCGCCGAGAGGGGCCAGCCATGACTAAAAACCACGGGCTGTCCTTCGCCCCAGTCCTTGTAATAGATTTGCGTTCCGTCCCTGGTCGTAATCGTTGTTCCAAGGTTTTGTTTCTGCTGATCGGTCATAAGAGCTCCTTTCTTGCTTCCTTAGTTGATATGGATGGTTGTTGGTTGCATTCGCAAAGCCCGAGATAAAGCTCACAGTGACATCTAGTACTCCGAAAAAGCGTCGTCGGGATAACAGTAGACCCAAAGCTCACCGGGTTCCGCCGAGGCAATCACGGGATGGCCGCTAACTTGCGCGTGCCTGGTCGCGTGCCTATTAATTGAACTGTCGCAACACAAAGTTGCGCCACACTCCTGACAGGTCCGCAGGTGGACCCAACCCTCGCCGATCTTCACACACTCATCACATACTCGACATTTCGGGTGCTTGATGGCGGTAATTGCGGCTATGTGAGAACAACCTGGATCTGGTATTAGCATTTTCGTTTTACTGGTGCCGATCATTTGGTTTTGGTAGAACGCAAGTTATGTGGAATGGCAATCTCGCGAGGTCCGAACATGAGTGCATCGAGCGAAAAGGCGCCTGGGCCAAGAAGAGCAATCGCAATGGAACTCACGATCACATTGACGACTACCAGCTTGCTGTCGAACAGATCGAGCGCAGGTGCTGCAAACGAAGAAGAAGCGAAACCAAGACTAACAAGCACCCCAATAGTGCCGGCAATGGGAGTTAGAAATCCGCTTAGCAGGCAGAAACCACTGGCCACCGCGAGCGCACTGGCCGCCAACGTCAGCGACGCAGAGTTGGACCAGTCCTGGAGATAGGCTAGACCATGTGCCACAAGCATGAACCCGACCAATGCGCGCAGCAGCAGCAAGCCAATGCCCGGCCATCCGCCCGGACATGTGGAAAACAATCTTTGCAGTTCAGCACCCCCCAATGTCTCGTCCTCAGAGCGAAACTGAACATCAACAATACTCGACCCAGTCGAAGCGCGAATCCAGCAATAGGAGTAACTCTTGATACTGCTTTCGTGGTATTGCCGCGGAATTGGTGGAGACGCGGCCGAACCACGAGCGATTGCGACCGCGTTCAACGCGACTAGGATTGAGTTGAATGGCGGTTAGCTCCCGGTTCTGTACACCTTCAAAGTCCTTGGATTTTTTCGGTCCAGTGTCTTGACGGCTCGTGCATTCTCACATAACCTATCAGTTATGCAACCAAGCAGTTATCAACAGCCGAATCAAAACCACCTCAATGCTACGTTTGCGGCGCTCGCTGATCCCACGCGCCGGGCGATCCTGGCCCGGCTCGCGTCCGGCGAGGCGACCGTGACGGAGCTGGCCGAGCCCTTCGCGATGAGCCAGCCCGCGATCTCCAAGCACCTCAAGGTGTTGGAGCGGGCCGGCCTGATTTCGCGCGGTCTCGACGCGCAACGTCGGCCTTCCCGGCTCGAGGCCCGGCCGTTGGCGGAAGCCACCGAATGGCTGGAGGGCTATCGCCAGTTTTGGGAGGACAGCTTCCAGCGACTGGACGGCCTGCTCGAAGAAATGAAGACGGCTGAGAAGAAACGTAGACGCTCGAAGCGATAGAGGAGATACCGATGACCAACAAGGAAATGAACAGCGAAAATCTGCAGATCACTACACCCAACGGATCGAGAGATCGCGGCACCGGAGCGGATCGTCAACACGGAGTCGTGGGAAGACTGGAACCCGGGCGAGTTGCTGGTGACTACCCGTGCTGGTCGAGCAGGACGGCAAGACCATATTCACCAACACTTCGCTTTTCCCGTCGCAAGAGGTCCGCGACATGCTCATCAAGGCCGGAATGGCGAGCGGAGCGGCCGAAACGTACGACAAGCTGGCGGAACACCTCGCGTCGATGGCGAGACCCCAGGCCATCTCGTCAAGCGGTTCGAATTGAAGCCTGGGGCGCGCATCACGATATCTGCATGGCAATTGCGCCCGGCAGGAATCAACAAGAATCACGACCGAACAACGATTAGGAGGAAAGGGCGATGGCAAACAACACCACAATAACCGCGGAACCAGGCAGACAAGAAGTCTTCATCACGAGGGAGTTTGATGCACCTCGAGAGCTCGTTTTCAAAGCTCACACAGATCCTGAGCTTTATGTCCAGTGGCTTGGACCACGCGAGATCACCATGACTCTGGACAAATTTGAACCAAGAGACGGCGGCTCCTATCGATATATTCACACGGATCCGGACGGCAATGACTACGCCTTTCATGGAGTGAATCACGAGGTCCTGGCCCCTGAGAGAATTATTAGCACATTTGAATTTGAAGGGCTTCCGGAAAAAGGCAATGTGATCCTCGAAACGATAAGATTTGAAGCATTGCCGGGTAACAGGACCAGGCTCACGGGCCAATCTGTTTTTCAGTCGGTTGCGGCCCGTGATGGCATGCTCCGATCGGGAATGGAAAGGGGCGTTAACGATGGCTACGAGCGCCTCGACGAGATCTTCGCGAAAGGATCTGCAACCGGAAAAAGTCAGACGACAACCAACTAGCACAACTAACAATTAAACGAGGCGTGAAAATGAATGTCTTGAAAGGCATCGCTGCCATTCTTGCGGGAATGGTCTTCATCGTTCTCTCGCATACCGGCACGGACCTCTTGCTGGAGTCTCTCGGCATTTTCACTCAACCAAGCGAAGGTTTTCATACTACCTGGATGGTCGTAACCGCCACCATTTACCGCAGCATCTATACGATAGTGGGCGGCTACATCACTGCGGCCCTGGCACCCATCCCCAAAATGCGATATGTGATGATCCTCGGAGCAATCGGCGTTGTGGCAGGTACGCTGGGTGCAATAGTAACGATACCCAAGAACATAGCCCCCGCTTGGTATCCGATTGCGCTGGTCGTACTTGGTCTGCCTTGTGTTTGGCTGGGAGGAAGGTTGAGAACTAAATAACGAACGTCTCGTACAGGAACTACAGCAGACAATGAGTATGAAGAAAACACCTGCCGACAAGTCACCGGGTATCAACGCCAAACAATTCGTGGACAGGCTAAAGGCTCACCGTTCGGCGGCAGAACTCAAGAAGATCCAACGTTACTTCAAGTCCGGCAAAGGCGAGTATGGCGAAGGTGACACGTTCATAGGTGTGAGGATGGGGCAGGTTTTTGCACTTGCGAAAGAGTTCATTGAGATGTCACCGGGCGAAATTACGAAATTGCTCGAAAGCCCAATCCATGAAGTAAGAACTGGTGCGGTGAGTATCATGGACTTCCAGGCCCGGAGAAAGAAAACATCAGAAAGTCGAAGGAAGGAACTGTTTGATCTCTACATCAGGCGGCACGACAGAATCAATAATTGGGATTTGGTCGATAGATCAGCACCCTATGTAGTGGGCGGCTACTTGTTCGATAAACCACGCGACATCTTGTACAAGCTGGCCCGGTCTAAGAACATTTGGGAACGAAGGACTGCTATTGTCAGCACCTACTATTTCATCAAGCAAGGCGATGTGACTGACACTTTCAAGATTGCCGAAATCTTGCTTAACGACAAGCATGACTTAATTCATAAGGCTGTTGGAGGGTGGCTGCGCGCGGCTGGCTCAAAAGATCGCCAAACGCTGCTGAAGTTCTTAAACAAGCACGCCGCCAACATGCCGCGGGTGGCCTTACGCTACGCTATAGAGCACCTCGATAAAAAACAGCGGGCTCAATATTTGGGCATGAAGAAGCCTCCGACACCCAGCTGAGAACTACCAGGGTACGACACCTTGATCGTTGAAGTACCCGCCGGTTGCCCCGTCTGCTGGCAACGTCGCCAATTGGGTGAGGACCAACGCGCCTTGTGCGACGGTTTTGTAGCCGCTGTGAGCGTTCATATCGGTAGCGGTATATCCGGGATCTGCGGAATTGACTTTGATCGGTGTGTCCTTCAACTCATGCGCCAGCATGACTGTGAAGGCGTTGAGCGCAGTTTTTGAAGCGTTGTAAGCGAGGGGCTTGAATTGATAGAACTCCCAGGCCGGATCGGTGTGTTGCGTCAAAGAGCCAAGCCCGCTGGAGACATTAACGATGCGCCCCGCGTCAGATTTGCGGATTAACGGAAGCAGCGTTTGAGTGACCGACACAATGCCGAAGAAGTTCGTGTCAAATGTCTTGCGCAGTGTTTGCAAGTCCACCTCACTCGGCTTCTGAGTAAGGTCAAGAGCTATGCCGGCGTTGTTGATGAGGATATCGAGCTTTCCGAAGTTACTTTCGATGAAACGGCGTGCAGGCTCGTGGGTCGTCTCGTCGTTTACGTCAAGGTGCAGAAACTGGACATCTAACCCTTCTCCCCGGAGTCTCGCGGCCGCATCTTTCCCTCGCTGCTCGTCACGCGCGCCGACTAGACCTTTAATGCCCTGGCTCGCGAGTTGGCGCACCACTTCATAACCAATTCCTTTGTTCGCACCCGTCACTAGTGCGATCCTTTTGTTCAAATGTTCAGACATCTGTTTTGCCTCACTTAATACTAGCCGTTCACAGCTGAATGATGCCACGACGTACGGCGATCGCAACCGCTTGCGTCCGATCGCTGGCTCCCAGCTTCTCCATGATGTGTTTGACGTGGACCTTGACAGTGTCTTCGGAGATGAAGAGCTGCTCGGCGATGTCGCGGTTGCGGTTCCCACCGGCGATCTGACCGAGTACCTCAATCTCGCGCGCGGTCAGAGCCTCATCACTGAGATGCTCGGCAAGTTGGGACGCTATCTCGGTCGGAATACGTTTCTTACCTGAGTGCACCGAACGAATCCCGTCTACCAGGTCCTTCGGAGGCATGCTCTTGAGCATATAGCCACGCGCGCCTGCAGCCAACGCGCGCTGAATTTCTACGTCGCCTTCAAAGGTCGTTAGCATGATAATGCGGGCCTCAGAGAATTCATTTCGAATAGCAATCAACGCGTCGATGCCGCTCATGTCGGGAAGTCTAAGGTCCATGAGCGTAACGTCAGGTTGATGTTCTCGAAACATCTGGATGGCATCGCAGGCATTCGCTGCCTGGGCTACCAGAAGCATGTCTGTTTGGTTGTTGATGATGGCTGCCAGCCCTTCGCGCAGCAAAGGGTGGTCATCGACACTCAAGATACGAATGGGTGGGTTCTCGCTCATATGTCGCTCCGTTCCTGAACCGCCTCCTTGTGTTCTGCCAGACGAACCGATGCTGAACAAGCTTACACCAATTTGTTTCGTGGTGGCTCGTGTGATTTCGTGGATCGGCCCTGATTGAGTTGCGGAGGAGAACGATCCAATAAACCACATGAACTAACACTAAACTTCTTGAAGTACGATCCTCATATCACGAGATGGCACCGCAAAGATCTGTGCGTCGTCTTCGTAGTAGATGTGTCCGGTCTCCGGTGACTTGATCGTCCAAATCAAAATGTCGTTCCTTTCAAGAATCGTGATCAGCTCCCATGCCCGGGTCAGGTGTTCTCTTGCGGTTGGTTTGAACCAACACACTGCTAGCTCATAGCGGCAAGTTCGCGGCAGATGCTGAACCGGGGACTCCAGGTGAAGATCGAACCAGTCCCTCAACTCTGAAAGCGCGTCGAGTTCGTATTGCGGGAGCCCATTGCCACACAGTTGCGATGCAGCACAGAAGAGACCCGCCAAAACGTGCGAATCCTCGTCGATCTCGCTGCTGACAAACCGAATGAACATGAATTCACCACTGACGATTCTTACGTCTAACCAGTCCGACGTACCTCTTTGCCATACCGATGCAGTGCCCCTTACCCACCCTCACCGAATCAAACAGACCAACACGCGGTAGTTACTTTTACATTCCTCAATACCCTTGTGACTTTGCTGGGCGTTATTTGTCAGGTGGGAGTCGAACCCACTGACGCGGCCCCTCGCGACACCAGAGGCGCCGATTGGCGCAGCACCAACTTTGCCAGTTGGCGGGTTTTGTGCTCACTTCTGTTCTCTCCGGCTACCATCTGCATCGGATTAGTGGGTCTGAGACCTCGTCGGCGAGGTCTCAGACCAGTTCGGTCAGCCAGTTGAATTCCTGAATGCGGGTGTCAAGCTCGCGGTACTTCTTGGCGAGTTCATCAGCGCGCTTCTGGATCTCAACCACATCGATCGTCCGGACGTACTTCACTTCCGAACGCGTGAAGAGTTGCTGGGTAATGGCGGCCGCCTGGGCCAGGTCGGTGTAAACGGCCCGACGTGAAGCCAGAACATCACGGTCCGCCAGCGCGTCCGAGATAGTTCCATCACCGGCGAACAGCGTTGCGGAGTTGGTCTTGTTAATGCGCTTGACCAGATCGGCAAGCAGATCCGCAACTCGTTCGAGTTCAGCAGCCAGTTCCTTCGGATCTTCAGCGACCTGATCACCTTCCTGGACCTTGGCGTTTGCTAGTAGTCTCGACTTCAGCTGCGCAAATCTCTTCTGGCAATCTGCCCGTAGAATTAGTGCTTCTGCTAATTTCATTGTTTGGTTACCTCCATTCCCAACTTTCATCATCGAAGTACCCTTTTGCGAAAAATATGGCTGCGGGAGAAGGGGTCGAACCTTCAGTCTCTGCGTTCAAAGCGCAGCGTGTTGCCAGTTACACCATCCCGCAAAAGCAAGGAAGAAGGATGAAGGCGGAAGGATGAAAGGAATGGCGTTCAACTATGCCCTTCATTCCTTTCGCCTTAATCCTTCAGCCTTCATCCTTTGTCTTGGTCGGGGCACTGGGATTCGAACCCAGAACCTTGCGCTAATCTGGCGCCAATACCGCTTATAAGGCGGCTGCTCTTCCAGTTGAGCTATGCCCCGTGAAAGGAAGGCTGAAGGCGGAGGGATGAAGGATGAAAGTCCATGTTTCAACTAGACAGTAGTTAGTCTTCATCCTTCCGCCTTCATCCTTCCGCCTTCAGATGTGGTCGCGGTGGAAGGAGTTGAACCAACGTCGCTCGATTATCAATCGAGTGCTCTGTCGTTGAGCTACACCGCGGGAAGTGAACTTTGTACTTGTTATGAATGACTTGGTTGACCCGACGGGGCTCAAACCCGTACCTGGCGGATTAAAAGTCCGCTGCTCTGTCGCTCGAGCTCCGGGTCAAAAAGCAAGGACGAAGGCGGAAGGATGAAGGATGAAAGTTAAGCCCAACGAACCTCGCTTTCATCCTTCATCCTTCATCCTTCTAATCTGGCTGTGGCGGAAGGATTCGAACCTTCGCATGGCCGCATTAACAGTGCGGTGCCTTACCAACTTGGCTACGCCACAAAGAGCAAGGATGAATTAGGAAGGATGAAGGCGGAAATGAGAAAACGACCACTCGTTAGGCCTTCATCCTTCCGCCTTCATCCTTCCGCCTTCATCCTTCATCCTTTCGAAACTGGAGGCGATGAAGGGAGTCGAACCCTTATCGTCCGGTTTACAAGACCGACGCTCTGTTATCCAGTTGAGCTACATCGCCATCAAATTGGTGGACTGGAAGGGATTCAAACCCTCACAAGAAGTTTGCAAGACTTCTATGCTGTCGGTTACATCACCAGCCCAACGAGTCTGGTGGCTGTGGGTGGAGTCGAACCACCAACCTCGCGCTTATGAGACGTTTGCTCTGCCGCTTGAGCTACACAGCCAAATGCAATGCTGGAGGCGGAAGGCGGAAGGATGAAATATGAATTTGCAGATCAACCGCGCGCCAACCGGTTGGTTTTTCTGTTTTTTCATTCTTCCTTCATCCTTCATCCTTCCGCCTTCATCCTTGTCCTGGAAGCCCACGGAGGAGTTGAACCTCGCGCCTTTCCGCCCGACACTTTGAGGTACGGTTTAGAAGACCGATGCCGGGAACGTGGGCCGGAATCTGGAGGCGATGTTGAGCTTCAAACTCATAGTGCTGCTTACAAAACAGCCGACCTGCCAGTTGGAGCTACATCGCCCGTCGGATTGTGGTCGGGGCGTGAGGCCGACACACCTCTTCGAACTCCACGCTCCCGCGCAGTCAGCGTTCTGCTGGGATGAGTCACGCCCCGATAAATGAAAAGGATGAATTATGAAGGCTGAAGGTGGAATCAGAACAAGGTTGCCAATACGCTTTCATCCTTCCGCCTTCCGCCTTCATCCTTGCTCTTGGTGCCCGAGGAAGGACTCAAACCTTCAACCTCTGGTTTGTAGGACCAGCGCTCCATCAGTTGAGCTACTCGGGCGAAAACTGAAGGACGAGGGATGAAGGCGGAAGGATGAAGAATACCCGCGGTATCTTGCTTTCATCCTTCATACTTCCGCCTTCATCCTTGCTTTTGGTGGTCGGAGTTGGAATTGAACCAACCTCTATTCCTTTTCAGGGAATCGCTAATCCGTCTCAGCTATCCGACCCGAGATATTGCCGATTGCCAATTGCCGATTGCCGTTTGAATCAAAACCCCAAACATCAGGAATTAAGCTCAATTTGGCAATTGGCAATCGGCAATCGGCTATTAGCGCAAGGGCTTCTTGAAAAGCCTGCGTCCAGGCTCTATCGGTACCTTCTCCATGACATCCCGATCATCGTGGACGTCCATGAAGAGGTACTTGCGCCACTCGGCGCGGGCCTCGGCGTAGTGACAGAGCACCACGCGTTCAAGTTTTACCCGCAGCGTCGACTGCGAAGTCAGCAACGGCATCCGTGCTTCTTCCGGCGTGCGATTGCCCTTCCGGTTGTTGCACGCAATGCACGCGGTGACGATATTCACCGGCGAATTGTCGCCACCACGCGAACGTGGCTGGATGTGATCGAGGGTCAGTTCGCCCACACCGTACTTCTCACCGCAGTACTGGCAACGAAACTTGTCGCGCATATATATTCGGAGTCGTTTCATTCCCGACGCTTCGCGGCGACGACGCACGTTGATGTACGTGCGACGACGAATGACCGAGGGCACCGGGAACTCTGCGCGCGCCGACCGCAGGACACGATCGCCATCCAGTTCCTCGACGAACACGGTGTTCTTGAAGGTCATGACTATCGCCCGCGCGACACTGACGGTGCCAAGCGGTTCGTAAGTTTGATTGAGTAGTAGAACTCGGCCATTAATTGCCATCACTCGGCACCTCCTTTCGTTTGATTAGTAGTAACAACTGGGATGAGAACAATTTGGAATCAAGAGCGGCTGTGAGGAACAACTCGCATGGCGCGAGTTACCGCTCTTGAAGTTAAGAGTTAATCGAGAAAAACGACGTTTCTGGCGCCTGGGGCCAGGTGCTCGGTGTTCATCAACACGCGATGCCAGCCATCCAGTACGACGGTCTTGTGGTCTGGATGCCAGATGCGACCGCGGACGTAAACGTTAGCGTCGCGAAACATCTGCCTCCAGTCCCAACCGCCAGCTTCTGAATTGGTCCTCAAAAGATGGGTGTAGGTATCGGAAGTCACACCCTGGGGATAGTGACGACAGACATAGACTGCATCACCTCCTGTTCTCCACAGGAATTGACACAAGTGGGGTTTGCTTCCGCCGCCACGGCTGATCGGCTCATTTCTCAAAACTAACTTTGGGTTAACGGAGAGCTCAGGAGCTGGAACGAAGAACCACTCGCCCTGCCGAACGAAGGCTTTGTTGCGACGACGCAGACGGTCTTTGATACGCTTGACTCTGCGACCAACGGCCGTGCGTACTTCCAATGGCTGCAGTGCTTCCATTGCAGATCTGACGTTTGTCACCGATTCGCCCGGAACCGCGCAGACAAACCAGTGGCGCTCGTCGTGTCCGCAAAGGAATTTCTGCTTGCTATTGTCCCGTCGCGCCATCAGGAGCAGGTGCTTCTGACGCGGCTGAATATCAATCACTTCATACTCAACCAGGTCGGTCGCCTCGACTCCGATGTCGAAGTATTCACCCCACTTATCGGATCGAATGTCGATCCCGGCGGGGCGCCGACGGCTAACTGTTTCGCTTATCTTCAATCGCGCTCCCATGCGTCCAAACATGGTTTCTAGTAACTGCGTTTCCATATACTCTCTTTCTATTTCTTGGCGGACTCCGAAGAGCCGCGTGATTCAAGACGACACGGAACGCTCGTGCCGGCTTTTCCACAAGCCGGTCACTATCGACCGCGACCTCCCTCCGCGCGAAGCGAATGAGAAGATCCTTCGGGGCTGATCGGTTTTTGTTCTGGCTTCATTTCGTGATCTCCTTTGGTCTATGGGTCAGGCGATTGCCTGCTTGTTAGGGAAAGAAACTGGAGCGCGCGGTGAGACTCGAACTCACGATACCGGATTTGCAATCCGGAGCCTTAGCCGCTTGGCGACGCGCGCAGAGTAAGGATGAAGGCGGAAGGATGAAAACACGCTTTCATTCCTCATCCTTCATCCTTCATCCTTGTATTTGTGGAGCGGAAGGAGAGATTCGAACTCTCGAAGCGAGTTTGGAAGACTCGAATGTTTCCAGCTACATCACTCCCGCGAAGATTTTGAAACTCCTGGCAGGGCTCGAACCCGCAACCTCGACGTTCGAAGCGTCGCACTCTTCCAGTTGAGCTACAGGAGCGTAAAAAGAATTTCGGATTGCGGATTTCGGATTTAGGAAGTTTGGTGGGACTCGGATCGAACGCTTTCCGACAAATCCGCAATTCGCAATCCGAAATCCGAAATTCTTGTTTTTGGTCGGGGAGGACAGAATTGAACTGTCGCCTCGAGTTCCCAGGACTCGGATGCTTGCGTTACACCACGCCCCGAGGGGAAGGATGAAGGCGGAAGGATGAAGGATGAAAGTGGAAGTGAAGGAACTAGGCTTTATCCTTCATCCTTCCGCCTTCATCCTTTTACACAGACCACCTGCTTGATCTCGGCAACGATTTCGACCAGATCTGCCTGGTTCTTCATCACCGCTTCGATTGATTTGTAGGCTCCGGGAATTTCATCCAGCACGCCTACATCCTTGCGGCATTCAACACCCGAGGTTTGACGAGCCAGGTCGTCTTTGGTGAAGGCCCGTTTGGCCGCACCACGCGACATCTTGCGTCCCGCCCCGTGAGAGCAGGAGTTGAAACTCTCCGCCAGACCTCGTCCTTTCACGATGAACGATTTCGCGCCCATCGATCCGGGAATAATGCCGTAAACATCTCTCTCAGCATTGATCGCGCCCTTGCGGGTAACGAAGACTTCCTCGCCATAGTGTTGCTCAAGCGCGACGTAGTTGTGATGGCAATTAACCGCGAGTTCCGGACGGAACTCCTTACGGTGATTGAACATCTTGTTGAAGCTCTTCAACAAACGCGCCATCATGATCTCCCGATTCTTCATTGCGTAGGTTTGCGCCCACTTCAGGTCTTTCCAGTAAGCCGCAAATTCCGGCGTGCCCTGGATGAAGTAAGCGAGGTCGGGAGCGGGAAGCTCCGACAAACGCCACAAGCTCTTGGCCGTCGAGATGTGACGCTCGGCCAGCTCTTTGCCGATGTTGCGCGAACCCGAGTGCAGCATCAGCCAGACGAAGTTCTCGGTATCCAGACAAACTTCAATGAAGTGGTTGCCGCCACCCAGCGTGCCCAATTGCTTCATCGCTTTAGCCTTGCGGTCGTGCACGCCTTCGTGAAGCTCGCTGAAGTCTTTCCAACCTTCCCAGCACGAAGATTCGTCAACCGACTCCTGGTAGGCATTGAAGCCAACCGGGATCTGTTCTTCGATGGCCAGGCGCAGGTCCCTCAACTTGCCGTCGAGAATCCCACTCTTGAACGGCGTCTTCACGGCCATCATTCCGCAACCGATATCCACTCCGACGGTCGCCGGAATCACTGCGTCCTTCGTAGCGACAACCGACCCGACCATGCTGCCTTTGCCCAGGTGAGCGTCCGGCATCAAGGCAACGTGCTTGAACAAGCAAGGCAAGCGCGAAACGTTGCGCAGCATCGATTGCTCTTCGGTGCTAAACGCGTGATTGGCCCACGACAGGATTTCCTGTTTAGCGCCTCCAATTGTTAACTTCTCGTAAGGCATTTGTTTCCTCCTTTCCAAGTCTAGATGAAAACTGCAATTTTTGGAGTGCGGCGGCAAGGCTTTGCGCGACGCCGCTTTGCGTTTTTAGGGCGACGAGCAACAAACTCAAT
>JAMQPI010000169.1 GCA_023717565.1 Pyrinomonadaceae bacterium | reverse complement strand
GGAGGCAGGAAGCAAGTTCCAATAACATCGTCGTTTGACTGCTTCCTGCCTCCTGCTCCTGCCTCCTGTTTCTTCGTGTGGTTTCGTGGATCGAGTGTTTCTTCAGCCGTCTACCTTCCTAGCGCGTCTAATGTGGTGTCCGGTTATTTGCGTCAATTTCAAAGGACCTGTGTCTCCGCAGACAAGTTAAGGGTGCTATATGAGAATCTTCAGACAAAGCTCCAGTTCCACAGTCCAGATCGCTCGACGCTGCCTCGCGCTGATTTCCATGGCGGCGGTGCTTGCGACCACGGTTGCCATTGATGTTGGTGCTCAGCAGCAAAAGAGGCAGGCGCCGAGTCGTCTCAGCGATGAGCAGCGCATTCAGCACGTGCTAAACCGTTTGGGTTTCGGTGCGCGTCCCGGAGATTTGGAGCGTGTGAAGGCCATGGGCGTGGAACGCTACATTGAACAGCAACTCGATCCTGGAAAAATATCTGACGCGCTGGCAGAAACTAAAGTGAAGGACCTTCCTACGCTGTCAATGACTACGGTGCAGTTGTATGAGAGATATCCTCAGGTCGGCCAATTGCTCCGTCAGCTTCAACGGCGTGGCGATCTGCCAGAGGACCTTGATGCTTTGCGGCAAAACAATAGCAAGCCGTCTGAATCACAGACCCCATCGCGGCCAGGTTCCGGTGAATCGATGATGCCGGAGGCGATGCCCGATAAAGGAAAAGAGACGAGTCGCAATTCCGATCCACCGGCGAAGAACAATGAAGAGTATCGTCGCGTTGTTCGCGACTATTACCTGCAAAACGGATTGCAGCTTCCGCAGAAGATTACTGCTGAGTTACAGGCGTCGCGGATCTTGCGAGCGGTTTACAGCGAACGCCAGCTGCAGGAGGTCTTGGTCGATGTCTGGACCAACCACTTCAATGTGTTTGCCGGCAAGGGCGCCGATCGTTGGCTCCTGACATCTTATGATCGCGACACAATTCGTCCGAATACTTTGGGTAAGTTTCACGATCTCCTGCTGGCGACCGCGCAGAGTCCGGCGATGCTCTTTTATCTAGACAACTTTCAGAGTGTCAGTCCGAACGCCCAGGCCAGACGCAGCGGGCCAAATCGCGGGCGTGGTCCGGGTGATTCAATTTTCGGGAGCTTGATAGGAGGCCGGCGCGGAAGGATGACGGCGCAGCAAGGGGCGAACATGCCACCGGCGCCGGCTCAGCCACCCAGGCAACCGCGAGGTATCAATGAAAACTACGCGCGCGAGCTGATGGAACTACACACGCTGGGAGTCGACGGTGGTTACACTCAAAAGGACGTGCAGGAAGTGGCGCGTTGCTTCACGGGTTGGACCATACTGGCGCCTCGCGGTGGCGGTGCTGCGGTGATGGCCCTCATGGGAGCAGGAGCACGCGAGAATGTTGGCAAGTTTTATTTCAATGCTCGCATGCACGACGAAGGGGAGAAGATAGTACTCGGCCAGAAGATTCCCGCAGGTGGCGGAATAAAAGATGGCCGTCTGGTGCTGGACATTCTTGCCCGCCATCCATCGACAGCGAAGTTCATAGCTACAAAGCTGTTGCGCTACTTCGTCCAGGATAACCCTTCATCAGTACTCGTCGATCGCGTTGCTGCTCAGTTCACCAAGAGTGATGGCGATATTCGGGTAACGCTTAAAGCGATCTTCTTTTCGACGGAGTTCAACTCTCCGTTGGCTTACCGCGCAAAAGTTAAGCGGCCTTTCGAGTTGGCAATTAGTGCGATTCGTACGCTGGGTGCCGAAACCAATGGCGGCCCGCAACTGCATCAATGGATCGCGAGGATGGGCGAACCGCTCTATCTCTATCAGACGCCAAATGGTTATTCAGACACTGCGGAGAGTTGGGTTAACACTGGCGGATTGCTGGAGCGGTTGAATTTTGGTCTGAGTCTGGCCAGCAATCGTATTCCGGGGACACGGGTCGACCTCAAGCGGTTCGCTGGTGATTCAACAAGCGGGCACGCAGTAGACAAGGCGGTCGTCATGGATCGTTTCCTGAGCCTGATTGTGGCTGGTGAGATTTCTCCGAGTACCAGAGAGACGCTGCTGAAGCAACTGGAGCAGGAGCCTGAAAGACCGCTTGAATCAGTTGCTTCTGAGTCGACACGCAGGGCAGATAATCTGATGGGGACCAATGGAAACGACACTCAACCGCGTCAGCGTCGACAGCAACTGGCCCGCGCTGACGCTAACGTGGCAGACCCGGTAACCAGAATTGTCGGGCTAATATTGGGATCGCCAGAGTTTCAGAGGCAGTAAGGCTGTTCCGAGTCTCGAGTTCCGAGTTCGAGTTTCATCCAAAGTTCAACCAGGTCGAGTACAAGTCAACCACAGAACCATTTGCCGTAGCCAATGGATCCAAAGTTCAAGCAGGCCCGCAGCTACTCAAGGCTGGTCGAGTGTTGTTAGCTACCGGTGCCAAAAATGATTCCGTGCCGGGAGGTTATGGATAGTCGAACACCAACATTGGCTAAGTACAAATGGATCTGGTTGAGCGGTACCTGGGCTGGTTGAGCTGGGGATCCATTGGCTACGGCAAATGGTTCTGTGGTTGAGTGGTACATGACCTGGTAGTTCCGAGTTTGAGGCTCTACTAGACACAGAATCAAGTAGATACAGAATCAAGCGGGAACTCAGGACTCAGAACTCAGAACTCGGAACACGAGGTCACGAACATGAATCGCAGATTCTTTCTAAGGTCGGGCGGTATTGCACTCGCCAGCATCGGAGTATCGCTGTCCGCACCCTCGTTTCTCGAACGGGCGCTCGTTGCTCAAACTCGCAATCGACTGACGGGCGGACGACGTAAGACGCTGATCGCCATTTTTCAACGGTTCGGTGTCGACGGTCTCAATATGGTCGTTCCTCACGGCGAACGAGCGTATTACGATTTGCGCCCGGCGATTGCGATTCCCAAGCCACAGCCTGGCAACGCAGACGCGGCGCTCGATCTCGATGGCTTCTTTGGTTTGCATCCGGCGCTCACGCCATTCAAATCGCTGTGGGATTCCCAGCGGCTGGCCATCGTTAATGCGGTGGGTTCGCCGGACAACACACGGTCTCACTTCGACGCCCAGGACTATATGGAATCGGCCACACCCGGTCGAAAGGGAACTCCGGACGGATGGCTCAATCGTTATCTGCAAAGCAAGACTGATCCGACTCGGTCACTCTTCCGCGCCGTTTCAATGACTCAGGCGATGCCCCGGGTAATGCAGGGCATTGCCCCGACTCTAACGATCCCCAACCTCGCTGACTTCGCAATCCGCGCCGGACAATCCTCGGCAAGCGTACAAGGTGGATTTGAAGCCATCTACGATCAAAGCGTCAACGACGTCCTGGGCGGAACCGGAAAAGAAACTTTCGAAGCGGTAAACCTTTTGAAGAAGGCGAATCCAAAACAGTATCAGCCGGAGAACGGCGCGCAGTATCCGCGTTCGCCCTTTGGCAATTCACTTTTCCAGATCGCCCAACTCATCAAGGCCGGTGTAGGGCTGGAAGTGGCATTCACAGATATTGGTGGCTGGGATACTCACACAAACCAGGGAAGCTCACGTGGCCAGTTAGCAAATCGGTTGCAGGACTTTAGTGGCGGTATCGGCGCGTTGGTCGCGGATCTGGGTAAGCTGATGGATGACGTAGTGATCCTGACGATGTCAGAATTTGGACGCACGGTGCGTGAGAATGGCAATCGCGGCACCGACCACGGTCACGCGAACGCAATGTTTGTGATCGGCAACAGCGTTCGCGGCGGCAAGGTCTACGGGCGCTGGCCCGGGTTGAAGAGCGATCAATTGTATGAAGGTCGCGACCTCGCCCTCACGACCGACTTCCGCGACGTGTTCGGCGAGGTTGCCAGGAAGCACCTCGGGACTCGCAACGTGCAAGCCGTTTTCCCAGGCTACAATTCCAGTGAATCAAGATTCCTGAACTTTCTCAGCTAAAAAGGTACTGGGATCGGCAAGTGCGAGAGGTCCTGCGCATCGCGGCTGACAGGATGGTCGCAGCCGAGTAGTCCGAGAGGTCTCGACCGGGTCAGCAATCACATCATCGATTCAAGATGGCAATAATGCGGAGTGGTCCACCACTACCGCCCTTGATTTTCATAGGTAGGGCGATCACCGAGAACCGTTTGGGTGGTAGCTTTTGCAGGTTGGCGACGTTTTCGAACGCGGGGATGTTTTTCTCAAAGAGAATGCGATGGCTCTCGAACAGCGTCGATTGGCCATAGTCGATGCTGGCGGTGTCCAGTCCGATAGCTTTTATTGATCGGTTGACAGTTAGCCAGCGAGCGGCGTCGGGATGAAGTCCCGGAAAATGAAGCTTGGCAACGGCTTCTGTACCGCGCTCCTCCGTTCCTAAGTATTTCTTGCGGTCCGGGTAAGATTTTCCGAAACCGGTGCGCAACAGAAGTATGACTCCGTTTGGGATTCTCCCATTCTGCCGCTCCCAGGCAATAAGATCGTTAACTGTAACCCGGTAATCCCGATTTGTCTCACATTGCCTGGTGACATCAACGACGATTCCCGCTCCTATCAGCTGTGCGAGTGGTATTTCATCGACGGTGAGATGTCCCTTCGCGAAGTGAACTGGGGCGTCCAGGTGGGTGCCCCCGTGTTCGGCAGCCGAATACTTATAAGCAGAATAGTAGAATCCTTTGTCAGTTACTCCTTCGAAATCTTTCTCAAGATGAAATGCCTCAGCCGTGGGCCAATAGACAGTCTCCGAATCAAACCCGTACGACAGATCGACGATGGTCCCTGACAGGGATACGTTGCTGCGTCTCTGACCGACTGCTACGGCAGTGATCAGGAAGAATGAAAGCATGAGCAGAAGAGCCTTCATCGGCGGATCCTCCTCAGATGGCGGCGGGTTAGTTGGTGCGGCGGCATGTTATCGCAGAGTGGGGCCAGGCGCATGTAGTTTCTTGGGTCAAGGGTCGGTTCAATCCCCGTAATGTTGCAGTCACTAAGGGGTCATTTCCATTTTCCATAATTTTCCATTTCTCATGATTAATCTGCGATTTCTCATTTGTCATCTGAATAGCCACTCACTTAAGCTGCGTGTCATGAGGTCAGTACCACAATGCGGTAGCGGTGGGTCATGGGCTCCTGATCACTAAGGCCGAGTGGAATCGCAACTCATGACCCACCGCTACCGCATTG
>JAMQPI010000163.1 GCA_023717565.1 Pyrinomonadaceae bacterium | reverse complement strand
CGCCCACTACAAACGGATTAGCGTTCGCATCCGCGATGGAGTCGCGGTGGCCGAGGCCCGCAACGGAGCGTGTATGGCCTGCTTTATGGCCCTCCGGCCGCAGGCAATGTCGCAGGTCCGCCGCGGTGAGGAAGTTGTTACTTGTGAGAACTGTAACCGCATCCTCTATTACGTTCCGGCTGATTCAGCAAACACCAACTCGACGTCAGTCCAACCGAAAGTCGCACACACCTAGGAAGGATGGCGAAGAAAACAACCGCTACCGAAAAAGCCCAAATCAAAAGAACTGCCGGGAAAAAAGGCCCCGTTATCTCGGTAGAAGCGTTTCTCGCTCTCAAAAACCCCAAGGGTGACTTGATCCTGGCAGTCGACGGTCAACCCGTTTCGCTGACATCGCTCGATCGAGTTTACTGGCCTGATGAGAAGATCACGAAGTTTGATCTACTCCGTTATTACATTCAGATTGGTCCTTATCTGCTGCCTTACTTGAAAGATCGACCGGCCATCTTGCAACGCTGGCCGCGAGGCGTGAATGCGCCGATGTTCTTTCAGCAGGATCTGGAAAGCGCACCGCAATTCGTCAAATCAGTCCGGCTTACAAATCAGGAAGGGCGCGAACTTGATTACGCTGTGTACACGACGCTACCTTCCCTTCTGCACCTGGTAAATCTGGGTACCATCGAACAGCATCCCTGGCATTCAACGGTCAAGAAGCTCTCCAAGCCGGACTGGATTGCAATCGACCTCGATCCCAAAAAAGCGCCCTGGGAAAACGTGCTGGAAGTGGCGTTGATTACAAAGCAGGTCTGCGATGAAATCGGATTGCAGGCTTTTCCGAAGACGTCCGGCTCATCAGGAATCCATATCTACCTACCGCTGAAGCCCACCAACGAATACGATGCGGTGGCGGAGTTTGCGAGGCTGCTCGCTTCAGAGATCGCGGGGCGAGTGCCAAAGATTGCTACGGTGGAACGCTCGTTGGCAAAGAGACAGCACGACCAGGTTTATGTGGACTGGATGCAGAACGCGCGCGGCAAGAGTCTGGCTTCGGTTTACACAACGCGAGCTAAACCCAAAGCAACGGTCTCGATGCCGCTGACCTGGAAACAGATCGAAAAGGGTGTGAAGATCACAGACTTCACACTAAAGAATGTGCTCACTCTCACTCGAAAGGCGGGTGACCCGTGGGCAGAGTTTTTTGCTAGCCGGCAGACCCTCAAGCTGCGTTGACTAGCCCTTTGAAGCGAGTGTTCACGACCACCACAATCCCGTAGGGATGGAATGTCTATAGAGCCCGGACTCGACCGTTATCTGCAAATCCGTAGGAGCGAAATGTTTCTTGGAGAGGTGTGACGCTAACATCGTATTTCGCTCCTAGGGAGCTTCGATGTTCTCTGGGCACGACGGGCTATAAACATTGGATCCCTACGGGATTGGGAAGGACGAACCCTGCGATTTGTTAGATAAGGACTCGGAGTCTCCGATTTCGGTAAGTCCCGAACTTTTGGCTTGACCTCATGACTGCCGCCAGCCTATCGTAGCCAATTGGGATGAGACGAATCCTAATGATTGAACCAACAGACAGCATGACCCACCATTATTACTATTATTATGGTCCGCTCTCCTGGTGGAGGGACGGTCGGGCGAAGAGCTGTCGGGTTGCGCTAGGCGCGTAAGACTACCAGACAGGTTTCCAAACCGGCCATCGGTCCTTCCAGTCGAAGGATCGGTGGCCGGTTTATTTTAGGGCGTCGAGCCCACAAGAACTTGCGGGATGGAGATATCAAAATGGCGAACCAATCAAAATCATCGTTACTGGCCGATCACGTCGATATGCGACTGGTCGCGGTTGATACGGATGATCTGCCGGCCGATCGGAATACGATGGTCCGTTTGGATCCCGACCATCCCGGCTTCCGCGACCAGGACTATCGCGACCGCCGCAACCGGATTGCGCAAATAGCGCTTGGCTACAAGGCTGGCGAAGACATTCCGGATGCTCCTTACACGCAGGAGGAGCACCGAGTTTGGGCCACCATTTGGAAGGCGCTGCTACCAGCTCATCAAGCTCACGCCTGCGCCGAATATCTGGAGGCGGTTGAACGGCTACACCTTGATTCTGATCGCATCCCTCAACTCCGTGAGGTGAGTGAGAAGGTCCGGGCCATCAGCGGGTTTCGACTTGAGCCGGTGGCTGGCCTGGTCGAACCTCGTGTATTCCTTGAGTCTCTAGCCGATGGGGCATTCCTCTGCACCCAGTACATACGGCATCACTCGACTCCGCACTACACACCGGAGCCGGATGTGGTCCACGAGATAGTAGGTCACGGTGTGACTCTCGCCTGTGAAAGCCTTGCCGAACTCAATCGATTGTTTGGTAAAGCTGTCAAACGAACCACTTCAGCAGAAGCGCTGGATCGGTTATCACGCATCTATTGGTTTACGATCGAATTTGGAGTGCTCCGCGAAAGTGGGAAGTTGAAAGCCTATGGCACCGGGCTCCTGTCGTCGGCCGGAGAATTGGAGGCCATGCACAAAGCAGACCTTCGCGAACTGGACCTGGAAGCAATATCAGGTCACGAGTATGACCCGACTCACTACCAGCCTGTCCTTTTCTGCGCATCGTCGTTTGAGGGAATGTTTCAGACCCTGCGGGATTTTCTTGTGCGTTGGTAGAACTCACGCCTTATCGCAGCCAGACGATCCTGGAGTTGGTCACGCTCACTGCGCGTCGTGAAAGATGATGCCGAGCGTATGACGATGTCCCGAGCGGATGCTACTGACGCCGTGCCGGAGATTCACGCGATAGACGCCCCGAGTACCCTGCACGGGACGATTATGAACTGCGAACACAACGCCGCTCCCCTGCCGCAGTGGCACCACCATCGGTCGCGACTGCATACGCGGGCGCTGCTCTGTCATCACGAATTCGCCTCCAGTGAAGTCTCTGTCGGGTTCAGATAGCAGGATGGCGAGCTGGAGCGGGAAGACATGTTCGCCATAAAGATCCTGATGCAGGCAGTTGTAATCGTCGGCACCATACCGGAGCAAAAGCGAGGTCGGCCTGATCTGGCCAGCCTGATGACACCGCTCGATGAAGTCTGAGTGCGTCACGGGGTAGCGAACATCAATATCCAATGCCCTGTTCCAACGATTGGCGATCGAGACAAGATGCGGGTAGACGGCTGTGCGGAGGCTCGCAATGAGATGGGGCAACGGATAACTGAAATACTTGTACTCTCCGCGCCCGAAGCCATGCCGGGCCATTACGACAGTGCTGCGGAAGATGTCGTCCTGAGAGTAAAGGCTGGCTATCGCCCGGCATTCGTCTGGAGAAAGAAGACGCTCAAGCAGCGCACTACCTCCTGCGTCGAGGTCTTCGGAAACCCGCCCCCAATCGATCGCTTCGACTCGCTTCGCAATGCCTTGTGCCGAGTCAATAGCTAATGGAGTTGGCGATATTGTCTTCACGACCCCGCTCAGAGTGTTTTTTGTTGAAGTGTTCATTCAGGACCTTCTGAAGACTGCGGTACCAAGCATAAAATAGCAGCGAGCTCCCTTCCTTGCACTCCGATTCTTGCTGTCAAATTCTTTTCATAGTCGGCCGGAAAAATTGGAGATACCGCACCACGACTTCGGTAAGACGATTTCGAATCCATCAGCCAAGCGGTCCACGGCAATGACACTAAGCAAACCGAATTAAGCCACCCTTTTCGTGCGGGTTCGTGGGATCGTTCGTTTTTTGGGCAGCTTTCCCCTTCGGGAGGTTGCTGAATGAGGGCTCATTCAGTATGATGTCTTGCCTAAATCTGCGTTATAGTCTCCCGGAAACCCAAGGAAAGAGGTCGGCAATCGAATATGCGAATTGAGAAGGCGGCAGTTCTCGGTGCGGGAACCATGGGGGCGCAAATTGCCGCGCACCTGGCAAACGCTGGCGTGCCCACTTTGCTCCTGGATATTGTCCCGCGCGAACTGACACCCGAAGAAGAGAAAAAAGGGCTGACCCTCGCGTCAAAAGAAGTGCGCGACCGCATCGCCCGCACCGGTTTGGAAGCCGCCAAAAAGGCCCGGCCCGCTGCCTTTTTTACTCCGGACCAGGCCGCGTTGGTGACAGTTGGGAATTTCGACGACGACCTGCCCAAACTAAAAGACCGTGACCTGATTATCGAAGCCGTCGTCGAAAACCTGGACATCAAGCGCCAGCTATACGAGCGCGTGGAACAACACAGGCGACCGGGGTCAATCGTTGCTTCAAATACCAGCGGTATTCCCATCCGGCTCCTTGCTGAAGGTCATTCAGAAGATTTCCGCGCCCACTTTTGCGGTGTCCACTTTTTCAACCCACCGCGTTACCTGCATCTGGTCGAACTAATTCGGACCGAATGGACCAAACCCGAGGTCTCGTGCTTCCTTTTTGGCTTTCTCGATCAACGACTGGGCAAAGGCGTGGTGCCGGCGAAGGACCGTCCTAACTTCATCGCCAATCGCATTGGCACCTTCGGCGCACTGCTCACCATCAAGACGATGCTCGAAGACGGTTACTCTATCGAGGAAGTCGACAAGCTGACCGGACCCGCTGTGGGGCGTCCCAAGACGGCGACCTTCCGAACATTCGATCTGGTCGGCCTCGACGTCTTTTCTCACGTTATTAAGAACCTTTACGAGGCGCTGCCTGATGATGACCAGCGCGAGATGTTCGTGGCGCCGGAGTTCTTAACCAACATGGTGGCCCGCGGGATCCTTGGCAATAAGACCAAAGGCGGCTTTTACAAGAAACAGAAAGGCGAAGGCGACAAACAGGAAATATGGACGCTGGAAACCGCTTCGCTCGAGTACCGCCCATCGCAGAAGGTGA
>JAMQPI010000707.1 GCA_023717565.1 Pyrinomonadaceae bacterium | reverse complement strand
CCACGACTCTACCGCTTGGCCGGCAAGATTCTCGACTATGTGGAGAACACGAATACTTCCGTTTGAAGTTTCAAGGGGGGGAGTCAATTTCTCAGAGTAAACTTGCGCGACCATCAACGTATTATGACCGAGCCGTAAGAGGCGCCGTCTTGAATTCGCATGGACGAGTCAAGGTACTCGATCGTTTTACCGGCATTAATAACGAGCCTTAGCAGTTCATCAAAGCTGGTGCCGAATTCTTCCCACGCATATGGATGTAGTTCGCAGATGATGATTACACCAGACTTTAGCAGCTCAGAAGCACCGTTCAGTATGTTGATTTCTGCTCCTTCGGTATCAAGCTTGATCCATTGCGGCGAGCCCAGATTTCTTGTGGCAAGGTAATCATCAAGGCGAATGGTCCTGACCGTATATTTAACGACGTCTGGTGATGAAGCATTCTTGCCCAGGCCCGACCTTGCCAGAGAGGACATGGAATCAGCTCCCTTTGAAAAGAACGTATGTTCTCCTTCTTGATCAAAGAGAGCGAGCGATTCTATTTCAACCCGATCAAACAAGGAATTAAGCTGAAGATTGACGTCAAGCGTTTCTCTGGCTCTGGGATCAGGTTCAAAACTGACTACTCGTCCCCGATCTGAAACGAGCGAACCCAGCAAGACCGCGTACTGGCCAAAGTGTCCGCCAATATCCAACACAAAGTCGCCTGGCTTCACACTATCAAGAAAGAAATTGATCTGCATAACGTCATTTCTTACTGTCGCATCCGGCGAATTGATGTATTTCAACCTAACAGGCCTGGTGCCCGGAAGATACCGGAGCTTATGCGGTCCATATTGGACAGGCTCGCCGCGCTCTCGATACCAAAGCCTTTTTGCAGCTATCACACCCTTGTGCAAAGAGGGAGCATTGGAGAGTTGCTTTAGAGATTGAAACATCGAAATGCGCAGACACGTCTTAGCGAGACTGGCCGTACAGACAGACCAGCTTGGCTGCCGAGTTCTCTATGGAATACGCGGAGTTCCTTACCTTTGCGTTGCATCGAGTTGGATCAGGACCTTCAAGATTCAGTAAGCGAATTGCCTCGGCAGCCCAATGTTCGCGATCAGCGGTGAGCGGTGCGAAGTCAACCAACTCTGGAATGACAACGCTTTCACGCGGAGTTGTATCGGACGCAAGCACTCGAAGCCCAGCTGCTTGGGCTTCAACGACGACCATTCCAAGTCCCTCGGCAAGAGAGGGAAAGAGTAAGAGGTCGGATCCGAGCATGAGTCGCGGTACATCGGAGCGCATGCCCAGGAAGCGGACATTATCGCGGAGTCCCCACTCGGTTACTGCTGCTTCCAATTCCTTTTGTTTTTCCTCACCGCCACCAACCATCGCGAGATGTATGCCGGCGTCCTTCACAATGCACTCTCGTGCTACCTCCAAAGCAAACACAGGATTCTTGTGGGTCATTCGTCGGCCGTTATAAACAGTCTCAGCCCCTTCGAGTCTGCCGACAAAGAGAATGACTTTGGCCGAGTCCGGCCAACCCAACTCTCGGCAAAGTTCGCCATGCGCTTGCGTGCGATTACCCTGGTACGGCAGTACGTCAAACCCACAGTGAGCGGCATCCAAAACAATATTGGTCGAAGGCGACTCGTGAAATCCGTATTCGCTCAGTATTCGCCGTGATGTTCCCATCACGTGAGTTGCCAGACGCGATATAAGCCATTTGCCGGTGGAGTTGGTAGTCCGCCTAATGTAGCCGGTTGCATAGTTGCTTCTGTGATAGAGCGGATTGTGAACGTGAGCTACTCGAGTGGCAGGAAGAACACCAGCGCCCAACAAGAAATGCAGGCCGGCGATGTAATCCTGATGGTCGTGAATAACATCGTAATTCCCACTTGCGAGTATCCGGCGAAACCCCTGGGCGAAACTTACCAGGTTTCCTCTACCAAAACGGAGATAGAACAACCTCGCGCCCAGGGCCATCGCATGATCGTCGAATATCGCCTTCTCGCCGCTGGTCAACAACACATCAAAACTCACATTTATAGGCCAGTCTGCGCTGTGCTCACGAAAGTACTTTAAGAGCGACATCAACCAAGTCTCGGCTCCTCCCATTCCCAAGGCAGAGAATATCTGCAAAACACGTAGCTCACGCTTCAGGGACGAAGCATCGGACACTGATGGGTTGTGCCAAGCACAGCTCGTAGAAGCAGAGTTGGGTGCTAAAGAAACCATCGACTAATGATTCACCTGGTGTCCGTTAAGCAGGAACTTTAGCGCCTTCTCTTCACCATTTCTCACAGCGCGAAAGAACCGCCGCTCGCGTCGATTCCGAATTAACAACCGGGCAAGATCGGCCATCTTAGTAAGCCGTTTGCGGCCTGATGATTTTCCGCTGAGAGATCCAGTCGACGAACGAAACGAATTGAGCAGAATTCCTGAGTACGCAAGGCCTTCCAGTAAGCCAGCTAGGTAGTCTTCGGTTAGTCGGCTGGCCGGGATCAGATGAGTCAGTTTTAGAGAGGCGAAGAGACCCATCCCAAGCCCACAATCACAGGCACAGATTGCCAGATCGGAATCACCGCCCGACACGAGGGAATCACCGGTCCTATCCATGATTATGTTCCGCTTGCCTTTGTCATGGAGGCCGGCGTAGTAATCGGCTACAGATTTTCGAACGGCCATTCCCGCACCGCATGGCATGGTGTCAGCTTGCGACGGCTGATTCGACCAGCGATCGGAATCAAACTCACGGATTACCAGGCGGCTCCAGTATTGTCTTGTCCAATCGGGTGGATTTGACTCAAACCCGGGTCGGTTTTGGCCCGCCCAGACACCCAGTCTCGGCCATTCCTCGGCCACGAGCACGACCTGCTCAAGATAGTCCGCATCCAGAACATTGTCGTCGTCGACGAACACCAGTATGTCGCCCGCAGCTTCACGAATGCCACGAAGGCGTGCGTGCGTAAGTCCTAGTTTCTCTTCTCTGATATGTCTGGCGCTTGAGTGCCATGAGAGATCGACACGTCTTGCGAGCTGCTCTTTGCTAAGGTTGTCGATTAGCAGGTATTCCCAGCGGGACTGTGGGAGCGTCTGATTCTTGAGCGCTCCGATGACTTCCTGGAGATAGTCAGATCGCGGATTGTGGGCGCAGGTGATGACTGAGAGCCGGGGTACCATTAATGCGTAATGCCTGGCCTTTCGACTGCACTATTCCTGGCAGCCATTAACGAGCCGAGGCTGCAAGACAGGATAGCCTTTTCGGTACATATTCAGCCTGCTTCTCTCGAGATAATGCTCGGAAGTTACGTCAGGCCAGTGTCTTTCGTATATGTCGTAATCCGGGCTGAGAGGATCTGCCCCCATTGTTTCCGTTTCCAGATTCAGAATCGTTTGTTCGGTGGCCCATGGATAAGAGGGCGTGCCCAGAACATCTAGCCAATGTTCGATTCTCTCAAAGCTAAGTCGATACGGAAGGAACAACAGACCGGCGTTGAACCCTCTTAAGTCCAAGCCTGTTTGCTGCAGGATCACCGAATGGTCCCATCCGGTGTGTTCTAACTGATCGCGTGGGCCGCAATTATAAAGAGCTCGTTGCCCTTTGATCGCGTCGGGCGGTTTGAAGAACAGAACATCGGCATCGACCTGTAGGTACGGCTCTTCAGCCCACACCTGAAAATCAAAGACTCTTAAGAACATGAACTGCGCTTGCCTGACATTCAGACATTTTTCTGAAAGCAAAGGAATAGTTCTCTCATCAGACTCTTTTCTGGTAATGATTCGGGCGTCGGGAAAATGTTCCTTGATTAGCTGAAAACATTTCCTATCAAACGATCCGTCCTCGTGAAAATAGAGCGGAGCTTCAACAAATCTAAACAAAGACTTCGCGGCCCACAATGTTTCCAGGACCAGATCCTTGCAGGTTAAGTAGCGAACTGCCCAGTTCCCTCGGGCCGGAGTCCTGACAGGCTTAGTGGCTAGGATGAAGGGCGCCTTTCGCCGGCGATAGTAGTAAAAAAGCGCGGTGTAGCGTGGACTAAACAGTAGCCGTTGAAACGGTAAGAGTTTTCTTCCGATGTGGGGGTGCATCTTCTACTGGCCAGTCCGCGCATAACTTGTGATCGGCTCTGCCGCAGTCAAGGGAGTGGAGAGGTGGCGAGAGTTCAATCTTGCCGTGACCTCTTTCGCATTACAAAGAACCAGCCGGATGATCTCGCAGATTGCGGCTATCTGAATCTCATTGACTGCCGTGCCGGTCGGCAAAACGAGCACTCGTTTTGTCAACTCTTCAGTCTTAGGTAGAAGGCCGCCGGCTGTGGGAAAGAGTGACCGATAGGGTTCCATTCGATGACAGCCAGGATAAAAGTACCGCCGAGCAATGACGTTTTCGGCCCACAAGATCTCCATCATCAGATCGCGAGTCACTCCCACTAACTCTTCGTCAATCTCTGCGATCACATAGTGATAGTTGCCCTCCTCAGCTTGGTCATGGGGAAACAGGCGGACACCAGGCAAACCCTCAAACTCAGATCGATACCTTTCGTAGTTTCGCCGATTGACTGAAATGAAATCGTTTAGACCATCAAGCCCGGTTAGACCCATGGCGGCCGATATCTCACTCATTTTTCCGTTCGTGCCGATGTAGATCACATTGTCGTAACCTGCAAAGCCGAAGTTGTTCATCAGTCTGATCTTCGCCGCCAACTCATCGTTGTTGGTGACTACTGCTCCGCCCTCGAAAGTGTTAAAACACTTGGTGGCGTGAAAACTGAAAACCTCGGCCTCGCCGAAACCTCCGATCATCTTTCCGCCATGAGAGCAGGCGAATGCATGAGCGGCGTCGAAGATCAACTTCAGACTGTTGTTTCGGGCTATCTCGCTAAGCTGCTCCACATCGCAACCGCGACCCCACAGATGAACGCCGATAATCCCGCTAGTTCGTGGGGTAATCAACTCTTCGATGCGACGGGGATCTATGCTGTGAGTCTCAGGATTGATATCGCAGAAAACCGGGGTAATCTCTTGCCACTGAAGTGCGTGAGCAGTGGCAACGAAAGTGAATGAGGGAATGATTACTTCACCTGAGAGTTCGAGTGCTCTTATTAGAATCTCGAGTGCAACGGTCCCGTTGCACATAGCGATACAGTGTTTGACTCCCAGGAGCTTTGCAATCCGACGTTCTAGCTCCTGAACCAAGGGCCCATGGTTTGTGAGCCAGCGGTTGTCGAGCGCCTCTTTGATCCGCTCAAGCACTTTGGTGGTATCGCCGACGTTCGGTCGCCCAACGTAGAGCTTTTCCGCGAATGCCGGCGAGTTTCCAAAGATCGCCAGGTCGGAAACGTCCCTGCTAGTTTTCATCCGGATAGACATCTCTGACAACGCGCGCCGGAGTGCCGGCAGCAACCGTATTCTCCGGAACGTCTTTCAATACCACCGAGCCTGCACCCACTATTGAGTTTGCTCCTACAGTCACGCGGTCCTTGATTGTGGCGCCGATTCCTATCCATGCGGCGCGTCCGACTCGAACCCTACCGCCCAGACGTGCACCCGGCCCTATGTGAGCGCCATCTTCGATAACAGACTCGTGATCCACACTTGAACAAGTGTTAACGATAGCGTTTTTCCCAACCACGCCACCCGGGTTTATGACGGCGCCAGCCGAGACCACAGTGCCTTCTCCGATTGAGACATCGCTCGCGACTGTTGCCCGAGGATGAATAGCCGTGGCAAGTTCGAAGCCTTCGTTTTGAGCGAATTCCGCTAAGCGCAGTCTCGTTGTACAGTTGCCAATCGCGAGGATCATACTCCTAGTGCCCTGTCTGATGTGCGCCCTTAATTCACCAATTTGTGTCACCAGGGGCCGCCCGCAGAATTCGCCGGTGCGGGATGCTTGATCAACATAGAAAGCGACGATTCGATATAGACCTTGCAAGCGAATGATATCTGCGACCACGAGCGCATGACCTGATGCTCCCCAGACGATCAAGTCACCGATGCGATCCTTGTTTGCTGGGAGTGACATAGGCTGGGTGAGATTTCGTAGCTCACGAAAAATCCATGACTGTGTCCACCGAACGCGTGAGAGGTTCGCCTTTACCACGTGGCCTGCCGTACTGGAAATGCCTCTTCAAGCTGTTTATTGGTCCCTCAAAAAACCTCCATGACAAGCCTGCCAAAACCAGCGTTGCAACAGATAGAATGAGGAACTGCTTAATCGTTGCCCCTCGGCCCTGAGGGTAAGGAAGACCGAGTATGCTGAAGAGTTTCGGAACAATAACTGGCATTAAGTTATGAAATATGTAAATCCCGTAGCTTATTCTGCCAATGTAAAGCACCGGACCAAGAGCAAGAAGCTTACCTGTCAGGCCGGTGAATCCAGTTGCTGCGTGGCCAACAAGCCAGAGAAGGATAAGGGATGTTCCGAGATGTATCGCTGTTACGTAGAGCCACCCCCCACGATGCTGTGATTGCAACACTGCCAAGAGAGTGACCAGCAAAACGCCGGTCCCCAAGCTGAATCTCAATAGACTTGATACCTTAGAAGCAAGGCTCTTTTTTGAATGGTAATAGGCTAGTAGAGCTCCTAATGCGAGAGAGTCCATGCAACCAAAAAGTAAAATGAAAGACGCGAGCTCATTACCTCCCAACAGGTAAATGAGCAATCGGAAGAAAGGGGCGACAAAGACTGTAACAATGACTGCGGAATGCAAATATTTTGTTGGCACGAAAATGATGATCCAAGGCCAGACCAAATAGAACTGCTCTTCAACCGCTAGTGACCAAAAGTGACTAAGAGGCCCGTCAAAGCTTCCTCGAAGGGCGAAGTAAACATTTGACATATAGCTGAGGTGCCAAGGCAAAGCGCCTCGCACGGTTGGCAAATTGAAAATAGCGATCAGAGCGAGAGTCAAATAAAAAATCGGAAAGATACGCAGGAGGCGACGAATATAAAACTGGCGAAGCTTGAACGACGAGGGTTCATCATCCGGACTATTCTCTTCCCTACATTTGAGTAGAATTCCCGTAATCAGAAAACCGCTTAGGACAAAAAAGAGCCTCACACCCAACGAGCCCAAAGAAACAAAATCACTCGGAATAAACCGAGCTACTGGTAGGAAATGGTGAACAATCACTGCGAATACGGCGACCGTACGGAGTCCGTCCAACTGTGGCATGTAAGCATCTATCGATTTGGATTCGCTTGTCCGTAGGAGCAGATTCATGGTCTCTACTGAGTATTACCGGAAATGACTCAGTTCGGTGCTGCCAAAAGGTGAAGCAACCAGGGGGTTCTAGTACGCAAGAGTATTTTCATTTTCCGAGATAAGTATCTTCCAAATGGCTTGGCGCGGAAGCACAATCGGGCGTAGCTCTTAGCTTCAGTTGTAGCGCCCGCCTTTGAATAAGCCACCGCCAACGTGTACCAGGAGTCAAATATCCTTTCTTTAATGAGAGGGTCGTATTTGAGACGAAGGTACTTATTAAGATGCTCATACATTCTTACTATCTGTTCTTGTTGGTAGATTAAGCTCTTCATTGAATACGCGCTTCCGGAATGGAACCGGTACGCTGACATCAACTCACTTAAGTATCCTATCTGTCCCCGTTCCGCGTAGAAGACATGAAGCGGCCAGTCCACTATCCCTAACTCCAACAGCCAATCAGGAAACTGATCGAAAGCAATTCCTCTGAACATCACCGAGCATGTGGGAATAAAATTCACACGCAGGAGGTCGTCCACAGTTGAGGTCTCCTTCTGGTTCGATCCGCAATACGGCCAGGGTTCGCGGCTACCGTCATCGTAGAAAGCTAGTGCATTGTGAAAACAGATGGTGCAGTTAGGGTGGGCATCCAGGAACTCTACCTGTTTTTGAAGTTTGCTGGCGCAGGTCCAGTAGTCATCACCTTCTAA
This sequence comes from Pyrinomonadaceae bacterium, assembly GCA_023717565.1. GTDB lineage: Bacteria > Acidobacteriota > Blastocatellia > Pyrinomonadales > Pyrinomonadaceae > PSRF01. The sequence continues at coordinate 1,158 of JAMQPI010000707.1, read as the reverse complement.
GAGCGCTATGTATTTCCCCCGACAAGCCAATAAAGTCTGCTCGAGATTCCTATTCATGCCTAAGTTTTTCTCGGGCAGCAATAATCGTATTCTCTCAGGGTTCCTACCAGCATATTGATTGACGATTTCCCGCGTCTTGTCGGTAGAACAGTCTTCTCCTATCACAACCTCATATTCAAAGTCCGCTTGCTGCATCAGCACGCTCTCGATCGCTTGAGCTATGAAACGCTCCTGGTTGTACGTGATCATAGCTACACTGACTTTCATGCGACTCAGACTCACCAATGCGATACTGCTTGCAGGTCAGACATCAGAATTTGCGAAGTCGGAAATAGGTCCTGTTTGGTTTTCAGGTTGCCCGTTGACTGGATCTTGCTCGGGCTCTAGCCATTGCCAGAGCGCAGGAATGTTTAACCCTCGCCCTCCTCGCATGCTTAGGGCGCGCGTCGTAGGACCGGGCAGGACATCGATTTGTGCGCAGCTAGCCACGTAATCAAGGACATTGTTAGGTCCTGAGCGCGCTCCGACATCGAGGCCGTAACGGCCTGGCTGAAGATGGAGTTGTGGGATTGTTCCTTCAACAACTCCTGTGGAGTTTTTAGGAACGTTTCTTTGAGGATGGACAAGATCAGTGTCGCTTGTCATCAACCGCGTGCCGTCAAACGAGGTAAATCCAAAACCGAGAGCGGCGTCATGGATCTCGGAAGTTGTTTCGAATTCTATTCGCACCTTCAAGGCTTCACCGTGAAGGACTGGGCTCCCGCCATTAAACTCAATACTCTTGAGTCTTATTCGCTCCCCGAAACCGGGATAGCGTGGTGCCCGCGAGAGATCGACCGATGACCCTGAGCTGAGAATTGCCGTGCGGATATACTGGTCGACAATGTGTACTGATGGCCCCCGCTCAACTATTCGTCCCTCATCCAGCCAGATCGCTTCGCTGCACAAGTTACGAATCGCTCCCATGTTGTGGCTGACGAATATCACGGTGCGTCCGCCTTGCGCGACCTCCCCAAGCTTTCCCAGACACTTCTTTTGAAATTGAGCATCTCCGACGGCCAGCACTTCATCCACGATCAGGATCTCCGGCTCGAGATGCGCAGCCACAGCGAAAGCCAGGCGCACGTACATGCCAGTCGAATAACGCTTGACGGGCGT
>JAMQPI010000125.1 GCA_023717565.1 Pyrinomonadaceae bacterium | reverse complement strand
CATGGGCAATATTCTGGTCCGCTCTCTCCGCGGCAATGATTATCTTTCAAGGTATCCAGAGACACGCAGGATCTTCTTGCGCAACGGAAACTTCTATAACGATGGCGAGCTGTTTCGACAACCCGAACTGGCCGCGACGTTCGCACGCCTACAAAGACTCGGCCCAAAGGAGTTTTACCAGGGACAGACAGCCAGGCTGATCGTGGAAGATATGAAGCGCCACAACGGTCTGATAACGATGGCGGACATGGGTGCTTACGTAGCCAAGGAACGCGAGCCTTTGCGTGGTTCGTATCGCGGTTACGAAATCCTCTCGATGCCTCCGCCATCATCTGGGGGCGCGGTGTTGATGGAGATGCTCAACATTTTGGAAGGCTACGATCTTGCGAAATATGATTCGGCATCGTCAGACAGATATCATCTAACCGTCGAAGCGATGCGCCGCGCCTTTGCCGACCGGGCGGAGTACATGGGCGACGCGGATTTCGTGAAGGTCCCGGTGACCGGACTGATCGACAAAGCTTACGCGGACAACTTGCGCAAGACCATTCGTCCAGACCGCGCGTCGACTAGTGAGGAGGTCACTGCCGGACGACCGACCGGGTACGAGTCTGAGGAGACTACACATTTCACTGTAGTCGATGCTCAAGGCAACGCAGTCGCGAACACGTACACATTGAACGACTCGTTTGGTTCGGGTGTCGTCGCCAAGGGCACCGGAATAGTAATGAACAACGAGATGGACGACTTTGCGGCCAAGCCGGGAACGGCAAACCTTTACGGCTTGATTCAAGGTGAGCGAAACGCGGTCGCGCCGCGCAAACGCCCACTCTCCGCGATGACTCCGACGTTTGTGTTGCGCAAAGATGGCAGCTTGTGGTTTACCACCGGCACGCCGGGCGGACCAACGATCATCAATACGGTGCTCCAGGTGATCACCAACGTCATTGATTACAACATGAATATTCAACAAGCGATCGATGCGCCCCGAATACATCATCAATGGTTGCCGGATGAAGTGGCTTGGGAGCCGTATGGGTTGTCAGGAGACACGCAGCAGGCACTGACAACTCGCCGGCATAAGCTGGTCACCAGGCCTCGCTACATGGGCGACGCACAGGGAATCATGATCGAGGAGAAGACCGGCATCAGGCTGGGCGCAACCGATCCGCGCCGTAGCGACGGCCTGGCAGTTGGGTACTGAGTTGTGAAGGACTCACCGAGTGTCATGAGGTCAGTACCGTAATGCGGTAGCGTCGGGTCCGCGGTTCCAACCACAAATCTATATGTCAATGAGTATCTACCGAGAGCGACACTAACCACTGGGAGTCGAGATGCGGATCCGGACCCGACGCTACCGCATCAAGGTACTGACTTCATGACACTCGCTGAAGAACATAAGCTCCTGGCCTGCGTGCATTGCGGTCTCTGCCTCGAAGCCTGTCCCACCTACGTCCTCACCGGCGATGAGAACGACAGCCCGCGCGGCCGCATCTACCTGATGCGTGCGGTTGAGGAAAACAAACTCTCCGCAGATTCTTCCACCTTCAAATTACATATCGATCGTTGCCTCGGCTGTCGAGCTTGCGAGCCCGTCTGCCCCGCCGGTGTTCAGTATGGACAATTGTTGGAGGCCAGTCGGGCGGAGTTATTTGAACCGGACAAGAAGAGAGGTTTCACACACCGCTGTTTGCGATTAGTACTGCGACATGTGTGGCTGCACCCGGCGCGGTTAAGGTTTGCGTTTTCTGTCTCGCGCATGTTGAGAGATTCCGGCGTTGCCGGATTGTTGATAAGAACGAGGATCCCCAGACTCTTCTCCCATCGTTTCGAATTCGCGCTGGCTCTCCTGGACAGTTCGTCACCTGTCTCGCTCGGCTCGGACACGGACGTTGACTCCTCAACACGAAGGGCCACTGAACCGGTGGCCGATGAACCCTCTTGCAACCCTACAATGCTCTTCGCAGGTTGTGTGGGTGAGGGACTATTCTCGCGGGTGAATAAGGCCACGGCGCGTGTTCTTAACGTTAACGGATTTGGCACCAGCCTGCCCGAAGGTCAGGGTTGTTGTGGCGCCCTGCACGCACATGCCGGGGATCTCGAAGGCGCTCGCACTCTCGCCCGTCGGAACATTGAAGCATTCGACGACTCCGAGAATCTCCCCATCATCACCAATGCCGGCGGCTGTGGAGCAATGCTCGCAACCTATGGTCATCTACTCGCCGACGATTCGTTGTTCAGCGAACAGGCAACCAAGTTCAGCGCTCGCGTTCGTGACGTAAGCCAACAGTTGGAAAGTGTGAAATTGAAAGAGGGCCTCGGCCAACAATCGGAAATGACCACGTATGATGCTTCATGTCACCTGATATACGGTCAAGGCGCGACCGAGACGCCACTGAAACTACTGCAGGCGATTTCTGACTTGAACCTCGTCGCTCTCGAAGGCTCTGAAAGATGTTGCGGCGCTGCGGGAATCTACAACTTACTCGAACCAGACATGTCGCAGGGAGTGTTGCAGGAGAAGCTGGCGCATGTTCGCGAGACAGGGGCGGCTATCTTGACTACTGGCAATCCGGGTTGCCAAATGCAGATTGGCGCCGGAGCGAGGCTCACAGGCATCCCACTGCGAGTCTGTCACCCGGTCGAACTGCTGGACGAATCGTATCGCCGCGCTGGATTCTACAAAGAAAGTACTGAGTGCTGAGTACTGAGTATTGAGCACTGAGTACTGATTAACGAGAGCTCGATGCACACCGCCCTCATTCAAAGACGTCTGGCATTCGCTGGTGCCCTGCTCTTCTTTTTAGGCATGCTGACCGGCTTGTGGGCTGCGGCGACACTGACTGGTACCGTGGTCGTCGGCATACCGCGCCTGGCGCTGATCGCACATCTCAACGCGCTGCTCGGCGGGCTCTGGTTGCTGGCGGTGGCTTGGTCCTTCGAGTTCCTTCATTACAGTGAACGAGGACTGCGACGGCTGGCGATTGGTGTCGGTATTCCCGCGTGGTCAAACTGGCTTGTCACCCTGATCGCGTCCTTTCTGGGCGTGAATGGACTAACCTACACCGGCAACCGCGCCAACGACGTGATCGCTTTCCTGTTACAAGCGCTGGTCGTCGTGCCCACGCTCGTTGCCTGCGGCTTTTGGGTTTGGGGATTTCGCGAACGGCGATAAACACGATCCACGAAACCACACGAAATACCACTAAGAAGTTTTCGTGTGATTTCGTGGATCGTTTATGGGTCGAACTTGCTCGAACGGCCAGAAATGAGTGAATGACAGCTTTGGTTATTGCCGCTGGTAAGCAATCCTTCCTCCGATTACCGTCAAGCGCACATTGCCATCTCGATCCAGCGCCACCAGATCCGCCCGTTTACCCTCCTGAATCGCCCCGCAATCCTTATCGAGCCGCAAGAGGCGAGCCGGGTTGGTAGACGACATGCGAGCGACTTCGGGCTCGGACGCGCCCAGCGACAACATCATCCTGGCGGCATCGAGCATCGTGATCACTGAGCCGGCTATGCTTCCACGCGAGTTGCTCGTACGCCGGTCCTTTACGGTGATCGTTTCGCCCCAGATGTTGTATTCACCGTCGCCCTTCCCGGCGGCGGCGATGGCATCACTGATTAACAAGAGGCGATCCGCTCCTTTCGCTTTCATCAGGAGCCGCAGCACGAAAGGATCGAGGTGTATTCCGTCAGCAATGATGTCGCAGGTGGCATCGTCGCGCGCGAGTCCCCAACCTACCGGCCCCGGCGCTCGGTGATTGAACGGCGCCATCGCATTCATAAAGTGGGTCATGTGCTTCGCGCCTGCCGCGAAGGCGCGATCAAGCACCTCTACCGTGGCGCGGGTGTGACCGATTGAAGCAACCCAACCTCGACTAACCAACTCCGCAACGAGTTCGATGCCGCCCTCAATCTCCGGGGCGAGGGTCATTAACCACACTGTACCCTGATCTTTGGGTATAGGAAGCGCCGCCACATCTGATGGCTCTGCGTATGTTTTGAAGTGCTCTGACCTAAGCGCGCCGCACTGCATCGCATTTACAAACGGCCCCTCGTAATGCACTCCCAGCACGCGCGCACCTAACGCCCGCCCAGCCTCCGCTTCTTGCTTCATCGATCCTTCGATCGCAGTGACAGCGTTTTCGTAGTCTGCACCCGGTGCCGGGACGAGCGTTGGCAGCCATCCGGTCACACCTCGAGTTGCAAGAAACCGTGAAACGGAAAGTAGATCGTCACTAGTTGCCGCCACGGTGTCTACACCGACCGCCCCGTGAATGTGTACATCAATGAAACCGGGGAAGATTGTCGTACCCTGCAGATCTATTTCCTGACTACCTCCGACATCGGCGTCTACCTTCGAAACAGAAACGCGTTGTATCCGGCCGGCCGCGAGGATGACGGTGGCGTTCTCCAGCACGCGGGCCGGTGTGACTACGCGACCACAGTGCAGGATTAGCTCCTTGCCGTTATTTGGTTCAGTCATGAAAGCAATTTAAGCACAGAATCTCAAACGCACGCGTGCCCCTGAGACTCTCTGGTTCCGGCAAGCACGAACCAGGGGTTGGGCCGAGATCAGAAACTCAATTTTGCGCCCAGCTGAATAGCACAAGGATCGCGCACCGCGCTGAGTTTTGCTGTCGCTGAGTTTTGCTTGGCACACGCCTCGAAATGACGTCTCCGAGGAAGATGCATTGCCGTGCGTAAACCGATGCCCGCGACCAACGCCGCGGGCATCTGAGTGAAACGCAGACGTTTTTGGACGAACTAGAAGCTAAACTTCGCTCCTAGCTGAATAGTGCGCGGGTCACGAACTGTGGTGACCTGACCGTACGTTCCCAATGTAATGTTGGTACCGATGACGCGGAAATTGGTGTGGTTGAAAATATTGAACGCCTCACCGCGAAGTTGCAAGCGCATACTTTCGCCAAAGCGTATGTTCTTTGTCATCGTGAAATCCACGCGCTGGGTTGGTGGACCCTGCACAATTCCTCGCCCCGCTGTTCCCACGTTGTTTGCCAGACCGGTTACTGTCGCGCCTGCGTTAGGTTGGAAACACGCCGTATTGAACCATTGTTGCAAGGTTTGAGCACCACCCGAGTTGGGATCACAGAGAACATTCGGTCTGTTGCCTGCGATGGCCGCAGGATTATTACCAAGGCCAGCGGCATCGTAACTGGAAGTGGTGATCGTGAACGGTAGTCCTGAATTCAAGGTCACTATACCAGACGCCTGCCAGCCGCCCAGCGTTTTGCCAACAAACCCATTTTGGTTTTTGAAGAAAGGCAACTCATAAATATAGTTCGCGGAAAAGACATGCGTCCGATCAAGAGTCGCTCTACCATACTCACTTCTAATGTCGTACGAATTCTGCGGAGCGGTGGAGCGATCCGTCTGATTGTCGGTCAGGTTCTTCGACCAGGTGTAAGCGGCACTCACCTGTGACGCACCCGTGAAACGGTGCTGCGCGTAAAACTGCAGACTGTGGTAATTCGAGTTATACCGGGGCTGCAGCATAGTGATCGAGCGGTAACCGCGGAACGGGCGAATTTGATCGAGAATCGCATTGTCGGTAAAGGGCGGGACACCAGTCACAACATTCGGATTTCCGGTTGCAGTCGCCGTGTTACGAAAAACGTAACCGGCTGGTTGACATCTGACGAGAGTCACGCCCGACGTCGCGAATGAATTATTTCCTGGCGCGCAAAACGAATTCAAAGCCACGCCCGGTGGCACTTCATTCAGCTCGGTTACTCCAATCATGTGGGTTCCCTTCGAGCCATAGTAGCCGAGGGTCATAACTGTCGTATCACCCACCTGGTGCTGAACGTCTAGAGACCAGTGCTGCATGTAGGGAGTCTTCCAATCCGTGTCCATGCCGCGAATGGTGGAGGCTGCGGCCGATGGCGGAGATGTTGTACCCGCTCCCGGGTTATCCAACCTCGTATTCGTTATTGTGAAGTTCTCCTGATAAGGCGGATTCAGACCGACGATCTGCAGGGCAAATCCATTCAGGAATTGTTCGTGATAGATACCGTAACCTGTCCTAATGGACGTGCGGCCTTTGCCAAACGGGTCCCATGCCAGACCTACTCGCGGCGCAAAGTCGCGACCCGGCGTGCGAGCAATCTCATCCCCAAAAGGGGAAACTCCCGGCGTGCAATTGACCGCTGTCTGTGGGTTTTGAGAGTTGACGAACATTCCATTACAGAAGTTTCCACTGCCGGCGACGCGGTTGCCAGCACCGGTTACAGTCGGAGCACCAGCGCGACTGAAAAGGGCCGGATCGAAATTTGAGAGGCGGCCGTTTCTGTCGTTTGGCTGCCCGAAGCGGGAATACCGCACACCGAAATACAGAGTCAGATTAGGTCTGAAGCGCCACTCATCCTGAGCGTACGCCTCGATATTGGCCTGACGAAAATCGGCCGTGTAATCAAATTTGCCCTGCACGAAAGTTGCCGCGTTGCCGACGAGGAAATTCGCCCAACGTTGCAGGTTTTGGTTCAAAGTGCTGGCGGTGACCCCTGCAGGCAACGTTGTACCGAAGGTCGTAAAAATACCCTGGTTGGCTCCGGTAGCGTCGGTGACCAGCGCATTCTCATTCTTGCGGTATTTGGAATAGGTTCCACCGAACTTCAATGCGTGTCTACTGCGCGTTAGCGTCAACCCGCCTCCCATGATGTGTTTGTTGGAGAAGTTGTCATAAGGACCAAAGCTAGTTAAACCGCCAAAGCCGTTGCCAGAAACCGAAGTGATGCGATCGCGCGTGTTCGTGAACGGCAAAGTCACCGGGTTACTAGAATTGCTTAAGGCCAATAGCCCTGTGTTTTCGCTCAGAATCGCGCCATATGAATATGCGTAGCGCGCCTCGAATACCGCGCTGGGGCTTAGAGCATAGGTTGTTTGAAACGTGTGGGTCTTCCCTGGAGAATTCGTTTGGGTTTCCGAAACACCCGGTAGGCTGCCACCGCTGGAGAAGAGTGAATTGACATCAATGGTAGGAATCTTATCGTTTTCAAAGCGATAGAAGGCAGACCATGAATCGGAAAAGTTGTGGTCAAACTTCAGAATCTCCTGGCGGAAGTTTGAGACATTTAGCGCGGCGGAGGCTAAGCCAAAGCTGGCTCCGTTTGGCTGCGGTAATTTGTTGTAGATCTGATTGATGTAAGACAATGCCGCGGAATTAAACCTGGCACTTGGCAGAGGCGTTCCTGCAGGTAGAATGTTGGCGCCTGTACAGGTTGCTCCTGTTACATCATTTCGATTAATGCAAACCGGGATCGGAAATATTCCCTGCCGCAGGTTGGCATCGGGAACACTTGAAACTAGCGTGGGATAACGTAGGTCGCGGCGTTGCTCCTCCGAAAAGAAGAAAAATGTTCTTTCTAGTTTTCGGAACGCGCCCCTGTTATCTTCGCCAAAGTTAGGGAAGTACACGGGACCGCCGATTGTGCCGCCAAAGTTGTTGTAGCGAAACGGACCGCGTTTGGCTTTACCGTTCGAATCCCTGCCAAAGGCCGGGTTTATGGTGGCGTTTGTTATGAAATCGTTGGCGTTTAGTCGCTCATTTCGCACAAACTCAAAAAGTGATCCGTGAAACTCTTGTCCTCCGGAGCGAGTGACAATATTGACTTGACCGCCACCGCTGCTGCCCGTTTCGGCCGGGTAAAGGCTTCTTAACACTTTGAATTCAGCGATTGAATCCACGCTTGGATAAGCCTGAATCGTTATATTCGAGCCACGATCGGTGATGTCGGCGCCATCAATCACAAAAGTATTTGAGCTGCTGCGCGCTCCATTGACAGAAATATTGACGGTGTTGGCTTGTCCGGCAGGGTTGGTAGTTCCGACATAGACCTGGTCGGCAAGGTCGTTGCTTACGCCTGGCGCCAGAGTAACTAATTGGACAAAGTTGCGGTTGTTAATCGAGATCTCGCGCACCTGATCCCCGCTAATCAGAGTCGAGGAGGAAGCGGATTGGGAGTCTACCTGTAATGGCTGAGATTCAACGGTCACAACCTCTGCAATACTCCCGGCCTCAAGAACTACCTCTATTGTGCGGCGTTGATTGACGTCGAGCTTAACCTTGCTTTCAATGTGTTTCTTGAAATTTGGACCTTCCACTGCAATTTCATAATTGCCCGCGGGCAGAAGTGGCGCCGAGTACTCGCCGTCGTCATTAGTGACAATTGTCCGAACGGCAATTCTCTTATCGGTGTCAGTGATGGTCACTGTGGCACCGGGCACCGACGCACCGGACGAGTCCTTTACACTACCTGCAATAGTTCCAGTGATCTCCTGGGCTGAAACTGTGAAACTAAAAGCCAGACTCAAAACAAGTGCTACCAGCGTCAGGAGCGCTGTGGTTAATACATGACGTTTCATGGGAGTGTCCTTCTTCCTATTTAGGAATGTGTTACCGGATCTTTTCCGAGTGCCGGAGAATCCCGGAACCGGATCATTACTGGCTGATTCAGTTTTATGGAAACAAAGCTGAACGGGCGACGGAACTAATGCTCTCTTATACACCTGCTTTGTCACCCTTAACAAGCCATAACTGCTGACTAGCTTGATTTTACAGCCTGGACCGTCAGAATAATCACGACCTTGTTAGAGTATGCCTTCATTGACCGCGATTGGTTTTCATTTCGGCACATTTCCTCCGGCACCGAGCGAGTAGCCCGGTCCACGCAAAGCCACTCCTGGACGGGCACCAGTCATTCCGTCACCGAATACCACCTCGCCGTTAACGACGACATATGTCATACCCACGGGAAACTGATGCGGCTTTTCAAAAGTGGCCCGGTCGCCGACCATATTCTCGTCGAAGATAACCAGGTCGGCCGCAAAGCCCTCCCGCACCATGCCCCGATCACGAAAGCCGAAAGTCTGCGCCGGCAACGAAGTCATCTTGCGAATAGCATCTTCCAGCGACAACAAATGCAGATCACGGACATAGCGGCCTAACACTCTGGCGTTGTTGCCGTAGCCACGGGGATGCGGAACACTCTCATCAACTTCGCGCACACCGCTGTCAGAAGCAATCATCGTGAACGGTTCGCGCAGAATGCGTTGGACGTCATCTTCGCTCATGCCGTGATAGACCATGCCCGCACCACCAGCTTCATACATCGTCAAGATTTGTTCGATCTGGTTGCTGACGTCGCTCTTATGGCGAACTTGTCTAGTGATCTCGGCAATCGATTTGCCATTAAAGGAACGATCCGGACCGTAACTTGCCACCATCGCGTATGAGTAATCTTTGAAGCCGCTGCGCTTTAGTCCCTCTTTCATCTCCTTCACTACCCGTTCCCTGGTAGGGTTGTCCGCGAGGCGCTTCTTGCCTGCCTCCAAACCACCGGCGCGCAACCAGGTGGGCATACGCGAATCCAGCGAGGTGGAACTTGCCGTATAGACGTACTGGTCAACGGTAACCATCAACCCTCGCGCTCGCGCCTCTCGAACCAGGCCGATCGTCATCGGGGTTTGGCCCCACATCTTCTTGCTGCTGATCTTGAAGTGTGAAATCTCAACTGGCAGTCCAGCTTCTTCGCCAATCTGAATGCTTTCGCGAATGGCGTCAGCTACCTTCTCACCTTCATTGCGCATATGGGTCGCATAAAGCCCTCCGTAGCGGGCAACGATCCGCGCGAGATTGGTGATTTCATCCGTCTTAGCGTAAGTGCCGGGAACGTAAATCAGCCCGGTTGAGAGACCCACGGCGCCATCTTTCATCGCCTGCTCAACCAGCGCCTCCATCTTCCTGGTCTCGTCGGGTGTGGGTGCGCGATCATCCGAACCCATAGCCTGACGGCGAACAGAGCCATGAGCGATGAGAGTTGCCAGGTTTACCGCCAGCGGTTTTTCTTTGATACGTCCGAGGAATTCACCAACGTCAGTGCTCGAGCTGCCGCAGTTTCCGGTGACCAGAGTGGTCACACCCATGCGCACGAAGTTCTCGGCCGCGGGAAGACTGTAAATAGACTCGACGTGCGTGTGAACATCGATGAAGCCCGGGGCCACGATTTGACCCTTAGCATCGATGGTCTTTTCCCCTTGTGCAGGATCGATTTTGCCGACGCGGGTTATGCGGCCATCCTTAATACCTATGTCGGCTCGAAACCAGGGATTGCCGCTGCCGTCAACGATGCGCGCGTTGGTAACCACTAACCCATAACTGACCGTTGTTAACGAAGGCTGCGCGGACTGAAGACGGCCGGAGCCGAGAACGCATACCACCGCAATCAACGCTCCGGCCAACGCACAATGGCGAAAATATACTGTCATTCGTTCGAAAGGTTGCGACCTCCGGATTTAACCGACGCGGGGTTCAATCCAAACGATCGCACTTCTGGCATCAATTCCTCAGGGCAACCAAACAACGCTCGAAGTTCACGGTCGCTGAGTTAGAAGAGGATCCTAAATCCAAATCGCACGGTTCGGGGCACCTGATATAAGAACGGCTGCTTGTAACGTATGTCGCTTCTGTCCGGCTGCGAAGCTACCCGAGCCATAATCTGGTTCAACAGGGTTCCTCCGGTTAGCCCGTTGGCATATGCCACTTGACTCAATCCCAGAGCAGCTGCGTTAACTGGTGCAGAGCTTGGATTCACTGTGGTGTAGATGCCCGTTACCGTTTGCTGATCGAACAGGTTCAAGAAGTTGAGATCGAAAGCCATAGTGACCCGACTATCCGAACCAAATCTATAGCGGTGGGTTAGGTTAAGATCCGTCTGAGAAAAGACCGGGCTA
>JAMQPI010000116.1 GCA_023717565.1 Pyrinomonadaceae bacterium | reverse complement strand
GAATGCGTGAACGTGCTGAGCGGTACTGAACCGCCGCTCGCCGAAGTAACGTAAATGTCATGCAACTTGGCCGGGTCTTTCTGAAAGTCCGGCAGGGTCTCGAGAACGACGTGATATTGATTGGACTGCGTAAAGAGAGTCGAGACCTGCCGTTGGCCGAACGCGTCATAGAGTGTCTCGTCTATCATGCCGGGTGTGATCCCCAGCCGCGAAGCCGTGACGCGATCAATGACCAGCGTGGTTTGCGCGCCGCTTGTTTGCTGATCGGTCGCCACCTCCTCGAGTTGCGGCAGCATCTTCAGCTTGGCCACGAATTGCGTAGTCCAGGTGTTCAATTCGTCCGCATTGGGATCTTCCAGGCTGTATTGGTACTGCGTGCGACTTACTCGATCTTCGACCGTCAAGTCTTGCACGGGTTGCATGTAAAGAGTGATTCCGTCGACCTGCACCAGAGCGGGCTGCAACCGTCTCATGACCTCCGTGGCATTGACGTCCCGCTCTGCGAGTGGCTTGAGATTGATCAGAATGCGCCCACTGTTCAGCGTTGTGTTTGTGCCGTCGACTCCGATAAACGAGGACAAGCTCTCCACTGCGGGATCTTTGAGCACGACTTGTGCGAGAGACTGTTGCTTTTGAGCCATAGCGGGAAATGAGATTGTCTGCGACGCTTCGGTGATGCCTTGGATAACGCCGGTATCCTCAACCGGGAAAAATCCCTTGGGGACGACGGCGTAGAGCCAAACTGTCAGAACCAGCGTCGCCGCCGCGACCAGCATAGTCACGACTCGAAACTTGAGCACCCAGCTCAAGGTCTCGCCGTAAAAGTCGACTACCTTTTGAAACACACGTTCCGATGCACGGTAAAATCGTCCCTGCTCAGCGTCGGCTTTCTTGCGCAGCAACCTCGAACACATCATCGGGGTCAGGGTCAATGAGACTACCGCAGAAACCAAGATCGTCACGCTGAGAGTGATCGCAAATTCACGAAACAATCGCCCCACAATGTCACCCATAAACAGGAGCGGAATCAGCACCGCGATCAGCGAAATCGTCAACGAGACAATCGTGAAACCGATTTGCTCGGCGCCTTTCAACGCGGCTTGCAGGGGTTCCTCGCCCTCTTCGAGATAGCGAACGATGTTTTCAATCATCACGATTGCGTCGTCCACGACAAAGCCGGTAGAAATCGTCAGGGCCATCAGCGTCAGGTTGTTGAGGCTGTAGCCGACCAGGTACATCACAGCCAGCGTCCCCACCAGCGAAAGGGGCACGGCAACGCTGGGGATAATCGTTGCTGAGAGATTTCTCAGAAAAAGAAAGATCACCATCACCACTAGCGCTACCGTCAACATCAGCGAGAACTGAACGTCTTTGACTGAGGCCCGAATTGTTGTGGTGCGGTCCGTCAAGACAGATACCTGAATGGCAGGCGGCAAGGTGGTCTGCAGTTGCGGCAAGAGTGCTTTGATGCTGTCCACGACCTGGATGATATTTGCGCCGGGTTGCCGCTGAATGTTGACGATAACGGCGGGCACTTCGTTCATCCAGGCCGCCTGCTTTATATTTTCCGCGCCATCAACAACCTTGGCCACGTCTGACAGCATCACTGGCGCGCCATTCCGATACGCGACAATAATGGGCTGATAGTCCTTGCTCGTGAGAAGCTGGTCGTTGGCATCGATCTGATATGACTGCTTTGGTCCATCAAAGTTTCCCTTGGCCTGGTTGACACTCGTTTGCTGAACCGCGGTTCGCACATCCTCCAGGCCGATACCGTAGGATGAAAGCGCGGTGGGATTCGCCTGAATGCGCACGGCAGGCTTCTGACCGCCGCTGATACTCACCAAACCAACTCCCGACAATTGCGAGATCTTCTGCGCGAGCCGTGTATCGGCCAGATCCTCAACTTGTGTCAACGGAATCGAGCTGGAAGTCAGCGCTAACGTCATCACCGGCGTATCCGCCGGATTTGACTTGCTGTAGATGGGAGGAGTGGGGAGGTCTACGGGCAGAAAAGTTTGGGCGGCATTGATCGCCGCCTGTACCTCCTGCGCGGCCACGTCAATGTTGAGATCAAGATCAAACTGCAAAGTTATGATTGAACTGCCACCCGAGCTCGTCGAGGTCATCTCGTTCAGACCCGGCACTTGTCCAAACTGCCTTTCAAGCGGAGCTGTGACGGACGTAGCCATCACGTCCGGACTCGCTCCCGGATAGAAGGTAATTACCTGGATGGTCGGATAGTCGACCTCAGGCAATGCTGAGACGGGTAGCTGTCTGTAAGCAACGATGCCCGCCAGCAGAATTGCTGCCATCAACAAAGACGTCGCAACCGGCCGCAGGATAAAAGGTCGAGACGGACTCACTGATTCGCCCTCCCACTGCTGTTGCTGGGATTGCGAATGACAACTTTGGCTCCGTCCTGTAGTTTGTCGAATCCGTCAGTCGCGATCGTGTCGCCGACATTCAGGCCCTCTACGGCCGTTTCGTTGCCGTCAGTTGTGCCGGCTGAAACTGTTTGCATCTTGACCGTTTGGTCAGGATGGACAACGAACACAAACGCACCTTGTGCGTTGCGTTGGATCGCGGCAGTGGGGGCCAGAGTGACGCCTTGCTGCGTGTTTACCAATAGTCGCGCGTTCACAAACTGGTTCGTGAAAAGTGCCAGGTCGGCATTGGGAAAGATCGCCTTCAGCTTAATGGTACCGGTAGTTGTATCGATCTGATTATCGAGTGTAAGCAGCCTGCCGGAAGAAAGTTTCTTTTGCTGGGCGCGGTCAAACGCATCTACCGGGAGCCGGTTACCGCGGCGCAACTGCTGCAAGATCTGAGGGAGGTAATCTTCGGCAACACTGAAGATCACGCTGATCGGCTGCACTTGATTAATGATCAGCATGCCGGTGGTGTCGGTGGCATGAACAATGTTTCCGGGATCGACCAGGCGCAAGCCAACGCGACCGGAAATAGGCGATGTAATATGGCAGTAGGCGAGCTGCACCCTGGCGTTGTCGAGCAATCCCTGATCGTTCTTGACTGTGCCCTCAAGCTGATGGACCGTTGCCACTTGGGTGTCTAGTTGCTGTTTGGGAATGGCATTCTTACTATAAGCGGCTTGGTAGCGACTCAGATCGATGTTCGCATTCTCAAGCAACGCTTTATCGCGGGCGTACTGACCTTCCGCTTGCGTCAGCAGCGCCTGAAATGGCCGCGGGTCGATTTCTACGAGCACATCACCCTTGTGGACCATCTGTCCTTCGCGATAGTTGACACTCATTAGTTGCCCATCGACACGACTGAGGACGGTCACTGTGCTGAGCGGCGTCACGGAACCCAGGGCATTAATGTAAACGCCGATGCTTCCCTTCTCTGCGACAGCCGTGGAGATTGAGACGCCGACTGGCGATGGAGGTGTTTTGACGGTTGCTGCCTTTCCCTTCTCTTGATGCTGGAAGATAAGAAAACCTACAACACCGCCAACTAAAAGAAGACCAAGCAGTATCCAGGGTCCTCGTCTTCTCGTTGAGCGTCGCGTTACTGCCGGAGGCGGTGTTATAGCCGCAGACGGTGTTATAGCCGGGGGCGGCGACTCCTCCTGATCGGGTTCAGTCTGTTCCGCAATCGGCTCGTCCATGATTGCAATCCCAGCATGAAGAACGGCATGACAGGGTCCCCCACGTAACGAGGCTCGCTGCCCAGAATTCAACCCGCCTATGCTAGGGGCTGCTGATAATAAGGTCTTGTCGGGCTTTGCTCGGTTTGTCAGTCTCTTGCGCACTTCGGCAAGCGTAGCCAATGGTTCCTGTGGTTGAGCGGTGCCGGCCCGGTTGAACTTAGGATCCATTGGCTACGCGGCAAACGGTTCTGTGGTTGAGCGGTGCTGGCCCGGTTGAACTTAGGATCCATTGGCTACGGCAAACGGTTCTGTGGTTGAGCGGTGCTGGCCCGGTGCTGGCCCGGTTGAGCTTAGGATCCATTGGCTTCCTGTTGGTGGGAGTCATAAATTCAAGAGGCCCCACTTCCGTAGGTTGGATCTGAACCATCCACCAACTCCCGTTGGTGGGATTCCTGAGTATTCGCACTCTACCAACACCGCAAGATCGAGAACTTTCAGGCAACATTGAGAAAGAGTCTCTTAGACCTCCTCAATAAAATCCAAACCGATGCATATCACGCCTGAGGTGAACGGGTTCATCTGAGGCTGTTTAGATTGTTCTGACTGAGGTTTAGATTTTGAGGCGAGATGACTTTTACCAAGGTTGCAATTGCGGGAGTTTCATCCGAGGTCGGCAAGACAACTTTGTTGTGCCAGTTGTTGCGAGAGTTTCCCGGGTGGGAGGCGATTAAGATGACGCGTGGCCACTATCGATCGTGCGGCAAGGACCCCCACGCTTGCTGTGTAAGTCATCTGCTTGGTGATCAGCCGCTGATCCGATCGGGCTTCCAACAGACGTACGCTTCCGACAAAGACACCGGTCGGTACTGGGACGCAGGCGCCGCCAACGTCCACTGGGTAATTGTCACCGATGACCAGGTCGAACGCGGAATACAGCTCGCGCTTGAACGCATCAAGGCACCCGGCGTGTTGATCGAAGGAAACAGCTTTCTTCGATTCGTGGACGTGGACTTCGCGGTACTCGTGGCGAGTGAACTCTCCGCAAAGGTCAAAAACTCTACTCGTTGGGCTTTTCAAAAAGCCTCTGCACTATACGTCTTTAACCGGAGCGACCTCACCAACCGCCCGAGCGAGACTATTACCCGGCTTAATTATCGATTCACTTCCCCTGACCTGAAACGCAACGTGCCAGCCTACGGAACCATCGACTTTCCGAAGCTTGTGGCACAAGTCAGCAGCATTCATTCGGTCCGAATCGGCGAGAGCCACGATCAAGGGAATCACAAGGAGATATCATGACGTTCCATTCAATTCGCAACTTTTTTCTTGTTAGTTTGCTGGTAGCGCAGACTACAAATGCGCAGACTCCAGTCCGAGCGAATAGCTCCCCGACCATACAGGAACAAGGTGCGCAAGACCCAAAGACGGATCGCCCTTCCGGCAACTCCGAAGCCTCGAGCACCGAGAAACCGTCGATACCAGATCCGCTTATTAATCTCCTGGTTGGTAAGGGTCTGCTCACAACGGAGGAGGCTCGGGCCATAGTTGCTGATGGGACCCCAGAGAACCAGCGCGATCGACTCGCCACTCTATTAAAGGAGAAGGGCCTGATTTCCGCGGCGGAGTTTGATGCCTTGCGAGCGACGGATCCAAATACCATCAAAGCTGAGGCAACGGCGGCCTCGACAGAGCCTATCGGCGCAAGAGTTAGTTCTGCTGCTGGCCCATCTACTCCGCCCCAGAAGCCGTCGGCGCCATCGGTCATCGCGGCCGTAGCGCCCCTTCGTCTCATACCCATAGACGCGCCACAACGCGAAGGACTGATCCCGGACCTGAAACTCGGATCGGGAGCGAGAATCAAACCATACGGCTACTTCAAGACCAGCGTGATTCACGATTCCTCGTCACCCGGAGGTAATGATTTCCCGCTGCCGTTGCTGGCGGCCGACACAGGGCCGGACGGCTCTCCGGAGTTTCATCTGAAAGCGCGAGCGCTGAGGCTGGGAGTCAACTTCGAGTGGCTCGACCCGGCTCCTAAGACTGTGATCACGGGCCGTCTTGAATTGGATTTTGAAGGTGACTTCACCCGGGCAAACAACCGGAATGCTACGTCCATTCGGTCGAGTCAGCCATCGATTCGTCTCGCCTGGGCACGCATTGATCGGCATTTCAACGAGAAGGCTACGGGCTTTGTCTTATTTGGCCAGGACTGGTCGCCATTCGCTTCTTCGACTATGCCTAACATGATTGAGAACACGAATTTTGGAGGGATTGGATACGGAGCCATCTTTCAGCGCCTGCCGCAGGTGCGCGCTGGATTCAACTACAACGTTGGCGGGTCGCGTTCGTGGAAAATAGGGCCCGAGTTCGCCATCGTATTACCGGGGTTGGGCGACCTGCCGTTAAACGTGGCCGATCAATTGGGATTTGGCGAACGGCAGGGCGCAGACTCAGACCGTCCGGGAGTACAAGGCCGGGTCGTACTACAAGGGCAATTGGACAGGGCAGAAGGCGTGTCGCCGGCTCAGTTCATCGTCAGCTTCCAACACGCCCGCCGCACCGCGATCGTGACTGCGGCAAGTGTTCCTGCTCAGTTCAGCTCCGCGTTTCCGGCCGGCGCTGAGGTGAGTAGTGATAGCGATGGGTATAGCGCGGAGTTTCAACTGCCAACGCGGTTCATAACGCTCGTAGGAAAATATTACGCGGGATCCGACCTGCGCTTCTCCCTCGGCGGTCAGCTGCTATCTAATTTCAACGACACCGCCGGACTTACTTCGACGGTAAGCGTCGCTTCGATCGACGGCGCATCGACTGTAGTCTTTGGACTCTTGGATGGTGTGCCCACGATCGCACCGCAACGGCCCGTTCGCGGCCAAGGTGGATTTGTGCAACTCGGCTTTCCGCTTTCGCGTCTCGTTGATGCCGATCAGAAAGGTCGTAACGCCGGCTGGACCGGATTTCTCTATTATGGTTTTGACGAGGCTCTGCAGCGGGATGCGAGACGATTCTCTCCGGTTCGCGGCAGGAGCGATCTCTTCTCCGGAAACATTCAATACAAACTGAACTCGTGGGTCACATTCGCTTTGGAGGAGGGGTACTACCGGACACGGGCAGCTAATCGGTCCGCGTCGGACTTCGGCGGACTGCCGCTGTTTCGTGGAATTCCCAGCTACACGAGCCACAATGTGCGGTCAGAATTCGCGACGATATTCACGTTCTAGGATTGAAGGTAATGCTGGACCATGGATAGGTTCACGCAAAGACGCATCAAAGCGGGCGTCTTTGCGTGAACCAAACTCTGAAAGGCGACATCATGGAATCAATTGACGAACTGCTGAAACAATACGAACTGGCGCACGGGAGCTTGTGTCCCGGTCAACTGCTTGGGATCAGAATGGCCGTCCTGGGTTGTCTCCTGGTCGGAGTAGAGGATCCCCGCGGCGCAGATCGAGAGAAGCTGATCGTCTGGGTAGAGATAGACCGCTGGCTGGCAGACGCCGTAGAAGCTGTCACCGGAGCAAGATTGGGCAAACGAAACTTGAAGTTCCTCGACTACGGAAAGCTGGCAGCCACTTTCTTGAACGTAAAGACCGGCGACGCTGTGCGTATAGTGGCGCTTGAATCGTCGCGTCGTTTGGCTGATCAGCGTCATCCAGAGATCGAGAGCAAATACGTTCGGCAGATGAGCGTTTATCGGGAAGCCACCGAAGAAGAGTTGTTTGAAGTTGGCTTTGCAGAAGTCCAATTGACCGAGATGGATGCTCCCGGCCACCCTCGCTCTCGCGTTATTTGCGCTCATTGCAGCGAAGGCGTGAACGACGGACGCGAAGTCAGCGATGACGACGGGCGCACACTTTGCCGCCCCTGTGCGTCTGCGCTGGTCAAGAACCCAATTGGAAATTCGTCAATCACAAGTGGCATGAATGATCAGCGTGTCCTGGCGTGAAAAGTGAAGAAACTCCTCACTTTCTTTTCTGATAAGAAATTCTCCAAATTGTATTCGAGCCATCGTCGGTCACGAAGAGCGATCCATCCTTCCCCACAGCCACTCCGACCGGACGCCCCCACACGTCTCCTTGTGGTGTAACAAACCCCGTCATGAAGTCTTCGTATTCGCCGGTTGGTATACCATTGCGAACCGGAATGCGGATCACTTTATAGCCTGTACGCCGGGTGCGATTCCAGGACCCATGCTGGGCGGCGAAAGCGCTACCGACGTATTCCCTGGGAAACTGCCGGCCAGTGTAAAAAACCATCTCCAATGAGGCCGAATGCGACTGCAACAGGACATCTGGAATGAGCACCTTGTTGCGCAATTCGGGGTGCGCCCCGGGATGACGCGGGTCCTGGTTTGGGCCCAGGTAAAACCAGGGCCAACCATAAAAGCCGCCTTCTTTGACGCGGGTGATGTAATCGGGGACGAGGTCGTCACCCAGCCCATCGCGCTCGTTGACTGAAACCCAGAGCTCACCCGTCTGCGGATGTATTGCGATGCCAACAGCGTTGCGAATGCCGGTCGCGTAGATGCGGAAACCGGTGCCATCAGGGTTGTATTCCAGAATATCTGCTCGTCGCTCTTCATTTTCATTTGGGTCTTCGTAGACGTTGGAGTGTGAGCCGACCGAAACGAACATCTTCTTGCCGTTCAGCGAAAAGGCCAGGTCGCGCGTCCAGTGCCCCCCGCCGCGCAAATGACCTCCTCCGGGAAGATCAGGTACGATCACTTCACCTTCACCACGCGCCTTAAGATCACCATTGCGATAAGGGAACCGCACGACAGCATCTGTGTTAGCAACGTAAACGAACTGCGGGTCTGGCCCCAGCGGATAAAACGCAATGCCGAAGGGTTGATTCAGACCCGAGGCAAAAACTTCGTTTACATCCGGACGGCCTGCGCCGTTCGCGGCACGCAGGACGCGAATTCGACCAGGACCGCTTTCCGCAAAGAATATGTCGCCATTAGGCGCGGTGCGTATGAGACGTGGATTCTCAAGCCCGGTCAAGAACTCTTCCACCTTGAAACCGGCTGGTACTTGTGGCCAGGCGTTAAGCGGTCGCTTCACAAGTTTGGGTCCGTTGTCGACCGAGCGCGTGGCATAAGGCTTTGGTAAGTCTGCCACCGTAATTCGCCGGCGGACGCCCGGGGCGTCTGTAGTCCAGTCTCCCAAAGCCCCTTGACCGGTCAGCGTCCCGCCCGCTGGTCCGTTCGCGATACGCTGCTGCCGGGAATGCGTTCCCTTGACGATGGCTGTCAAGGTGACGCCCGCAACAGTAAGAACTAGTATCGCTATAAGTCTCTTGCGCATGATCGTGATCGACTCCTTTGGTTGCTCCTGCTGATCTTGGTTCCAGTCTTACTTCCAATCAAGTTTACCGCAATGGTGCCAGCGAGTCTTTCGCGTACTTGTTTGAAACTTCTATCCCTTGCGACCTTGTTCGTGGTTTCGAGAAGAGATCACTCCCGTTTTCCATTGAGACTTTGGCGCAGGAAAGCCATGTTTTCAGCAACATCCTGCAAGCTGCAAGCTCACTTACAGCTCTAAGATTTCTTTGTTTACTTTCGAACAGGCGAGGACAGAGGACATGCTACTTACACAGGGATATGCGGCGAAGACCCCTACATCTAATTTGGAACCTTTTACTTTTGAGCGACGTGAACTAGGTCCACACGACGTCCTCATTGAAATCTTATACTGCGGCGTATGTCACTCAGACATTCACCAGACCCGGGACGAGTGGGGTGGTTCTATCTTTCCCATGGTCCCAGGTCACGAGATCGCCGGACGAATCACTAAAGTCGGCTCTGAGGTAACAAAATTCCATGTAGGTGATCTCGCCGGAGTCGGGTGCTTCGTAGATTCGTGTCGGGTGTGTGAGAACTGTCAGGAAGGATTTGAGCAGCACTGCATCAACCATCTTGTCGCTACTTATAATGGTACGGAAAGAGAT
>JAMQPI010000111.1 GCA_023717565.1 Pyrinomonadaceae bacterium | reverse complement strand
TCGGAAAGAGCGTAGGCGCCCTCGAACTGGGAAGGGTCAATTTCCACCTCGCCGATATTCGCCTTACGCAGGGCCTCGAGCGAACTGGCAGTGATCTTCTTGCCACTCCGCACGATTGGCTCTCCCCGTCCCTTGATATCGAAGTCTACCTTCATCCCAACCAGGCTGCTGGGGCCGTGTTCGGTCACCTGCATCATCAGGCGACTGTCCTCAATGCGGACTTCATCAGTGACGTAGAGGGCTCGCAGCATGTCCTCGTCAGTGAAAGCCGCGTTCTTCACGCCTTCTTCCAACGCCGAATCGTTGCGCGTCGACTTGATATCAGCTTCGCGGTTGAACCAGAGACCGAGGGCACGCAGGAAGATGGAAGCGAGAAACTTGCGCTTGCCTACCCGCACGTAGAGAAGGTTTTTCTGGTCATACTCAAATTCCACCCACGAACCGCGGTAAGGAATGATCTTGGCAACGTAGAGCGCGCCGCGCTTGAAGAAAACGCCGGGGCTTCGATGAAGCTGGGAGACGATGACCCGTTCGGTACCATTAATGATGAAGGTTCCGTTGTCGGTCATCAAAGGGATCTCACCGAAGAAGACTTCCTCTTCCTTGATGTCCCGAATCGACATCGCTTCGGTCTCCGGATCCTTGTCATAGACCGTCAGCCGGATCTTCACCTTGAGCGGTACGCTATAGCTCATACCCCGCTCCTGGCATTCCTGTTGGTCGTGCTTGTGTTTGAGTCCTACCGGCTCGCCGCAGTTTTCGCAGAGCTGCGGACGCACGAAGTTGAACGTGCCGCACTTGTGGCAGAGCGTCTCGCCGGCAGCCAGCGGATTAACCTTGATGGTCGAACTGCAATTCTTGCAGTTCGCCCGCAGGTAGTTAAGACCTTCAAGCCGGCCGCACTTGCACTGCCAGTTTCCAATCTGGTACTCGACAAAGTCGAGGGTGGCGGTGCCGCGGAAATCAGAGATGGGAAACACCGACTGAAAGACTGCCTGCAGACCGGTGTTCTCACGCTCCTCCGGCAAGAAATCCATCTGCAGAAATCGGTTATAAGACTCTCGTTGAATCTCGATCAGATTCGGAATCTGTACGGCCGTCTTGATTTTGGAAAAGTCGTGACGTTCTGGCGCCTGACTTGTGCGCCGTCCTAACCCGGTATTGACTGTTTGCAGCAGATTTACAGACATGAGAGGTTCCTTAAAGAATTGCCGATTGCCAATTGTCAATTTCCGATTCCCCGACTCAGTGCCCGCGATTATTCAAATCGACATTGGCAATCGGTAATCGAAAATGTCCCAGAGACGCTAAAGCGCGGTCAGGGCGCACAATGCCCCGACCGCTTAATCACCAAAAAGCGGCTTGTTTCGTTCGTCAAAATGTTTGGGAGTAACGCCAGCGCCCTCAATACTCCCTTAACTTACCCACTAACCCTGTGAGTGTCAAGCCAACAGAAAAACGGTGCGACTCGGAACCGGGCACAGTTGTTCCCTGCATCCGGCACCGATATCAGACACCCTACTTAACTTCTACGGTCGCGCCAGCGTCAGCCAGCTTCTGCCGGACAGTCTCGGCTTCCTCTTTGGAAACGCCTTCCTTCACGGCTTTTGGCGCGGCCTCCACAAGATCCT
Organism: Pyrinomonadaceae bacterium; assembly: GCA_023717565.1. Classification (GTDB taxonomy): domain Bacteria; phylum Acidobacteriota; class Blastocatellia; order Pyrinomonadales; family Pyrinomonadaceae; genus PSRF01. The sequence goes on along the minus strand of JAMQPI010000111.1, from coordinate 3,802 downwards.
TTGCTTCCTTCAGGCCCAGCGCGGTCACTTCCCGAACAACCTTAATGACGTTGATCTTATTGCCGCCAACCGCCTGCAGAATCACGTCAAATTCAGTCTGCTCTTCGACCGCGGCCGCCGCCTCGCCACCACCTGATGCGGCTCCCGACGGAGCAGCAACTGCGGCTGCAGCGGCCGAAACGCCGAATGTCTCTTCCAAATCCTTCACGAGCTGGGAAGCGTCGAGAAGCGTCATATTCTTCAGATACTCAATTACGTCTTCACGTGTTACTGCCATGATTACTTTCTATCCTCCTCAAAAAGGGTCCTTGGTTGCTGTTTCTTTCGTTTCGCAGCAGGAGAACCCACGGGACGTTTTCCGAAGCTGTTGCATCCACCTTCGAGAGACATCCGAGCCGCTATGACGATCTGACTCTCGCCACGCTCGTTCCGCCGCGTCCGGCCCTGTGCTTTTCAATTTCAACTCTCCAACTTCAGATCTGAGTTCCAAATCTCCATTGCAAATCTGAGATCGAAACCCAAACCCGTCATCGGGTATCCGCCTAAATCAGATCTCACTTGAGATCTCAACTGGGAACCTCCCCAGTAGATGGAACTTCTTCACTAGCAGAAGCTTCCCCAGTAGCAGGAACTTCCGCGACAGCAGGAGCCTCCGCGACAGCAGGAGCCTCCGCAACAACAGGAGCTTCCGCAACAACAGGAGCTTCCGCAACAGCAGGAGCTTCTGCAACGGCAGGGGCTTCTGCAACGGCAGGGGCTTCTGCAACGGCAGGAGCTTCCGCAACCCTCTGTTCACCAATCAGCTTGACTACAATCGCCAGGTTGCGCGGCACAGCAGACAACACTGTGACCAGTCGTTGCGCCTGGCAGTTGAGCAAGAACATAACCTTGGAAATCAATTCTTCCTTGGACGGCAGGCTGGCGATGGCTTCCACATCTTTGAGCTCGACTACCCTGCCCTCAACTACTCCCACCTTGAACTTAAAGATCTCGGGATTAGCCTTGGTAAACTTCGCAATAGCCTTGGACAGATTCACGGGATCCTCGTTGCTCAAAGCAACGGCGGTAACGCCTTTGAAGTGACCCGATGCCTGCTCAAGCGCCGTGCCCTCGGCCGCCTTGCGAGCCAGTGTGTTCTTCACGACGCCGTAGGAGACCCCGGCCTCACGAAGTTGATTGCGCAACTCCTGATCCTTGGGCACCGTCATCCCCTGAAACCCAACCAACATCGCCGCCTTGGCCTTTTTGAACTGCTCGGTGAGGGCTTCCAGGTCCTTCTGTTTTCGTGCTTTGGTTTTCATTAGCTCCTCACTCCCTATTTGACGTAGGCCGCTTCGTCGAGCAAAACCCCCGGGCTCATGGTAGCCGCAATGTTGACCTTCTTGACGTATTTGCCTTTGGCCGTCGAGGGTTTGGCTTTGACGACAGCTTCCAACAGAGCTTTGGCGTTGTCGTGGATCTTGTCGGCATCAAAGGAAACCTTCCCGACTCCAACGTGAATGACTCCAGTCTTATCAACGCGGTATTCGACTTTTCCGGCCTTGGTCTCTTTGACTGCGGTTTTGACGTCGAAAGTGACAGTGCCCGTCTTCGGGTTCGGCATCAAGCCTCGCGGACCCAGAACTTTTCCGAGGCCGCCTACCAGCCGCATCATGTCAGGAGTGGCGACGACGGCGTCGAAATCCAGCCAGCCTTCCTTGATCTTGTTAACCATGTCTTCGCCGCCGACAAAGTCGGCGCCGGCTTCTTCGGCCTCTTTGATTTTTTCACCCTGGGCGATGACCAGAACCTTTTTCGATTTCCCAAGGCCGTGAGGGAGGACGAGAGTCCCACGAACCAACTGGTCAGCTTTGCGGGGATCGACCCCCAGCCAAACTGTTAACTCAACGGTCTCGTCAAATTTTGCGAAGGCAATCTCTTTTAGCTTTACGACTGCTTCTGCCAGATTGTACTTGCGGCCAGTCTCGATCTTCGCCAGGGCGGCGATGTATTTCTTTCCGTGCTTTTTCATTTTCTATCTCCGAGGTGCCAACGGGATTTTTGATTGGTGATTTTTGATTTGCGATTAGCAAAGCAAAAACCGCCCTATTCCCTCCCTCTTAAGTGATTGCCCAATTCACGATTCCGTAACAATCGGCAATCACAAATCAAAATTCAAAAATCTATTCGACTGTCAGCCCCATTTGACGGGCCGTTCCCTCAATCGTCTTGATTGCAGCTGCCAGGCTAGTGGTATTCAGATCCGGCATCTTGGTTTTGGCGATCTCCTCAATCTTTGCTCTGGAGATCTTGCCTACTTTGTCTTTCTTCGGATTCCCAGAGCCTTTTGGGATTCCGGCGGCCTTTTTTAGCAGGTCCGCAGCTGGGGGTGTCTTCGTCTCAAACGTAAACGAACGATCAGCGTAGACGGTGATTACGACCGGGATCTTCAGATCGGGATCGAGCTGCGCGGTCTTGGCATTGAAGGCCTTGCAGAACTCCATGATGTTCACGCCGTGCTGGCCAAGGGCCGGCCCGATGGGCGGCGCCGGGTTCGCCTTGCCGGCCGGCACCTGAAGCTTGATATAACCTGTAATTTTCTTGGCCATGATTCAATTTTGGATTTTTAATTTTTGATTTTTGATTGAGCTCACCCAAAGGACCAATCGCAAATCAAAAATCTAAAATCGCAAATTCCTTTCACTCCTCTTCTGCAAACGTTACCTTCTCCACATCGAGAAAGTTCAACTCCACGGGAGTCGATCGTCCGAAAATCGTCACCGTAACCTTCAATGTCGACTTGTCTTCGTTGACCTCTTCTACCTTGCCGGTAAAGCTCTGAAACGGACCTGACTTGATTCGCACTGTTTCACCGGCTGCATAGGAAAACTTCGGCTTCGGCTTCTCCGCTGCCTCGGTGACGTTGTGAACAATCTGATCGACTTCCTGAGGCGTCAGAGGTGTGGGGTTGTGCCCACCCACAAAACCGGTGACCTTGGGCGTCGACTTGATCATGTGGAAGACGTTATCGGGGATATGTCCACGTTCGTCGCATTCGATCTGAACCAGCACATAACCGGGATAGAACATGCGCGTCGATTCGATTCGCTTGTTACCGCGCATCTCGACCACTGTCTCCGTGGGCACCAGGACCTCTTCAATCTCATTCTGCAGATCAGTGTCCCGAATGCGAGCCTTCAGGCTATCTCGCACTTTTTTCTCGTGTCCTGAATACGTGTGAAGTATGAACCACTGCTGCATCAGATAAAAATCCTTGGTCTCAGGCCCCGGTCATCCAGTTTAGTAGGTGATTGAGCTGGGTCAGTAAGAACGTCCAAATGCGATCCACCAGGAATAAATAGACAGCGAAAAAAATCACGGCGATCAAAGTTATGATGGTGGTGTTTTTTACATCGTTAGCCGTTGGCCACGAGACACGCTTCATCTCGGCTCTTACATCCCGCCAAAATTGAGCTAGCCGGCCCAAAGCGCTGGTTCTTGGTCCACTCAGGCCGCGCTCTCGGCGCGCCCCACGGCCTTCCTGGCCTTCACCAAAGCGCGCAGTGCGCGGTGCTGGTGGCGCTTGCGGGTTTTCTATATCAGCCATGATCTCGCCGACTTTCTTCGACAATCAACTTCCCTTGCGATATGGCAGGGGTACCAGGATTCGAACCCGGACTTGCGGTTTTGGAGACCGACGTGCTAACCGTTGACACTATACCCCTCCATCACCTAAGACGCCGGGGATGGGGAGACGGGGAGGCACGGAGATTAACGATTTCGCCGCGTCTCCGCGTCACCCCTTCTCCGTGTCTCACCTCAC
>JAMQPI010000095.1 GCA_023717565.1 Pyrinomonadaceae bacterium | reverse complement strand
CGTTATGCGGGATCGCTAGGGCCACTAGAGAATGTCTGAGATTGTTGCTACAACCATCCTTGATTGCGTGAATTCGCTGGGTGAACGACAGCAAGTCACAGTTGAAATTGGCCGGCCTTTCGAAGCGCCGGAGGGTGAGTGGGCGTGTCCGGTAGCCATGCGGGGGTTTTACAACAGTCTTGCAGATGTGCGCGGAGCAGACTCGCTCCAGGCCCTTTGCTTAGCAGCTTCTCTCGTCCGGCAGTTGCTTACAGCCTTTCTTGAAGATGGAGGTAAGATCTTCTTTCACAATTCGGAGAGCAAGTATGACCTTGACTCGATTTTTAGCCGCGTTGGGAGTGGGTCCTCCGACGGTCCCGCATAACAAGCGCTTGCAGCTGACGCGCGGCCACGATGTCTCTCATGTGCGTTGAGTGCGCGCAGCTGAAGCCCGGCGTTCGGTGCATTTCGGTAGTGTAGGCACATGAGCGAAGAAATCGAGAAGGACATTGCTAACGGTGCGACTGAAATGCTCAACGACTTATGTTGGCATGACAGTGTCTTGTATGAAATCCGATTCATCCGCACCGACTCAGCCGATGAGGTCGTGCTGTTGGTTGATTTGCTCGATGATTGGGAAACTCAAATCTCCCGACGTGCGAAGATAACGTTTCGGGGTTGTTGGTTGGTACGCTCCAAAATGGATTGGGGTGTCAAGTGTATGTCCGGCGGTGAGATGATTTACGGAGCTAATTGTGAGAAAAATGGCTCTCTGATCCAGGAAGTTGTAAACGGTTGGCAGCCCGTCATGCTTGTCGAAGCAAGCGACGTTGCAGAGTTCCGTTTAGACTTGGCGTCTACAGGGTCGACCCTCGAAATTGTCTTCAGCAAAGCTCAGATAAAGTATGTAGGAGTCAGCGGTCCGCATGATGCTCCGCCGCCTCTAGCACCGGTAGCAACCTAGTTCCTGAAAAGGCTGCACCGGTTTGAATGATTCCGAAGCAGATGAAAGCTGTTGAGAAACTGCGCCGTCGAGCTATTCTCCGTGACCTGAAAGGACGGGAGCGAGCGCAGTTCATTGCCTCCATACCGGCCTCAAAAGCAGAGATTCGCGACCTGTTTGATTATCTGGATCGCGCGGACGAGCCGTGTGACCACAGCTTGAACCATTCTATTGGGTTCATTAGACACAGAGGTTTACCCGAAGAGAAGGTCGTTGCCTGGCTGGAAGAGCATGGCGGGTATTGTGATTGCGAAGTCATCTTTAACGTGGAAGATGTGTGGAATCAAATGGTCGAAGAAGTGTGGCGGCGGAATTGAATACTAATGCCGCATGCCGAACAAGCGCTTGCAGCTGACGCGCTGCCACGATGTCTCTCATGAGAGTTGAATGAGCGCGCAGCTGAAGGCGGGCGTTGGATTACTTCCCGTAGTGCAAGATGAGAAACGTAATTAACACATTGATCCTCGCGTTGTTGTTGCCAACAACCTGTTTCCCTCAGCAGAAAGTCATCAGCCGCATCCCTGTACTTCGGCATCCGTACTATGGGCCGAATGTTTTGCCTGCACTCAAGGAGCTTGTAGCCGAACGCGGAAAGTCTAAGAGGAACCACTTCTATGTTGGCAGAGTTGAAGTCCTTGAGGGTGGTTATGATTCTGTGTTGGTCTATTGGAAGGAAAACCGGGCTCTGGTTCTTTGGGAGCCTGGCAGAGGCCTTAATCGCCGAGGTGTTCCTGACCCACGGTATGATCTGTGGCATTCACGGCGTTATTGGGATCTCGACAAGGACGTGGTTCCCACGTTGGCTGATGTTGGCGGAAGTAGCTTCTTAATAACCAAGCAGGATGCACATGAGTGGATTCAAAGATGTGTACAATCTGGAGAGCGATTCGTCGTTAATCGTCCGGCGCAATCCAACAAACGCTTGCAGCTGACGGCGCGATAGCGTGCTTCTCAAGTAATCTCTTTCTGCTCAGCTTGAATGCTGATCGCGCGCCGCAGCTGAAGCGCAGCGTTCGGCGGCGCAGTTGAATGCGCAGAGTGGAATAATTCCAGCGAGCGCGTGCCGTGTCCGCCGCGGTTGAAGGCTTCTCTATCTTAGATACTAGGTAGGCAGGTTGCGTATTGAGTCTCTGCTTGGGTCGGTCGTCCCATCTAGTCGCGTCCGTTGTGGCGAAACTTGGGTAACACTGTCGCTCAGACGGTACGTTGAATGATCGAAGAAGAAACAGTTGAATGCTTGCGCGCGGCTCCCGCGGCTATCCCGGCGCCCCCGAACAACGCCATGCAGCCGACGCGAATCAGCGTGCCTCTCATCGACAACCTGGCCGTACCTCAGTTGTGTGCGCGGCGGCTGATGGCGGGCGGTCGGCTGCTCGGGAACCGTTCGATCTGTGGCAGGCTGAGATGAAACCTTACAAGGACTCGAGTGGGTATTGGCACTTACCCGTCGTGGGCGTTCCTGATCGAGCAGACCCTTTGGAGAGACTGGGGGTTGGGCGCGGTCGCCGGATACACCCAATCGGGAATGACGAAAATATAGACCACTATGCGATCGTTGAACTCCATGGAGTGGATCCAATCCATGGCACCGACCTGGGCTGTGACGATATAGGCGAGGAGAGTTGGCCCACGGTGTATTTCGTCTTCAAACGAGCGAAGGAGGCCGCACCGGGCGATGCCGTTGCGGTATTGCACGAGCACGAAATTACCGTGCGGCACTACGAGCCTCTTGAGAACGGATTTGTGTGCCTACGGTCAGCTAAACAGCAATGTCCGACCTGGATAGTTCCGGCCGACGAAGTGAACATTCAAGGCGTCGTGGTCCGCTGGGCCATCGATTGGCACGACTCGGGATGGGCTTGATTCGACAAACTCTTGTCCGGCGCGCGCCGCAGAACTAGCGGTTGCACCGGAGCCGGCGCAACGAGTGCTCACGATTCATCGACCGCCGTCGCGCCGGCCCGGTGAACCTGATCGTTCGACGTTTTCCGTGGTCGAGGGTGCCATGAAACTGTCCTTGCTCCTCTCATGTTTGCTGTTAGCTTCTTGCGTGAGTGTCGCGCAGATCCGCAAGCCTACTCCGAATCCGACGCCTTCCGATGAAGCGCCCCTCGCACCGCTGACCCAAGCTGAACGTGCGCTCGACCTCAAGAGCATTCTGACAAAACAACCAGACTTCGTTGCGGATGAAGAGTTCTTTTATGGCGAAGGCTCTGGCGGTTTCAGCGCGAAGAGACACATCGCGCGGAAAGGCAATCGTTATTTTGCCGATACTGGATACGTAAAAACCATAACGGAACCCGGCAAAGAGATCCGTCTAAATGACAGCGATAAAACCTTCGAGGAAACGCCCATCGCCTCGGAATTCGTGCTTGGCAGCGGCCAGCCAATTGATCCGCGAACCTTAGCGTCCCAGGATGGCGTTACCTTCGTCGCGCTTGGCACGCAACTAATCGACGGACACAAGTGCGTCAAGATTCAGGCGAGGATTCCCAATCAAAGGGCTCAAGTTTTCGTGTACGCAGCCGAAGACCTAAAGTATTTGATTGTCGCCGTGCAGGTACTTAACCCGCCTCGCGGCGCTATCCAACGACTGCAGAACATTTCGCTCGACGTTCCGGACGGACTCGTTGAAGTTCCAGCCAACTATAGTCCGCTTTCTAAACACAAATGGTTGCGCGTAGAGTCCGCAATCGTCACTTATGACGGGAAGCCAGGGAAGAATGCCAGGGTCTTCCGCTCCGACGACGTTAACGTCTTATTTGTTACTCTCTATGAACCGCACCCAGCAACCGGACTACTCTTGCCCTGGCATTATCTCGTCTTTCTGAAAGAGCAAACCGTCGAGCTCGCCTTTGAGGGGATGCTGATTACAAAGGACGGCAAATTAGCTTGGGATACAAACGCGCGAGAGGCCTTTAGCAACGGGGACGACAAACCCAGTAATGGTAATTATCCTTGTCACGTGCAAAAATGCCCGCCAACAAATGTCGGAACCAACTTTGTACAATTTCCGTCTGTCTATTACGATGACAGGAAATCAACGGTGCGCGTTACTTGGTAGCGCAAACGTCGAACAAGCGGTTGGAGCGGACCGCCAATTAGAAAGTCTCCTAAAGATCAGAACCACAGGCGGCCGCTCAACCGCAGCGTTCGACGTGCAGTTGAATGATCCGAACGAAGACTGGATATGAAAATCGAGGCCGATCTGCAGAACGCTGACTTGTTTGATGGCTTCGGAAACGGCTCTTTGCATTTATACCTTGTTCGCGATCCTGAGATTTGGCGGTGGCGAAGACTGGGAAGATGCCTTCTATATGGGGTTGGACTTGCATTCCAGTGATTGGGAAGCTCTCTTCATTAATGTCCTACACGTCCCGAGATGCGACGAGTTTGCTCAAGGCGATGACATAAACGAATTCCACGAGCGTAACAGGAAAAAGTTTGAGCAGAGTATTCCTAAATATCCCATGCTTGCTCGAATCTTTGACATGTACGAGGATTACGAATTCGCGCCCGATGAACTGCCGAGACTACGTGCAGAGTGTCAGGAGGTGAAATCAGAAACGTCAAATCCTGTAGCAATAAAGGCATTGCGTAAGTTGATATTTGCCAGCGATGAAGCCTCTAAACGGGGATTCAGTCTGATGTTCATATGTGACTGATGCGCGTCTAACAAGCGCTTGCAGCCGACGCCTCGATAGCGTGCTTTTCAAGATGATTCCTCACGATGTAGCTTAATGCCGGCGCTCGGCGCGGCTGAAGCGCAGCGTTGGGTTGCTATCGCTTATGAGCAAACATGAAACAAATGCACGGGCGAATGGTTGGTCTCGATCGGCGTGGGTCGTGTTTGCAATCATCTTTACGGTAATCCTGCTCATTCAAACCTTGCGGTGGTATCAGGGCTCGGGACATTGGGAAAACCTATTGCCTGGGACCGCGTTTTTAATAATGGCTTTGGCCCACGTGGCTCAACTCAAAGGCTGGGCGCAGCGAATTTCGCAGGTAGCCTGTTGGGGACTTCTCATTGTAATGGTGGTTATGCTTATCATTCGATGAATCCGTTATGTTCCCCGTTACGCTCTCTCGGCGCAACCCAACAAATCGGGTATGAAAGTCGAAGTCAAGCACAAAGATCTCCCCTGCCGCCAAAGTCTTGATTGACTTCGAGGGCTGTTTACGATACGCCGGCTGGCGTTTCAAGCTGCGTCATTGAGTTGTCTGCGAGTCACCACG
>JAMQPI010000092.1 GCA_023717565.1 Pyrinomonadaceae bacterium | reverse complement strand
GCGATGGAGAACGGTCATGGCGGTTTTTGAACACAGCTACAGGAATTATTCCGGCCCATTGACTCCCGAGTGGAGCCGGTTCCTGATAATTCCGCGCAATGCTTTTCGCGACGTGTTTAAGTCGAAGCTCTTCACGGCTTTTTTTGTGATCTGCTTTATTCCCCTCCTGGTCGAAGCAATCCTTATCTATCTCCATCACAATGTGAACGCCCTGTCCATTTTTAGAGTCACTGATCTCCGGCAGTTGATTCCAATTGATGGATCTTTCTTCCAGTTTTTTGTGAATCTGCAATGCGGCTTTGCGTTCTTCGTTGCTTTGCTGGTAGGTCCGCCCCTGGTCTCACGCGATTTGCGAAACAACGCATTGCCGCTTTACCTGTGCCGGCCGTTTTCACGTGCCGAGTATGTAGCGGGCAAGATGTCCGTCTTGTTGATTCTGATGTCAGCCATGACCTGGGTGCCGCAGCTACTGCTCTTTCTCTTTCAATCTTATCTCGAAGGTGGGCGATGGTTCGTCGATAACCTCTGGATCGCCATCGCAGTTGTGATGAGTAGTGTGGTCTGGATACTGCTTTTGTCCCTGCTTTCACAGGCCATCTCGTCGGTGCTCAAGTGGCGGGTGGTTGCCAGCGGCGCATTCCTGGGTCTGTTCTTTATTACTTCGGTATTCGGCGAAGTGGTTAACGCCCTATTTCGCACGAGGTGGGGAAGCATCATCAGTCTGAGTGCGCTGATGAAGAATATTTCTGGCGGACTCTTCAGGACGTTTGAGCGCACCACGATGTATGTAACTGATTTTGATGGCGGCGTCGTGAACCGGGTGGTGCTAACCGAGCCGCCGCTCTGGGTCGCCTGGTCCGCGCTCTTTGTAGTTTGCGCCATATGCCTGGCAGTGCTTTCCCGGAGGGTAAAGGCCTACGAGGTGGTCAAGTGAAGGAATTTTGGAAAGGGAATTTCGGATTGCGGAGAGGAATTTCGGATTGCGGATTGCGGATTTCGGATTTGTGTAACCAGGACTGAACAGGTTCTGTTGGGAAGCTATGAGCGAATCAAACGCAAAACTCAATGGCGAGCGAGACGAAATCCGCAATCCGCAATCCGAAATCCGAAATTCTCCTCCGCAATCCGAAATCCGAAATTCCGACCTGATCATCTTCGAAGATGTCTCGAAGTTCTATGGCGAGATCCTCGGAGTCAACCGGGTCAACTTGCGAATTGGTCCCGGCATCACGAGTCTCGTTGGGCCAAATGGGGCCGGCAAGTCCACCTTGATGAACCTGATGACCGGATTGCTGCGTCCGACTCGCGGGAGCATCACGCTTCTCGGAATACCCACCGACAAGCCGGAAGAACTCTTCCGCAAGGTTGGCTATTGCACGCAGTTTGACTCATTTCCGCGTGGGTTGACGGGCCGCGAGTTCATCAAGTCATTTCTGCTGGTTCACGGTTTCGATAGGCAGAAGGCTGATGCCTTGACTGTAACTGCGCTCGATCGAGTCACCTTGATGGAAGCGGCGGATCGGAAAGTGGCAGCCTACAGTAAAGGTATGCGCCAACGAATCAGGCTGGCCCAGGCAATTGCTCATCAGCCGTCAGTGCTGATTCTTGACGAACCCCTGAATGGTCTCGATCCGATGGTGCGCGCCGAAACCATCGCACTCTTTCGCAAGCTGGCTGCTGATGGTCTGCACCTGATCATCTCCAGCCACATTCTCCACGAGGTCGACATGATGTCTGACCGTGTGGTGCTGGTTAACAACGGTTACCTGGTGGCGGAAGGAAACATTCACGGGGTGCGCGATGAGATGGAAGAGCATCCGATGCAGATTCTGATTCGTTGCGATAAGCCTGCGAAGCTGGCCGCGCATGTCTTCGACGAGGATAACGTCGTCGAAGCGAGGCTGCATCAGGATCGTCTGGGTCTCTTCATTCGCACATCCGATGCGGATAGCTTCTATTTGTTATTAAATCGTGTGGTCGCCGACGGTGAGATCAATATCGAGTCAATCGCGCCCGTCGATGACGACCTTAACGCCGTGTACGGTTATCTGATAGGAGCGGAAGGCGGAGGGTCCTAAGTTGTGAGTTCAAACATTGACGTCTCTGAAATAGACAGAACCGACAAACTACCACTAGCCTGGTCGCTCTGGCTGCGCCAGATTCGCGCTATTTTCCGTCTCGAAATAGAGAAGAACTTTCTGGGCAGACGGTCAATTCTACTGTATCTGCTGGCTCTGGTTCCGATTACGCCGTTGGCCTTATTGGCTCCCTTTACGCCGCCGGGTCGCGAGTGGCAGGACTTCACTCAGTACAACATGATCTTCGCCTACTATTACGCCGGATTGATTCTGCGGACGGTTGTTTTCTTTGGCTGCGCATGGATATTCATGAATTTGTTCCGGGGTGACATCGTTGACCGCAGTCTGCACTTCTACTTTCTGAGTCCCGTGCGGCGTGAGATCCTGGTGGTGGGGAAGTACTTATCCGGTCTGGTTACTTCGATCATCCTCTTCGCCGGAACGACGGTAATTTGCATGCTCCTGCTTTACGTTCCTCACTTTCCCTCAGAAAGCGCGCGCTTCTTTTTTGAAGGTCCGGGTTTGGGTCAACTGCTGGCGTACGCTGGTATCACGATCCTCGCGTGCGTCGGCTATGGAGCGTTCTTCCTGGTTGTTGGTCTGTTTTTCCGCAATCCGATTATTCCCGCGCTGGTGCTCTATGGTTGGGAATGGCTGAACTTTCTGCTCCCACCATTGCTCAAGAAGATCAGCGTCATCCACTATCTTCATTCCCTCACACCTATTCCCGTACAGGAAGGACCCTTTGCAGTTGTGGCCGAACCAACCCCGGCGTGGATTGCCGTGCCGAGCCTGATCATAGTGACAATCCTGGTCTTGATTGCCGCCAGCTACCGCATCCGTCACATGGAGATCCGCTACGGCAGCGACTGACCCAGCGAAACCACTAAAATAGACGGGCTGCTGATCGCGAACCGTCTCATCATTCCTGGCCAATCTCCTTTCACATCTCCTGGCCCTTGGGTATCACAAAAGTTCGAGTGGCAGTGGCTTGCCCTCATCGCTCACGAAAAAATCGCCGGCTCTAAGCTCTGAGATGTGACGGCCCTTGCCATCCGTGACCGCAACTGCTCACGGTTGACCAAATCTTTGTCTGTACTCGCCAGAGCTAATGAAGGCCTTGACCATCTCGGCGTTGACGAAGTCTCCGTTGAACTGGTTGAGCTTCGTTAGCCAGAAGTTGTAACCCTGAAAGTCGAGGATGAGTTCCGGCGGGTCGTTTGGATTGCGCCGCAAGTAGCCGAAGTATTGCATCAGCACGAAGGCTCGATTGAATTCCTGTTGCGCCAGCGTTGAGTTTTCGGCTACGCGTCGCAAGGCTCGCGCACGCGCAGACACATCGGCGGTTGTCATCGCGGAGCCAAACTCGTTGATGGCTGCC
>JAMQPI010000078.1 GCA_023717565.1 Pyrinomonadaceae bacterium | reverse complement strand
CAACTTGGCAGATCACTCATCAAGATCTGTTCCGCCCCTTCGAACGGCGCCAGGGTTTGTGATGCGACCGTAGCTATAAACATGTCACGCCTGCCCGGGAGGAGGATCTTTTGCGTAACGGTGCTGACCACCATTGCCACTGAGATTCACACCTCACCTCCACTCGCCCTGCATGGTAAACGCGGCCCAGTAATATGGTGACTGCCATTGCTTCTGCTTCCACATTTCCACCTGCGCGGCGCGCAACGCTGCGGCCGGGCGCTCGCCCTGCTTCAACATCTTCTCGTAGAACTTCGTCATCAGGTCAGAAGTTGCTTTGTCGTTTACACTCCACAGACTAACGACCACGCGCGCCGCCCCGGCATACATGAAACCGCGCGTCAGCCCGACCAGTCCTTCGCCCTTGATCTCCTTGCCGAGTCCCGTCTGGCAGGCACTCAGCACCACTAGTTCAGCGGGCAGCTTCAGGTTGTAAATGTCGTTGGCCCGCAGAAAGCCGTCCAGCGGTTTGCCCTGCGCGTCCACCATTGATAACACCAACGATGAAAGTCCCGGCCGTTCGCTGTCGAGCAAGCCGTGCGTGGCAAAATGCACGTAACGATATTGGCTAAGATTGCCACTGAGGACTGTCGCGCGACTCGCCTGAAAATCAGTGGCGGCAAAACTGGAATTCTTCGGTGTGAGCGCGAGCACTCGGGTGGCTTCCTGTCTGGTGAACGGCAGACGCGGGATCACCAATCTGAGTGTGGTGACGCCTGACTTGTCAGCCGGGTTTCCCGCCAGGTGCTCGAGGCTGCGGGCATCGTCGCCGTTGATGTTTTGCGTCGGTGTCTTGTCGCCGGTCTCGGTCATCGGGGTAGTGAAGCGTGAATCGGAGCGATCGAACACCGGATCTGCGATCACTGCCAGCATCTTGGGCGCGGGTTGACGACCGGCGAGTTCCGCACGCTGAATCGCCAATGCGGATGCGGAAGGAAGGCTGACTACTTCGTGATTGACGATCAACGGTTGTCCGTGGTCCGTAGTCCGTGGTCCGTTGTTTCTTGCAACTGACAACGGACTACTGACAACGGACGGATCGGGAAGCATTGCAAAAGGGATATATTGCAATGCGCCGTCGGCAACGATGACCAGCCGTTTGTTGCCAAGCTGAGCGGCAACCGGCATGAGCAGGGTCTGGCTCAGTGATTGTGCGGCAGCTGGCAGCCCGGCTTCGGCCTGGGTGATGCGCTGCTGCCTTTGCTGGGCCGACTCACCACGTTTATTGATGCTGCGTGCGGTCAGCAGTTCGACAACCTGACGGGCAGTCTGATCAACTATTTCGGCCTTCGGCAATTCGTAACTCGTCAGCGAATCTCTGGTGATGGCCCAGAGGTAGCTGCGATTTGCGCCGAGCGCATATTCCAGCAGCAGGGTGTCGGCATCGAGTTGCGCTTGAATCTCTTTGAGTTTGAGCGGCTTTGGCTGGACGAGCGCGGCGTAATGCGGGCTGGCTTTGCGGATGGCGACCTGCGCCCGCTCGTACTCGGTTTCGAGCTGGCTGATCTCCAATTTCAGCGCGGCGGCGGCCTCGGGTGTGTTGGTCCGCTGGCGCGCCTTGGCGTTGAGCCGTTTGGTCAGCGTTTGCTCGCGTTCGATGAGGGCGGGGTCGACGCCCTGACGGAGATCGGCGCCGGCTTCGACGAGCAGGTCGAGGAGGCTGCGGGCACGCTGGCGCTCGCTGACTTCGACGGCAAGCGCGTCAAAGCCCTTCGCCGACTCGGCCTTGTGCTGGCGCATGAGGATGTCCGTCAAGAGCTGGTACGAACCCTGCACGGAAGCGAGCAGCGAGGCGCGGGATGTAGAGCTGATGACATCGGCTCGCAGCGACTCGGCGACGCTCAGCATTTCCTCAACGCGGGTGCGCGCCCGCGCGAGATTGCCGCGGTCGCTCTCGGTCCACGCGAGATTCGACAGTGCGTTCAACTCGAACTCTGGATTCTTCACCTCGCGGGAGATGGCCAGCGATTGCTCGGAGTACGCGATCGCTTTTTCGTACTGTCGTTGCGAGCGATAGAGCTCGCCCAACTTGTTCAACGTACTTGCTTCGTGCGGACGACTCTTGTATTCGCGATTGATCGCCAGGGACTGCTCATAGTATTCAATCGCCTTCTCGGGTCGGCCGAGTTTGACACTGATCCCCCCAAGGTAGAGAAGCGTGAATCCTTCGACCAGCCGGTCCCTGGTTTCACGGTTGATAGCCAGGGCCTGCTCGAGAACTTCGAGCGACTTGTCGTAGCGCGTCAGTATCAAGTAGACCGCTCCCATATCCGAGAGCGTGCGCCCTTCCGCAAAACGGCTTTTCGTCTCGCGATTGATCGCCAGGGACTGCTCGGCGTATTCGAGATACTTGTCGTAGCGCCTCAACGCGGCATAGGCCCCGCCAAGATTGGTGAGCGTGACGCCTTCGCTAGCCCGATCCTTCAACTCACGATTGATCGCCAGGGCCTGCTCGTAGAATTCAATCGCCTTCTCGAAACGACTCAGCGACATGTTGGTCATACCCAGACCGCTGAGCGCGCCCGATTCACGACTTCGATCCTTCATTTCGCGGAAGATCGCGAGGGCGCTCTCGAAGCTCGCGAGCGCCTCCTGGGAACGGCTTGCCGCCATGTAGGCCCAGCCCACATCGCTGAGTGTCCCCGCCTCCCCCGACCGGTCTTTCAGCTCGCGCTTGATGGCCAGGGCCTGCTCGTAGTTCTCGATCGCCTTATCATTGCGGCGCATCGTGTTGTAGACAACGCCGAGGCTGTTGAGCGTGTCTCCTTCGCCCGCCCGGTCCTTGAGGTCACGTTGGATCGCCAGGGCCTGTTCGGCATATTCAATCGCCTTTTCGTACCGTGTCAGTCGGTAGCAGTTTTGCCCCAGGGCCTTGAGAACGACTACTTCTCGCGCTTGCAACTTGAATTCGCGGCTGGTCGCCAGGGCCAGCTCATAGTATTTGAGTGCCTCTTCGGATTGACCCGCACTGGCATACGCGTCCCCGATAGAACCGAGCGAAACCGCAATCCAGGACGGCTCCTGCAATTCGCGCCACATCGGCAGCGCCTGCTCCAGTTTCTCGGTCGCCTGCTGCGCCGTGTTCGGGCCTTGCTTATGAAGAACCATGCCCTCGAGCACCAGCGCTTCCGCTGCCAGCCGCTTGCGATCCAGAGCGGACGCCGACGCCTGCACCGTCGCTTCCAGGCGGTACGAGCCGTGTCGTGCCGCCGCGTCTTCACTCCGAACCGTAAGGCGATAGGCGCCGGGTGCCACCGCCTCGAGCGAAAGCATTTCCTGCTCGCCGGCATAAGTCATATCCATCTCGGCGAGTTGCTTGCCATCCGGCGCGGTAAGTATCAACGCGGCGTCATTCGCCCGCTGCTCCAACCGTAAGCGGACGAACTGCCCCGCCGCGAGGCTGAGTTGATAGACGTGCGACTGGCCGCCCTTGATCTCGCGCTCGACGGGCTGGCCGGGAACAAGCGTCTGCGCCTCTGGCGCGACCTGCGCTGACACGCTCAGGCACAGACAGCAGATCAAGAACAAGAGGATGAAAGCGCTTCTCATCAGTATCTTTCCTTTCTGCTCCAACGGCAGGCTGGTGATGTGCGGTTGCGACTTTGGCAAAGGCCCACTTTGATCTCGCCCCGATTCTAAGACCGAAATTGAGAGCCAGATCCCCTCATGAATCACGAAAAAAGGCATGAATTCACTATTCGAATTCTACTTGGCTGCTTAGGAAGGAATGTTGCAGAGGCCGCGTTCTGTCGGGTCTTCCGCTGGGGCGGTTGTTCCTGACCCGACTGTTACGGGCTCACTTAATGATGTTCCAGCTTGATGACGTGAACCAGTATCTCACCTTTTGCCCTTACAAGGGTGTCTTTCGTCGCCTCGTCCCTTTCGACCGAAGCGCCGGGTGTCGAGTGAGCTTTCAGAAATTCATTAACGGCTGTTCTCAGTCCAGGACTACTGACGACGCCGCGGTCTTTGGAATTAGCAAAACCCTTTACTGCCTCCATCTCGGGCACGTCCTTTTCAGTCCAGATTAGCCATATCTTCTCGGTGCCTTGTTGTTCGTCGAATTCAAACCAGCTTTGCTGAGGAATCTGAATCTGCTGATTTTCCTTCAAGAGCGCCGAGCCGTTGTTGGCCGTCTCGGATGGAAAGAGCACGTTGAACGTCGGAGTTTGATCGGCTCCCGCGGGAGGGCCCTCGTTCAGTAAGTAGAGACGCCCGCTCATTGAACTGGTGATGTTCAATCGAATTCTATAATCCTTCTCAAAATTGATGTCGTCTCTGAGCCGGAATGGCTCCTGATAGGCTTTACCGTCGCGATACTTCTGCACCGTTATCCAGTAGCTCACTGTACGTTCCGCTGCCGGTGCTGGAGTGGATATGGCAGGCGTTGACGTGCCGCGCCGCCAGATCACCGCACCGATCGCTAAACCTGCCAGCAGGACGATCAACAGGGCGACCAGCAACGCGCGTCTGTTTCGACTTCCGGTTCTTGGAGCAGGCCCTTCGGTGGTTGCAGCAACTGCTTTTTGATCTGTTACCGCCGCTTCAGTGGCAGCGGGTGTGGTCGCGGGTTCAAGGCTTGTGCGCGGCGGTCCCGACCTCCCGAGTTTCTGTGCGAATGACAGCTCTTCCTTAAAGCTCTTGAGATCGATCAACAAGTCTTTGATCGTCTGATACCGCTCCGCTCGGTCCTTGCGCAGCGCTTTGCCAACTATTCTCTGAAACTCGACCGGAACCTCGGGTGCACACTCATCCAGGGACACTGGATCCTTTTCAAGAATTGACACGAGCGTGTCAACGTCTGTTGGGCCGGCGAACGCCCTCCTGCCTGCTGCCATTTCGTACATTACAACGCCCAAACTGAATACATCAGTTCTGGCGTCGAGTACCTGGCATCGTGCCTGCTCGGGCGACATGTAATGGACCGTTCCCATTAAAGTTCCCGGCTTGGTGCCGGCCTTTACCATCGTGTCTATCTCAGAATCGGCTGAGGTCGGCTTCGATTGGCGAGATTTCTCGGTCAGCTTGGCCAGTCCAAAATCAAGAACTTTCACATAACCATCCGGTCGCAGCATGATGTTCTCAGGCTTGATGTCGCGATGGATAATTCCAGCTGCGTGCGCGGCCTGCAAAGCGCTTGCCGCTTGGATTGACACGTCTAGAATATCCGGCAACTCCATTCTGGTCTGCGCCATACGATGCTTGAGCGTGTGCCCATCGATGAACTCGGTAGCGATGAAGTGCGCGCCTTCGGCTTGACCGATCTCATGGATCGTAATGATGTTCGGGTGATTGAGGGAAGAGACGGCCTTCGCTTCCTGGATAAATCGGCGCAGGCGCTCTTTGTGATCGGTAAACTCAGAAGGCAATAACTTCAGCGCAACTTTGCGATCGAGTTTCGCATCATTGGCGAGATACACCTCACCCATTCCGCCTTTACCCAGTAGTGCAGTGATCTGATAGTGCCCCACGACCTGGCCCGCTAGGAGCGCCGGCTGCGAGTCCACGATCATTTCAGCGGCGGCCTCAAAAGCAGGCGAATCGATAGGACTGTCGGGCCCTTCGTGAGCAGCAATGAGAGATTCGACCGCGCCTGCCAGTTCCGGATGCGAGATTCGAGCCCGCGCCATGAAATCAGCGCGCTCGTCCGTCTCGAGGCCGACGGCTTCGTGAAAGAGTTCCTCCAACTGCTGCATGCTCTCCGGAGTTTTCATGCTCCTATGCGGCAAGCTCGCGTCGTAACCATGCTCGAGCAAAACTCCAATAACGCTCCGTCGTGGCGTGTGACAAGCTCATCACTTCCGCCGTTTCCTCAATCGTCAACCCACCGAAGAAACGCAATTCGATCACCCGACTGTGTTGGGGATTCGTCGCGGCCAATTCCTTCAAGGCAGCGTCGAGCGCCAGCATCTCTAATTCAGGGTTGTGGCTACTGCGCTCGGCCTGGCTCAGCGAGATGCGCAACTGTTGACCGCCTCGTTTTGCCGACTGGCGACTGCGCGCATGGTCAACCAGGACGTCGCGCATCACTTTCGCGGCGAGTCCAAAGAATTGTGCTCGATGTTCCATTGAAGCGCCCTTCTGGCCGGCCAGTCGGACATAAGCCTCATGAACTAAAGCAGTGGCCTGAAGAGTATTTGACCCTGATCTGCGGCGAAGATAGCTGGCAGCCAGCCTACGTAACTCGTCATAGACGAGCGGAATTAACTCATCAAGCGCAGTCTTGTCTCCCCCGCCCCATTTCAGCAGCAGGGCAGTAACGCTCTGATCTGGCCGTCTGGCAAGGTTGGTCATCCTGAATCGGAGCAGCTACGGACAGCACCAACAGACTGGCTCATCAACGGGCTCGGTGCGAGAGATTCTAAGAAATCGTATTATTGCACGAGAAAGGCTGTCAATTCAGTTTGCGGGAGCGCCCAACTACTTAGCTTGAGATTTTGGAGCGGGGGACGAGGATCGAACTCGCAACTTTCAGCTTGGGAAGCTGATTTACGCCACCTTTCTTTGCAACAACTTATAGAAGCAATCTGACTTGCTTCAATGAGAAAAGGGCCACCAGAAGGTGGCCCTTTTTTCTTGCGTGCTAGACGGTTTTAGGATTTAGGCTAGAGCCCGTTGAAAAGGTTTCTCTGCTTTACAGGATTGCTGAGAAATATGTCCTTCAATCCCCCAAAACAGCGCTCGGCCTGTTCATTGCTGGCGCCGGTTGAAGCAAACCTTTGTTGACAAGCAATTTCACTTCAACGCGACGATTCTGTTCTCGACCTTCCCGCGTGGAGTTATCCGCCACCGGATTAGTCTTGCCATAACCGTAGGGTGTGATAATACGACGCAGCGGAATGCTGTGGTTCTCAACCAGGTAACGAATCACTGAGTCTGCACGCCGCTGACTCAATAGACGATTCTTCTGGACACCGCCCGTCGAATCCGTGAAGCCGGCGATCTCAATGACGTAGCCTTTTGAGTTCAGTGCCTTAGTCGCAACCTCATCGAGTTTCGTCTTAGCATCGTCTGTCAGAACAGCACTGTTGACCTTGAAGTTTACCGCGGCGGTTGTTTGTGGCGTGTAATCGTCCAATGCCGAAATGCGATCGTTAGTATCGTTCACTCCGGCAATAGCGGCATCCGCGCTTTCCTGCGCCGCTTGCGCGCCTCCCTTGGCTGTATTGGCGACGGCGGCAAGTTCGTCGAGTTGTCCCGAAAGACGTTGAGCGTTCTCTTCTACCTGGCTCAGTTTGCCCTCGGTGTTCGTAGCTCGTTCCTCAAGCGGCGCGGCACGGGATTCGACGGCCCGCGCAACCCGCAAATCTCCTTGGTTGAATCGGGCCTTTTCGGCAATTAACTCACCTGACGATCCATAACGGCCTTCGACCTCAAGATAGAGGCCGCGCAGGATGCTGGTCTGCGCATAGTTTGTGCCCCCGCGCAGAAAGCCACCGTTGCTTTTCACGCTGGTTTGGTTAGTGAGACGGACGGACGTTTCGACACTATTCGCGTCCTGGATAACAAACGTGTCCGCATCGCGCCTGGTCACGACGCCCTTGATCTTCGCCTTCTGGCCACTAACTGCAGTGGCTGATTTCGTACTGGGGGCGCTTGAATACGTGGAAGCCACTTGGCTTTGCGCAAAACCCAGAGAAGCAGAGATGAACAGGACGCTGGTCGCAAGCGTCGTCGAGCCCACTCTACGTAATCTCCTTGATAACATTGATCTCTCCCTTGAATGCCGCAGTGGATGGCACGCCTGCTAGCGAGCCGCAATTCGTCAATGGTCATCGTCAATCGTCAAAAGTCGGCGACCAAGTATCTCTTGTCTCGATGTCCGTGCAACATGAATGCGCTGTTTCATCAAAGGTGTCAACCGTCTTCAGGGGAAAGAACCCCTTCATAGGTCAATCGCTAGTGGATCACAACAATCGGGGCCCATCGCAATTGATTTGACATGTTATGGATGGGAAGTCCATGACGGCGAGTTATGGCGCGAGTCGCTTAGGCCGGATTTGATCGCCGGCCAGGGCGGGCATTTATGTACTGCCGGTGTCTATCGAGAAATGATGAAGGGTTGAGTTGCTCGTTGGAAAGTTCTGGTGGTTGGTGCGCCTGCGGCGGTTTGAAAAACAGGTCCGTCGTTCAGAACAGGCAAGATGAATCTGATCTATTTCGCATAGAGCCTTTTCACCAAGTTTAAGTTGACAGTTCCGTTCATGACGTCGGCCACGGGAAGCGGTTGTGGAGCGCCAGCCAGGCGCGCACGACGCGAGGAAGAAACGCCTGCGGACGGAAGTGATGAATCATCGCGTACATCGCCAGCCGATCGACCAGGAAGTCACAAAGCGCGGCTCGAAATCCCGCCTCCCATTCGATTGGATCGATGGTTGTCGCCGTTTGTTCCTCGAGCAGGCCGCGGTAACGCTGAACCCACGTGGACGCATCATCAGCCGCCGTCTCAGGAGCCAGCGCGAAACAGAGAAACTCGGCCAGATCGCGCTGCGGCGCGCCGATAGTCGCAAGCTCCCAGTCGTAGGCGCAGAGGCGCTGCGCGACGCCAGGCAGGCCGCGGAGCATGATATTGCGGGGATTGAAATCATTGTGAATTAAGGTCTGGGGATTGCCGCCCAGCGGCCGCCACCAGCGGTCGATTCCGCACAGCAGGGACTCGTGCGCCTGAGCCAGGGCGGGCCCAGCCCAGCTCGTAAATGCCGGGCGCGCGTTTGCGGCCAGAGCCGACCAGAGGGGAAGCATCTCCGCCATTTGCTCCGAGCTGCGCCGCGGCGCAAGCCAGCTCTGCGAAACCAGCGCCTCCAGGCGATCGTGCCAGACGGCATGAAGGGCGGCAAGACCGCGAAGTGCGACGTCGATCTCGCTGGGGATCCAAGCGCGATGCCAGGCGTTGGCCACTTGCGCATCGCTCACATACTCGAGCGCCAAGAGCCACTCACCTCGATCGTCATCGCGCAACACAACAAGCGGCGCGGGGACATGAAGGCGCAAGCCGTGATCATCGGTCTCGTAGATTGCCAGTTCCCTGAGGTGCCCCCGGGTCAACCCAATGTGGTCGCGCCACGTCGCGTACGCATCGCCCAGATGTCGGCCGCATAGTCGCGCGACCTGTTCGCCTACTTCTATGGCATCCGTGTCCAGAGGCTTGGACTTCAACACAAGATCGATCACCGACGTGCATCCATCCGACTCGGTTGTTAGTTGAGCCCGACGAAGCCCTACTCGATGTCCACGCCTCCAGGACGTGAGCTCGGCAACGATGCCGTCGTCGCCCCCCATGGGGAACAGCTCTACATTCGTGATGCGCAGCGCCGAATCGCAACTGCGACGCCGTAGCGAACACTCCAACGCGGTGACGAGGCGGCTGCTGAGAAATGTGTCGCGACGTACGGCCGTAGCGCGCGCCACCGCGGGGACCAGGCCGCGCTCTGTATACCAGTCAAAGTACCGATCGAGCAGGTCGGCATCAAGTGGCGGGCAGGTTGTCCCCGCTTGTGAAAGAACAGCGCGCGAAAAATCGCATCGCGTGCGGCGGCGACGCGGTTCCTCGTACAGCTCGGGAACAGCCAGGCCACCTTCCTCGGGAACGGTCCGCAGGAAGAACGCCTGCAAGGGATAGAGCGGGTGTGATGCAGTTGCTGTCTCGCGCAGGCGCACCATCCAGTCGCGATACGGCATTAGCTCAAGTTGGTAGCCCCGGAGACACATCCACAGTACGCACTCGCGCCAATACCGCGACTTGGGGTTAACCAAATGATAGACACCGCCGGGAACGCCGTTACGGGCAAGCCGCACCATGGCATCGGCGACGTGATCGACCGGGACGCAGTCCATCACCCAGTCGAGATCGGGCGCCGTGCCCATATCGATGCAGCCTCGAAGAAAGCGGGATAGTAAGTCATCGGCATTCGAGATCCCGGATGTGGAGTCGCCGGAAACGAGCGTCGGCCGGGCAACTGTCGCTCGAATGCCGCGCTCGGCCGCCTGTCGCACTAACGACTCAGCGACACATTTGCTCTGCGCATAGCCCAGGCGCAGTCCCCTCAGGTTGGTGAGAGGGTCATCGCTCTCGAGCGCGTCGTCGGTCGCACCTGTGGAATAGCAAACCGCCAGGCTCGAAAGGAAGTGAAACGATTTTGGCGTGCCGGCGCCGGCGAAACGAAGCAGCTCGCGCGTGCCGAAGACGTTAACATCCCGAAGCTCCTCGTACGGGCGCACCCAATCGACTGCCGCAGCGGCGTGGTAGATCGCACCGATTGAGCCGGCGGTCCTGCGGAAGTCCTGTCTGTCCATTCCTAAAAGCGGTTGCGTGATGTCACCGTCGACACAGTGGATGCGCGGTGCAAAGTACTCCTCCCAAATCCCGTATTGCTCCAGGTTTCGGCGCACACGAGCGCTTGCCTCCGTGCCATTGGGGCGGACCAGGCAGTAGATAACTCCCGGCGTGTCGCGCAAGAGCGAGCGCAGCAGATACGCCCCCACAAAACCGGTACTTCCCGTCAAAAGTACGTTATCAGTAACCCGATCTTGAGAGCAGGCCGGCACGATCTCCGCTGGCAAGATCGCGTCCGCGAGCATTCCCGCAATACTTGTCTCTCTAGTGCATTCATCGCTCCCCTGAATCGGCGCTCCAGCAGCGCGCGATTCGATGAAGCGTGAGAGCGATTCAAGAGTGGGACATTCGAAAAGCACCGCCGGGGGCAGCTCGTCGCTGAGCTCATCTTCAATTAGCGCGGTAAGTTCGGCCGCCGCCAGCGAATCCAGGCCCATGGCTGCGAGCGGCACGGCAGGTTCGATATCGGCCACCGGGATGCGCAGCACGTCGGCCGCAAGCTGCGCCAACCTCGGGCGTAACGCGCCACCTTCCGTGAGGTGGAGGGCTGTCATATTGCGGCCC
>JAMQPI010000076.1 GCA_023717565.1 Pyrinomonadaceae bacterium | reverse complement strand
CAGGATGTTCAAGGAATGGCCGATGTCTTGGCGGAAGACATTGTTTTCGAAATGCCCTTTCTTACCTTGCCGGGCTTACCTAACCGTGTTGAAGGAAAAGGTACCGTCGTCGAATTTCTGGAACAGTTTCTCGGCAAAGAGCACGGCATGTTTGCCGGCTGGGATCTTCACAATATTCGGATCTATCCCGGCGGCGAACCGGACCTGGTCTTCGCTGAATTGGATGGGCAAGGTGTGGTAGTCAAAAGCGGGTATCAATACCGGCAAAAGTACATCATCTTGTTTCGCGTCTCTGACGGACGTATCAGCCACTGGCGCGAATACAATAATCCCATTCCGTTGCAAGAAGCGATTGCTTCCACGCAAACCGGGCAAGTCCAGTCCGCGCAATCTCGCGGCTAGCAATTGGCGGTGACGGCCTACGCGCGCAGCCTTGAGCGACCGGCATGCCGGTCGAAACCGCCTACCGAGATTTCGCAATGAGAAGGAAACTTCGCCGAATGCTGGTTATTGCAGCTCTTCTCGCGGCCAGCCTGACGGGCGGCACGTGCATCTACACTATGCATCCCAAATTCGGAAAGCTTCCAGAGGGCGCTCGTCTCGACAAAATCAAGCGTTCGCCCAACTACTCTGGCGATGGTTTTCAGAACCTGATTCCGACACCGGTGCTTGCCGGCGACCGAAGTTTCGTATCCGTGGGCATTGGCTATCTGTTCTCAAAGAAGGATCGTCCGGTACCGCCAACGCCCATACCATCCGTGAAAACGGATCTTCAGGCGCTGGATCGAAACAGGGACGTGTTTGTGTGGTTAGGACATTCGTCCTACTTCATTCAGCTTGGAGGCAGCCGCATTCTGTTTGACCCGGTGTTCAGCGGTTCTGCCGGGCCAGTTCCATATTTGACCAAGGCGTTTGATGGAACCAACCCCTACACAGCAGATGATCTACCGGAAATAGACTATCTGGTGATCACTCATGACCACTGGGATCATCTGGACTATGCAACAGTGACTGCCCTGCGAGCCAGGACGAAGACCGTTGTCTGCGGGCTTGGCGTTGGAGCACACCTTGAACGTTGGGGTTACGACAAGGAAAAAATCCATGAGGCAGACTGGTACTCGGTCCTGGAGGCGGGAGACGGGTTTGCGATTCATTTGCTGCCCGCGCGCCATTATTCAGGGCGTCTGCTTACCAGAAACAAGACACTCTGGGTTGGCTATGCAATAACGACAACCAGGCGAAAGATCTTCGTGAGTGGTGACTCTGGTTACGGCCCGCACTTCCCTGAAATCGGTCGTCGATTCGGAGGGTTTGACCTCGTAGCCCTCGATACCGGGCAGTATGACGAGCTGTGGCCGCACATCCATATGACTCCCGAGGAAGCGGCACAAGCTGCATTGGACCTGCAGGCCGATGCTTTGCTTCCTGGGCATGTCGGCAAGTTCTCTCTTGCCAGGCATTCCTGGGACGACCCCTTCAGGCGCATCACCGCCGCAAGTGAAGGACGGAGCTACAGGCTTCTCACGCCGATGATTGGGTTGCCCATTCTGGTTGATGATCAGCAACAGCGTTTTTCCCGCTGGTGGGAAGACTTGGCCCAGTCGCCTGAGACCGAACAGTTGGGGCGTCAAGCGACAAGGAAGGCACGCGTTTATTGACGGAACCCACGTGGTCGGAACGCTGGGTTCATATTGTCGCCCTAGGTGATGGGGCTGCCTCGATTGCGTCGCAGCGCGATCTTTCCCAATGATTTCAACCAAGATATGACGCGCAACGGAGTTAACTCCGTTGCCCTGGTCCATCGTCAAGAATTGATTGGCTGTAAATCGTTGAAATGATTGGTGCCGAGGGCGGGAGTCGAACCCGCACGCCCTTACGGACAACGGATTTTAAGTCCCATGGATCGGCCATTACCAAGTCTTACGAAACGATACGAACCAGTATTTAGGCGCTTTGCGGTCGTCAAGGTATCGCTTCGTCTGCCTTCGTATCAACACGTAACGCCACCATCTTAGCCCCATCTTCATTGTGTTTCCCGAAGTGTGAAAGGCCTCACCACCTCATTGCCTCCCATTTCTGTATGGTCTGGGTTGGGCCATAGGTCGTCTTGTCGATAGACCTATCTTTATCTGGTGATTAATGTCGAGTCCTTCAACATGTATAGACGACTAAGCTCTCGCCTTCTGTCGCTATCCAGTATTCCATTTTGTGAACGCTCTGGCAGATTTCACGAACGCCTGGGTATTCAATGTTTCGTTCGTCCGGCGTAAGCTTCGTCCAGATTGCAGTATTTGGATTAAGGAGACGTTATGTCAGGAATCGAAGGCAAAGTGATAGCCATTACGGGAGCAAGCAGCGGAATAGGCGAGGCGACTGCACTCCTCCTCGCCGAGCGCGGTGCGAAGGTCGTACTCGGTGCGCGCGGATCGGATCGCCTGGAGGTTCTGGCTGAGCGCATCGTAGCAGCGGGCGGCGAAGCAGCCTATGCACCAACAGACGTAAAACGGCGCGAAGACTTATCAAATCTTGTCGCTGTGGCAATTGAGCGGTACGGAAAGCTCGACGTTCTAGTCAACAATGCAGGAGTTGCACCAATTTCTATTTTCGACGAGCTCCGTGTCGAGGATTGGGAGGAGATGATCGACGTCAACCTCAAAGGTGTTCTGTACGGCATCGCCGCCGCGCTTCCGGTTTTTCGCAACCAGGGTCTCGGACATTTCGTCAACGTCATTTCCACGGCGGGAATTCAAATCACGCCGACCATGGCCGTCTATGCCGCTACGAAGAACGCCGTGCGCACCATCACCGAAGGCTTGCGCCTGGAAGCCGGCGATAAGCTGCGGGTGACTGGCATTTCGCCGGGATTCGTTAACACGAACCTAGCGGAGTCGATGACAAATTCAGAGGTCAAATCCCAAATCAATGATCAGATGAACAAGATGGCGATTCCGCCGGTGGCGATCGCCCGCGCGATTGCGTTCGCGATCGAGCAGCCGGCTGATGTTGATGTGAACGAAATAGTTGTTCGGCCTACTGCGCAGGTTTAGATCCGGGTCTTAGGTAAAGGAGACAAGATGAGCAAATTGCTTGAAGGTAAGGTCGCCGTTATCACTGGCGGTGGACAAGGAGTTTAACGTCTGCATTACCGGGCGCGGTAAAAGGATTTTTTAGGCGACAATCTGTAACTCATTTGTCGCGATGTTGAAGAGATAGATCGACCGAAACGCACTGGCTGACAATCCGCCTTCCGAGGCAACGCGCGACAGCATTTGATTCCACGCGTAATGGCCGAACAACCTGATTTCATCAAAAGAAATAATAAGAATAGTATTCGGCGGATACGACTTGGAGGCCTTGTTTCGGAATAGACGCACGACCGCTTTAGAGACATCGTCTAAGTGAGCATCGCCGTCGACTACGCCGCACGTGGCTACAACCTTTCGAGAGTTCTTGTCGCGATATATCTCACCTGCGCAGTGGCACCTTCTGCTATGAACAGCTCGTCTCTTAATGATTCCTCGTAACTGTAGTCGGATGTTACCTCAACGTCGAATTCTCCTTCGCGAAATCCAGATTCCCAAATATGACCGTCAACCGGGCCATCATCTTCGAAAGCTTCGACTTCGATCTCAACTCCGGGTTGCTTGAGGTGAAGAGCCAATCGGCTGATTGGATAGAGTTCCTCCCGCAGGAGTTTTCCACGATCTTTTCTTTGAATGTAATCACTCAGCGAGAGCGCTTCGATCTCTCGATCTACTTGCTGAGCAAATGAGTAGGCAGTGCCTTTCATGTTACAGCGATCCAACAACGGGCCTAAGCTTTTGCGGAAATGCGGACTGATGCGTGGTCGAGGCGCGTGGTTGATCGATCCATGCTTGCAAAGACGCTTCGGTATCGCTTGGGCGCCATCCCAGTCGTCCGCTTGAATGCGTTGCTAAACGCACTCTCAGTAGCGTAGCCAAGCGAAAGGCCCAACTCCGAAACCGACATGGAACCTTCACGCAGCCCTTGCTCTGCAAACTGCATCCGCAAGTTCATCAGATATGTGAGTGGCGCGACACCGACAATGGACTTGAAGCGCAAAGCAAAGCTCGTTCGTGACATGCCAACTTCCTTGGCCAACTCGTCTAATCGCCAAGCTCGCGCTGGTTCTCGGTGTATGAGGCGGAGAGCCGGTGCAATACGCTCGTCGTTGAGGGCTCTTAGCCATCCGGCTGTCTCAGGTCCGGAAGCCTCAAGAGAAGAGCGGATGATCTGGAAACACAAGAGTTGTGCAAGTTGTTTCGTCGCCAACATCGCGCCCGGCCGATCGTCGGCAACCTCTTTCACGAGTTGCTCAAGGAGCCAACGCATGGCCGATGCCTCCGGCGAGCTGTTCCCAATGTGTAGTAATGGTGGCAACAATTCTGAGAGCAGTCTGCCGCGCTCTGGGTCCAAAGCGATGTGTGCTCCAACGGCGAACAAGTCATCGCCATTGCCAACCCTTCCTATCTTGTTGGTCGCGCCAGAAAATACTTTCAGGCCGTCGCTCTGAGGGGCTTTCAAGTCGCCAGCCATAACGAAAGCTCGTTCTGCTGGTAGCACGAACACGTCGCCTGTCTTGACATGTAGAGCGGTAGCTTCATCTTTGAAGGTGAGCCAGCAGTTGCCCTTCATGACCGCGACAAATTTGATCTTGCTGGGGGGGAGGGAATCGCAGCGCCCAGAGGGTCCCCTTCCATTCCTGAATGATGGGGCTGACATTAGGTATTTTGCAACCTGTCATTTCGCTCCTTGAGGCGCTACTAGGTCTTCGGGGAGTTTACAGTCGAAAGGCAACAAGCACATCTTCGTTTTGAATCGGATGTGACGTCATTACCCCACCATCTTAGCCGCATCTTTGCTCAGTCACTTACCAACATACAAAATCATCAGTCCCGCTCCAGCCGCTTGACACATATCTCTAAGACAAGTATCTTGATATCAAGAGACAAACAAAAAAACACAAAGGAGAAAGGCGCACCTAGGGGGGAAGAAGCAAGATGGCCAAACTTGAGTCATTGTCGGGCGGTAGCGGCGTTCACTTATTCCTCGTGTTGTGGAAGGCGGCACGGGCGGTCGAGTCCTACGCGGAAAAGAGCATTACGGATTTGGAGATGTGCGGCAGCGACTTTGCTGTGCTCGAAGCCCTGCTCCACAAAGGGCCGCTGCCGGTTAACGAAATCGGGAAAAAGATCCTGTTGACAAGCGGCTCGATCACGGTAGCTGTTGACCGCCTGGAAAAGAGGGGGCTAGTTGAGCGGCGCGCGCACGGCACGGATCGTCGGGCGAGGATCGTTCATTTAACGATGGAAGGCAGGAAGCTAATCACGCGTACTTATGGGGAACACGCTGGCGACATGGAAAAACTTGCGACTGCTTCCCTGACAAAAGCAGAGCGCAAAACCCTTATCAGCCTGTTGAAAAAGATCGGTTACAAGGCGGCAGCGCAGAGTGAAGAGGACGCTGCGTGAATCGAAAACAAAATACACGTTTTAAAGAGGTGAGATTTATGTCGATGGTGAAAGAAGCATTGAGAACTGACGAGACGCAAACAAATGAAGGACGGACGGTCGCGGGAATCGTCAACAGTATGGAAACTCTGGAAGGTGGGGGATTCCTGGTGCGCCGGCCGTTTCCCAAAGCATCGTTTTCAGACTTTGATCCGTTTCTGTTGCTTGATGAGATGGGGCCGATGAATGTGGCTCCCGGCGAAGCGAAAGGCGCACCCGATCATCCGCATCGCGGATTTGAGACGGTCACTTATATGCTGTCGGGTGATATGGAACACAAGGATTCCAGTGGGCACGCCGGACGCCTTAAATCAGGGGACGTGCAGTGGATGACCGCTGGTGCGGGCGTGGTCCATGCCGAGATGCCTTCCGCTGAGTTCATGCGCACGGGCGGGGTGATGCACGGATTCCAACTCTGGGTGAACCTGCCGCGGCAGGACAAGATGATCAATCCGCGCTATCAGGAAATTCCCAGCGCCAGGATCCCCAAAGCAACCTCAGCCGATGGCTTGGTTTCCGCAACTGTGATCGCCGGTGAAGCGATGGGCGCCAAAGCCGTTATCGAGACACGGACGCCGATTATCTACGTGCATTACCGACTTGAGCCGGGAGGCGTGGTGACGCAGCAAGTGCCTCATGACTACAACGCTTTCGCTTACGTCGTTGACGGAGCAGGATTGTTCGGAGCAGAGGGCGAGCGTGGCGCTGACGGACAGATGGTGATGTTCGCTTCGGATGGCGACGAAGTAAGAATCGAAAATCCACCAGACGCAAAAGCAAATCTGGAAGTATTGGTCATCGCTGGTGCGCCGTTGAACGAACCAATCGCGCGCTACGGACCGTTCGTGATGAACACAGAAGCGGAAATCCATCAGGCGTTTGAGGACTACCGTCAGGGCCGGATGGGCGCGATTAACTCTTGAGTGATCGAATGTAAGGAGTGGTAAAGATGTTATCTAACAACAAGAAACTGCTCGCCGTGATCGGTGCAACGGGACAGCAGGGCGGCGGAGTCGTACGTGCCCTGCAAGCCCGCGGACAATTCAGGTGCGCGCACTGACTCGCAATCCCGACAAGCAGCGCGAACTCGCAGAGGAAGTCGTCGAAGCAGATTTAGACAAACCGGAGACACTCAAAACTGCATTTGAAGGGGCACATGGGGTCTTCCTGGTAACCAATTTTTGGGCATACGGAGGCGCTGACGAGCTTAAGCAGGCAACAGCGACGATACGCGCCGCGATGGATGCTGGCGCCAAACACTTTATCTGGTCCACGCTACCGGATGCAGAAGCGATTAACCGCCGGCAAGCTCAGCGTTCCACACTTTACCGGCAAAGCGAAGATCGATCGGGTAGTGCAGGAAGCCGGGTTTGCGAACCATACGTTCGTCATCGCGCCGTTCTACTACGGGAGCCTTGCGAGCATGATGGCTCCGCAAAAGCAGGCAGACGAGTCCCTTGGCTGGGCTCTTCCTCTTGATCCGACTCTGCGGGTCATTCACATGGGCGACATCAACGAACTCGGCTACATCGTCGCCGGCGCCTTCGCACATCCGGATGAGGCAGGCAATGGTGAGTATCTGCCACTCGTTGGAGATTTCATGAGTTTCAGTGAAATCGTTGAGACCCTAAATCGACAAGGGCATAAGTTTTCATACACACAGGTCCCAAAGGAAAGTTTCGCCGGTTCCTTTCCCGGGGCAACCGAAATTGCCGAGACGTTCAGTTACTGGGAAGCTCATACCTATCTGGGTACGGATTCGTCTGACCGAATTGCGCTCGCAAACAAAATAGCGGGCAGGCCAACGACTAAGTTCACTGCATGGGCGCGCGTGAATTTCCCTCTCTAGGACGGGGATGCTAATGGCTGAGGAGACAGCGCCATGGAGTCAACCGCCACACGGCAGTAAATAGGAGGAGACGACGATGGCTTCAAACGAAGAGATTATCCGCGATCTGTACGTGGTCGCCGAGAAGGAACCCAAGAGGTTTCGGTCACTATTCACCCTGAACGGCTACTGGTGGGACGTTCCTGCGGGAGTCAAATACCACGGCGACGACATCGCTCGTGCGGCCGACATCTACTCGGCTGCATTTCCGGACATGCACCGCGCACTCGACGAGCTCTACGTCGACGGTGACGTCGTCGTCGTTCAGCTGTCGCTGAACGGAACCCACCAAGGTGACCTTCCCATCGGCCTGGGAACGATCCCCGCTACCGGTAACGAGTTCCACGTACCGTGCGTCGATGTCTTTCGTCTTGAGGATGGGAAGGTGAGCGCGTTTGACTGCTACTACGCCGGAACCATCATGCTCGCCCAGCTCGGTGTGCTGGGCAACCTGGAGGCCTCGCTCAAGAAGTGAAGGCACCTCCGCTACGGGCCTGCTTTGTACGGGGCACCGACAGTGTGGAGGCGCCGGGGTCTGCGGGCAAGAGTCAAATTAGGAGGAGACGACGAATGAAAATCGCAACCTTGGTTGCTCGACTTTTACTGGGCCTGATCTTCGTGGTGTTTGGCCTCAATGGTTTTTTGAATTTCCTAAGTATGGGGCCCATGCCAACGGGACTGGCCGGGCAGTTTGTCGGCGCGCTGGTCCTTTCTCACTATTTTTGGGTTGTGGCGGCGCTCCAAATCGCGGGTGGCGCGCTATTGCTAGCGAACCGGTTCGTACCGTTGGCGCTGGTGCTGCTGGGGCCGGTAATCGTGAACGTCATTTGTTATCACGTGTTCCTGAATCCGAGTGGAGCAGTACCGGCTGCGGTGGTAACAGTCCTGTGGTTGATTGTTTTCTACGGTAAACGGCAATACTTCTCTGGGATATTTGTCCAACGTACCTGAGGTTTTGAAGGAGAGTGAAAGATGGTCAAATGGACTTTCGAGCCTGGGCACACGGCGGCGGAGCTTCGCGCCCGGCACATGATGGTGACCTACGTCCGAGGACACTTCAAGGATGTTCACGGCTCGCTGGAGTTTGATCCAGAGAACCCGCGCAACTCGTTGGTCGAAGTGAGAATTGATGCTCGGAAAATTTGGACCGGCGTAAAGGAACGCGACGACCATCTGCGCAGCGCGGACTTTCTTGATGTCGAGCACCATCCCGAGATTACCTTCATGGGCAATCAGGTCGAGATAAAAGGCGAGCATGATTATGCCGTGACCGGAGATCTGACAATTCGCGGAGTCACTCGGCAAATCTGCCTGGACGTAGGCTATCTCGGCGAGTGGGAAACGCCCTGGTGGGAGGATGGAGTTAACAAGGGGCCGAAAACACGCGCGGGTTTTGTAGCTACCACCAAGATCAATCGTCAGGACTTTGGAGTCAGTTGGCAAGACACAATGGACCGCGGCGGGATTGTCGTCGGGAACCAAGTCGATATCACCATCGATGTTGAAGCGATATTGGAAGACGCTTGATTCTTCAGGAACAATACGGTTGTTGATGTCCGATCAATTCCAGAGGAGGACTCGTCCATGAATCCTTCATATGTGGTGCTTCTGGCGTTTCTCATTTGGTGTAATCGGGGGATTGCGTACGATAACCGCGCCGGTTACAACCGGCTCCCCAAGGGCAGCCTACCAAATACTGTCAATTCCATTTACTAACGCGCGTCAAGGAGAGTTGATTATCACTGCGGATGAGTTGGTTTGGTTCCTGCTCCGACGTGGCTTGGTGAGATCACGTTTGCCTTTCTGGGTGTGACCGAAGTGCGGCGGGTACTCAGAATTGTGATGGTAATGACACCCAGCGGAATGAGAAAGAAGATCGACCCTGCCACCCACATGATGGCCCCCGCCGCCGCTTGATCTTCGAGAGGCGTCATGTCCGTGATGCGAGGGATTGTGTTGTAAGTTGGATAAATCACGCGCTCATAGAACATAAGGAACGCTGAAAGCGCAGTGTTCTGAAAATCCGCCAGGAAGAGATAGGGAATGATGATCCAACGGGGCCCGCGGGCTGCCCCGGGCCAGGGTTGAACGATGGGCCACCAGAAGAGTAGCGCACTGGTTACAAAACAGAAGTGTTCGAGCTGGTGCCAGATCGGAGAGCGCAGCGCCAGTTCGTACATTTGAGGCGTGTGCCACGCGATACTCGTGAATACGAAGGCTGACCAGCAGAAGATCGGATGTGTCACCAGGCTGCCAACCTTGCGCAGGGTCACAGAAGCCAGAAACGGTGCGACTCCGTCTTTCAGACAATTACGAGGCAACCCGAACAAGAGTGGCAGGTACGGCGCGCCGTAAAGAA
The DNA here is from genome assembly GCA_023717565.1 of Pyrinomonadaceae bacterium. Lineage (GTDB taxonomy): Bacteria > Acidobacteriota > Blastocatellia > Pyrinomonadales > Pyrinomonadaceae > PSRF01. The sequence goes on along the minus strand of JAMQPI010000076.1, from coordinate 5,882 downwards.
TGAGTGGGGGCGCCACCATCATCAACAATAGATGCTGAATCATGTGGATGGTCAACAACCATCCGGCGAAGGCGTGCACTGGCGAGACAAGCGCGACCAGAATCGTCAGCAGCCCGGCATTGAAGGACATTAATTGTGAGACGCCGAAACGGTGGGGCGCACGCTTCTGTAGTCGCCTCCATCCACGAGTGTAAAGAAGGCCAGTCAGGAGTATGGGGATCAGCACCGAGGGGTTGAAGTCCCAGGAAGTGAAAAAGGCATCTGGGATTGTATTCATCTCCCTCTCCTCAACGCAGTCCCGCTCCGCTCACTTAGTCGTTATCAGCAGACCAAACTTATCGAGCACAATGAGTAGATATAGCAGCGGTAGATAAATAACCGAGGCGTGGAGTAGTCGCTTAGCTGCGAGCTTGGACCGGGAAATGGATGCTTGATAAGCGAAGTGGTAAAACCCAAGCCCCAGGACTATCGCCAGGGCGAAATAGGGCATGCCGGTCGGAGCAATGAATCTCAGCGTCAGGGTGGCGAAGATCAGCAATTGTGTAGTGATCAAAATTTGACGAAATGTAGTCTTTCCATCCTCCTCGCCGATGGCAGGAAGCATGAGCATCCCCGCTCGCGCATAGTCTTCGCGGTAGAGCCAGCCGATAGCATAGAAGTGCGGGAACTGCCAGAGGAAAAGTATGGCATAGAGCGCCCAGGCTTCCGGCGCGAGATTGTTAGTGGCGGCGGTCCAACCCATCAAGACTGGCGCAGCACCAGGGATTGCCCCGAGCAATGTGCAGAGCCGGGTCTTACGTTTTAGCGGCGTGTAGACGAACAGGTAACTGAACAAAGTGAAGAGGCCCAACACCGCGGTCAACGCGTTGATAAACAAGAACAGGTACATCGTTCCGATAGCTGAAAGGAGCAGACCGGATAACAGCGCTGCACGTGCCGTCAGACGCCCAGACGGCAGTGGGCGTCTTGAGGTGCGCCGCATTCTGCCATCTATCGCGCGCTCGAGATACTGATTGAGTGTGGCCGCCCCCGCGGCGACCAGCCCAGTCCCCACAACAGTGTGTACAAGGACCAGAAGGTTCACCGGGTCCGAAGCGATCAGAAACGCAACCCCCGCGGAAATCATGACCATCGCGGTAATCTCCGGCTTGGCCAGCGAAACAAAGTCTCTTACGCTGCGACTTACCGTCGTCCCTTCCATAGACGCCAGCAGGTCAGGTTGGGAGAGGACTTCGGCTTCAAATCCCATGAGCGAGACCGACATATCCGTCTGTAGGCTGCCTAGAGGCGTTGACGCGAAAAGTTCGTTGTTCACCTTCATAAATTCACTCCTGCATCTCCCCTGTTTGTGCGAGCGCCTTCGCTGGCGTTTTCTCGGCTGCCGCTTGTTCGGACCGTGTCGAATCGCGCGCCGGCGATTCTGTGGGTGAGTGCAAGGTGCGCATGAACGCAACGAGCGCTGTGACCTCCGACGGATTCAGGTTCTTCCCGTAAGCCGGCATGTTGCCGCTGCCCTGAATCACTTGTCGCACAAGTTGATCCCCGGTCAATCGCGTGGCAACGTTGTCTAGCGTCGGCCCGCGCAACCCTCCCGCTCCGCCTAAGCTGTGGCAGTTGACACATTGCTTGTTATGGAAGACCAGCGCGCCCTGGCGTTCGAGCGGCGAGCGCCCCTCAAGATAATTGACCGGCGTCGCCGCACTGGTCCAAGCCTCCATATGTGGCGACCAGGGCGCGAATGTGCCCAGGTAATTGAACACGCCCAGGACTATGAAGATGAAAAGCACGCTCAACACAGCCAGGGGCCGGCGGCGCGGACTCTTCTCTCCAGTGTTCGAAATGAAAGGTACGGCGAACAGAATGCCGATGACGATGAACGGAGCGGTCAGCATTAGTACCGTCTCCAGGTAGTCGGGCATCAGTGACAGCACACCGTACAGCCAGAGGAAGAAGAAGTCTGGTTTGGGTGCGGTGTTGATCAGCGACGGATCAGGAACGCCGCGTGGACCCGCCGGGCCGAAGTAGGCTGCGCAGCCGACTATGCCCAGTAGAACGAGGCCGCTGAAGATCATGTCCTTGCTAATCGCCTTCGGGAAGAAGGGTACGCCATCTTTTTTTAGCTCCTCCTCGTACTCCTCTATGTAAGTCTCTTTGTTAACCAGCTTGCCCGGAACCGGATAGTCGTTGATCCCTTTCGTGAGCACCAATCTGAGGTGCAGGCTGACAATGGCGATGATGGTGCCGGGAATCACAAACACGTGCAGCGTGAAGAAGCGCGAAAGGGTCTCACCCGCGATGATCGGCCCGCCGAGCATCATGTGAACAATCGCGGGTCCCATCAAGGGCACACGCCCCGCCATAGCCGCGCCGATCCCCAAGCCCCAGTATGCGTCCTGATCAAAACGCAGAACCTGGCCCGTGAAAGCCATGCCGAGCGTGCAGAGTAAGAGCACGACCCCCGAAATCCATGTCATCTCGCGCGGGTATTTGAAGGCGCCGAAGAGGAAAACCTGAATGAGGTGCGCGAGCATGATGGCAACCATGAAGTTGGATCCCCAGTTGTGCATCGCGCGCAGAAACCAGCCCAACTGCTGTTGATAGTTCAAGTATTCCAGGCTGCTGTAGGCTTCACTTGCAGAAGGCACGTAGACCAGAGCGAGGCAGATGCCGGTCACGATCTGAATCATGAAGCACACGAGTGTGCCGCTGCCGAACACGTAGAACCAACTGCCGGAGGTGCGGGGTACCGAGTGGCCGGCTGTCGCGGCGAAGAGTTTGCTGATGTAGACGCGCTCGTCAATCCAGAGTGCGATTCTTGTTAATCTCTCAATCATGTCCGCCGTCTCTCTCGTGGGTTAGATCTCAGCGCCCGGGCTTACTCATGCCGACTGGTTTAGAGTCGGAAGCTGGCCACCGTACACCCACAGTTGGCCGTTCTCAATCTTGTACTTGTATTCGTAAAGGCCGCGCGGCGGTGGTCCAGACGCGTGTGAGCCGTCTTCGTAAAACGCGCCACCGTGACACGGACACATAAAAAGGTGCGACTCCTGAAACCATCGAACAGGACAACCGAGGTGCGTGCAATTAATGGCAAAGATCTGAAACTTCTCTCCTTGCACTCGCCGCACCCAGCAAGGGATGTTAGCGGTTGGACCATCCCAGGGGCGTGTGTAAGGGTTACGGTATTTTGCCAGCCGCGTCTGATTCTCCGGGAAGCTTTCCACTGGGCCAAGTGCAATCCACGACTTGAATGGTCCTTCGGTACGGAAACTGGAGAGGACATAACCCAGCACGGGTACAGACACGAACATGGCAGCAATTCCGTTGAGAATGAAGCCGAGCTTTAGCAGAAACGCGCGCCTTGGCATTTCGATGTGTAGCGTCTTGGGCTGTTCCTTCTTTAACGTTTCCGGTTCTGTGACCGCCATGGTCTTCGTGCCTCCATCATCTATCTGGTCAGTTTCATTTCGCCTGCAGGGACACGGCCCGGGTGCCCTCGGTTGCTGTTACAGATGTTGCTTCCGCTGTTTGCCTGTGCATCGCCACCCACGCGACGACATCATCGATTTCTTGCGACGACATAGGATGACCCGGAACATTCGATCGCCAATCGGGTTTTCCCAGGTCGGACCTGCCGACGACCACAGTCGTGCGCAACCCTTGATTGCTGACCAAATTTAGAAAGTATGGATCAACGATCGAACCTGCAGTGCCACCTGCGCCGTTTACTCCATGACAACCTGCACAATAAGTCTGGTAAGCAACTGCACCTCGCTGAGCATCGCTCGTTTGGGAAGGGTTAACCGAGTAATCGTTGACGGTTGCAGACTTCGGACTGTTGCTGGTCGCTATTCCATTGACGCTGTAGCTCGGCAATTCCACCCCTTTTAACTCGTCAGGCCTGGACCATTGCCTTCGCATCCCCGTTATGACCAACTCGATCTGCTGATCTGTGAGACTGCCTCCAACCTGCTGAGAGAAAGCGGGCATGTTCGTGCCAGGCCTGCCTTTCGAAATCGCAGTGCGCAGTGCTTCGTCGGTGACGAACGACAGGTACAGCGGGTCGTTAAGCGGAAGCGCAGCGCCGAGTCGTCCTCCAACGCCGTGACAGCCCGCGCAGTTTTGGGCGTAGAGTTGACTAAAATCGGTAACGTCCGTAGGCGCCCGCCAGCGCTCAGCTTCGGTAGGTTGGCCCGGCAGGCGAGTGGTGCAGCCCGTCAGAAAAGAGATCATGAGGACACCTGCAACGAAGAATCCGATCTTAAATCTCTTCATCTTCGTTCTCCCCTTTCTCAGCCATCAGACCGGGGGCTTCCACTCCAGCCCGAGCGGCAAGTGGCCAAGCCTGAGCGGTCTCGACCATCTTTGAATGGGCCACGACATAGCCAGTAATCAAACCGAAGGCCACCTGCGAGGCGATGAACCAACCCCAGTCGATCCTTGAGTTGAGCGCGGGATTGATTAGTCGCAGCGTCGAAGCGACCAGAGCCGTCCACAAAACTGGCGCCAGGAAGCTCCCCCAGAAGGCGGTAAAGCGCGACGGCATCATTGGCAGTATCGCCGCATATAATAGACCGACCAGCAATGAGATGATGCCGTGACTGAAGATCGCGACAATGAAGCCTGCCATGTGAAAAGCTTTCAACTCTGATGGCCCAGCTTCCGCTAAAGAGGGCAGCGCAGCTGCGGCCAATAAATTAACCGGATACCACAGGCTGCCGTGCGCGATGAGTCCATAAAGGCAGGCGATGATAGCCATCCCGACGCCGCCGACCGCGCCTCCCAGTAGTCCAGCCGAGTAGGGATGAACCTGAATGGGGAGATAGACGCGATGGCCCTCTGCGCCAGGTTGCAGGTGGTCCACTCTACGGGTAGAGCGTGCAGCTATAGGCTCGAGGGTTTCGGCGCGACGGATCTCAACCAACTCCTCCTTGGGAATCGGTAGCACATCTCGAAACCAGCCGATGGCGCCCCGCAGGACTACTACAACCCCGACGACACTTACCGCAAGACTCGTCACTAAGCCGGCGAACAACAGCGCAATACCGAACGCCGTCACCAACGGCCAGGAAGTCGGTGCCGGCACTTCGATCATCTGCGATGTGAGCGCTCTCTCCTGATCAGACAGCATGGTTTCTCTCAGCATTACTATTACGCGCTTGCTCGCTACATAAACTCGACTCAACGTCCGATGACATAAACGACTGTAAAGACGACGATCCATACCGCGTCGACGAAGTGCCAGTACCAGGAAATCATCTCCAAACGCTCGCGATGCATGTTGGTCACGTACCCGCGAAGACTAAGGATGAAAACCAGCACCAGGAGGCTTAGCCCGACAATCACGTGGGTTGCGTGTAAGCCCACCAGCGAGTAGAAAGTCGTCCCAAAGAGGTTCGTACTGATGGTTAGTCCCTTCTGGTAAATGAGCCTGTGCCACTCGAAAGCCGTCGCGGCGAGAAAAGAGGCGGCTAACACAATGGTCGCCAGCCACCAAAGCTTGAAAGGGCCCACGCGGTCCCTGGTGAAAGCGCGCTCCGCAAGAGCAATGGTGATGCTGCTCGATAACAGGCAGATCGTGGACAGCACGGGGAGATCCAACACCTCACGCGGAGTTGGACCAGTCAAACTCTTGCCTAGATAAAAAAGGTAAGCGACAACAAAGATCGAGAAGAGGCAAGTCTCTGTAAGAATTAGGCAGACGACTGCCACCTTCCGGCTCGACGGCAGCTTCCACTCCAGCGGTTCCCATCCGTCCGATAATTGGACAAGAGGCAAAGATGCATCATTAATCATCGCGTTTCATTTCCTCTTCTGGTTCAGTCGTACTTCCAGTCCGGGTCTTCAGGATGCTTCAGGTCCCATAGAGGCCGGCGACTGCG
>JAMQPI010000048.1 GCA_023717565.1 Pyrinomonadaceae bacterium | reverse complement strand
GAGTTGGACAGTAATCTGCCGGTCACGGACATCACGACGCAGTCTGAGCTCGCACAGTCAACCCTGGGAGGAGAACGATTATACGCGCGGCTGCTCGGTTTTTTCGGTGGTCTGGCGCTTCTGCTCGCGGCCATCGGACTGTCCGGCGTGTTGGCCTATTCGGTGGCCCAACGCACGAATGAGATGGGCATTCGTATGGCACTTGGCGCGCAAGCGACAAATGTCTTGCGGCTAGTCGTATGGCAGGGAATGAAACTGGTGCTGCTCGGACTGGCAGTGGGAGCGGTAATTGGGTATGGGCTGAAACGCCTGTTGGCCAGTCAGTATTTCGGAGAAGATGCGTGGCAACGACAGATGGCCGATCAGCTTTACGGCGTGAGTGGGACCGACCCGTTGACCTTCTTTGTGATCGCCGCGTTGCTTACGTTGGTGGCGCTGGTTGCTTGCTGGCTCCCCGCACGCAAGGCGGCACAAGTAGACCCGCTGGAGGCACTGCGGTACGAGTAGCAAGCGTGAACGTGAACACGTAGACGTAAATTTATCCGGAAGCTTGGAAACCGGCGGTTTGGGACGTTCAGTTCAGGTTAGCTATTCACCCATCTATCTTCGCTTTCAGCGGTACGACAGCCCCGGAATCCCGGACAACTGCCAATTGTGCAAATTCTTGGAACTCACGGTCACTCCAGCGTGAATTATATCCAGAAGTCTGTTTTAGAAACACCCCATCTTAGGAGAATGCATCATGAATCGAAAGACTCTCCTTCCCCTGGCAATTGTCCTCTTGTCTTTGGTTACGACCACCGCACGCGGTCAGCAGTCGGCGCTGGCGAAGTCAAACACAAACACTGCCACAGTCTCCATCCCGTTCGAGTTGGTTACCCGTCACATTATCGTGAAGGCTAAGGTAAACAACTCCCGCCCGCTGTCATTCGTTTTTGATACCGGTGCCAGGGCCGGAATCATTGATATGGATCGCGCCAAAGAGCTCGGACTGAGTCTCCAGGGACAGGTGAGCGTTGGTGGCTCAGGTGCGCAGACGCTTATGGGCGCGATGGTCAGGGATGCCACCTGGTCACTAGTGGGTTTGGAGACCTCCCCTCAGCCAATATCACTGGCTATCCCGCTGGGGAACCTGGCGGCGCGCTTTGGAAACGACTTTGATGGGATTATCGGTGGTGACTTTATCAAGCAATTCGTGGTCGAAGTTGATTATCAGGCCCGATTACTCAAGCTGCATGACAAGACTCAATTCAAATACGCGGGTCCCGGCGAGAGTATACCGATCCAATTGGACGGACAGGGTCACCCGATTCTCGAAGCCGAAATCACGCCGATAGATTCGAAGCCAATCCGGGGAAAGTTTGTTCTCGATCTCGGTTCAGGTGGTGCGTTGGCGCTCCATAGTCCTTTTGTAGCCGATAATCGTTTGCTTGAAGGACCGACGAAAACCATCCGGGCAATCGGTGTTGGCGGCGCAGGCGGTCAGGCGAATGGACGAATGGGACGAGTCGCTGAACTGAAGATCGGCAATTTCAAGATTTCAAATCCAACGACTTTGTTCTCTGAAGATAAGGGTGGCGCCTTTGCGAGCTCCAGGCTGGCCGGAAACATCGGGCAACGGATTGCCGGCAAGTTTAGATTGTTTCTCGATTACGCTAATCAACGCATCATCTTTGAGTCAACCAAGTCGTTTCCTGAGCCGTTTGATCATGCAGTTTCCGGTATTGCTCTGAGAGCCGAGGACAAGGATTTCAAGACGTTTCGGATCACGGACGTGTTAGAGAACTCTCCGGCCGCAGAAGCCGGCCTCCTTAAGGACGACGTAATACTTAACGTCGATGGAAAGCCGCACACCGAACTGACAATCACCAGGATTAACGAGCTCTTTGAGCACCCAAATAAATACGAGGTCACGATTCGACGCGGCGAGCAGACGCTGAAGGTGACTCTGGCTCCCAGGAGAATGGTGTAGTTCATTAGAACATCTGAAACTATCTACGGGTGAGTCGCGTTGCATGCTTGCTTCCGGCTGCCCGCACGCAAGGCGGCGCAAGTAGATCGCTGGAGGCACTGCGGTACGAGTAGTTGCCTAGTGTCCTGTTTCTAAAGTTCGTTGAATAATTCACCTCGGCTTCACCCCGTAGGGGTCGCATGTTTATAGATCGCATACCATCTCCAACGTCGGGAC
>JAMQPI010000043.1 GCA_023717565.1 Pyrinomonadaceae bacterium | reverse complement strand
AGCGCCACTGGCGATCAGGCGTTTGGTAAGCTCGGCCATTCCCTCGATGGATCCACGTACATCAGCAGCCGCCTCACGTCCTACCTCCGGAACCATGATCGGTGGATGAGGAGCTATACCCGAGAAGACTAATGAACTTTGACTTCCCAATTTGGTCCTCAGCTTACCGGAACCGAACTGCCTATACCCTCGAACGGAATGGGTAAACAAACCAACTGGCCACAACTCTTCCGTGAGTTGTGGACGGTCGCAGGAAAAGCTGTCAGGGAACGCCGATATTCTACCACTGTGTCGACATGCAATGAATGCCAATTGCACACGATAGATAAACACCTCTATCATGCCTTCCAAGCAATGGAACACTTTGAAGCACTTATTGTTGGAGCTGGCCCGGCCGGTTCGTTTGCTGCTGAGCTACTCGCCAGGGCCGGTGTGAAGGTAGCCTTGTTTGATGGGCGGCCGGAGGGCGAACCCAAGGCGTGCGGTGGTGGCGTCACGGCCAAGGCCTTGAAGGCGTGGCCGCATCTGCTGAATGCCGTGGGCCGCACTGTCGATCAACTGGAGATGTATTCCCCTTCCGGCAAGCGTCTTCATCTGCAACTGGAAGAGCCGTTCGCGATCTACTCGCGGACCGCATTTGACACATACCTGCGCGACCGGGCGAGGACTGCAGGGGCGCAAGTCTTTGCCGCCAAGATTTCCGCGCGGGGAATCAAGCGCACTCAGAATAGCTGGACGCTAAGAGAAGCGTCGGGCGCTTCCAACCGGGCTGACGGCTCCGAATGGTCAGGAGGAATGCTTGTCGGAGCTGATGGAGCCGGCAGTTCAGTAGCCAGAATGCTCGCGGGTCCCTTGCCGCCATCCGAGATGGAAGTCGCTTTTGGCTATCGCGCACCGCTGCCGGAGAGCGGAGAGGCGCCCACGGTAGTCGCTTTTCTACCTGCATGGGTTGGGTATGCCTGGGCGTTCCCGCGGCTGGACCACATTTCTTTCGGCATCGCCACGACCCAGGAGGCTTTCGAGCATCAGCCACTGGACAAACTTCTATGGGATTTCATGCTCGGCTACTACCGCCAACGCGAAGATCCGAAAGCGAAATTGTGGGCCAGTCGCAAAACCGATCGCGAACGCGACCAGCGAATAAAAGAGAAACTGGCCTCCACCGCCGAACGATATGCGGCCCGTATTCCCGGTCTCAATGAAAAGACGTGGGACACTAGGCGCGTGTGCGGTGAAGGATGGGCGCTCCTCGGTGACGCCGCTGGCTTTGCTGATCCCGTAACCGGCGAAGGAATCTATTACGCGTTGCGATCGGCGGAACTCTTCGCGGAAAGTTTCATCGGTCACTCTCCGTTGGAGTATGAGGAACGCTGGCGCCAGGACTTCGGGCGCGACCTCAAGCGAGCTTCACAGATGCGTCGCCGCTTCTATGGAAACTTCTGGGGCGCGCCGTTCACGGAAAGAATGATCGAGTTTGCTCGAGGTCACCGGGGCATCAAGCGTGTGTTGGGAGATCTTGTTGCCGGCGAACAAGGGTACGTTGATCTGAAGAAGAAGCTTGCCCGCAGCGCCTTGCGACCTGTCTAGTTGCGACACAAACACGATCGCGGAACTCTAGTGACCCGTGGTGCTTGTCCTTACGCATGCTATGGGGCCAAACGTTGAATGGTCCATTCTCCATCGTCTCGGCGCTCATAGAGAATCCGGTCGTGAAGGCGGCTGGGGCGTCCCTTCCAAAATTCGACACGCGCCGGCTGCAGGCGGTAACCACCCCAGTGCTCAGGGCGCTTGATTCGGCGGTTTCCGTGGAACGCCTCCAGTTCGCGCGCGCGAGTTTCCAATTCCTCCCTGCTGCTAACGACGTCGCTTTGTGGTGACGCGAGGGCGCCAATCTGGCTGTCACGCGGGCGAGTTTGAAAGTAAGCATCCGATTCGCGATTTGAGACTCGAGCCACCGTCCCTTCAACTCGAATCTGGTAGTCGAGCTGCGCCCAGTAAATGACCAGAGCGGCATACGGGTTCGACTCCAGTTCGCGGGCCTTTCTGCTGTTGTAGTTGGTGTAGAAAACAAAGCCGTGCTTGTCGTAGCTCTTCAATAGCACCATGCGCGCTGACGGCCGACAATCGTGGTCGGCCGTTGCCAAAGTCATCGCTTCCGGCAGGGAGATCTCCGGGTGTTGTCGTGCCTCTGCAAACCAGCTTTTGAATAGTTGCAGCGGATTCCGGGGGGCGGTGGATTCGTTTAGGTCGGTCACGTTTTTGTGGAATCTGTCCTTTGCGGCTGCGGCCACATGCCAGGACGGTTGTTTGCGGGATGCGCTCTGAATGAACCGGACAAAGAAGTCGGCCCTATAACTCCGCGAGTTTCAGGTACGGGTTAAGTCGCTGACGCAACAGTTCGGGGACTGGAACGCTCTCAAACGTGTCCTTTCGCACTGCTGCCATGACGAAATGTGCAGTGGCAACCAACTCCTCTTCGCCGTTGCGGCGCACCTCAAAGTTTAGTCGCATTGACTTGTTGCCGATGCGACCTACGTACACTGACACCTCAAGCATATCGTCCAACTGCGCCACCCGGTGAAAATCACATTCGAGGTGAACACGCGGTAGCCACAAGTCTATTTCATCGAAGAGCACACCGTAAGGAAGCCCCACGGCGCGGAAGAGCTCTGTCTCGGCTATCTCAAAGAAACGGATATAGGCGCCGTAAAAAATGATGCGAGCAGCGTCGACGTCGCCCCAACGCACACGCTCCTCAATGGTGAATCTGCGGGGTTCAGACATTTGTACGGGAGCGACAGGTCAAAGCCTGAGACGCGACTTCACAGGGTCGCGCGCGCTAAGCCTCCACGTCGTTTATGAACTTCACCAACTCGCGATTGAAATCTTCGGATCGTTCAAGATTGGAAACATGGCCGGCGCCCTCCATGATCCGTAGCCGCGAGCCGCCGATCTCCCGGTGCATAAGTTCCGAGTCTGCCACCGGCGTCAGCGCGTCTTTGCTGCCAACCAGAATTAGTGTAGGTGCAATAATCCGCGACAAGAAGGAAGTGTTGTCCTTGCGCACGGCCATCCCGCGGAGCACTGATGCCGCGCCTTCTGGTTCCGTTCCGACAATCATCTCGCGGACGCGCCGCACAACCTCGGGCCGTTCGGCCACCGTTTCCGGGGAGAGCAACTTCGGCAACATGGCGTCTGCGATTCCCTCCATGCCTTCCTTCAGCGCCTTTTCTGCCTGCTGCTCGCGAGCTTGCTTCGCCTCTTCGGTGTCTTCCTGGGGCCGCGTGTCGGCCAGGACGAGCGAACGAACGCGCAAGGGAAAGAGACGATAAAAAGCCAGGGCGACATAACCACCCATGGAAAGGCCGGCGATGGTGGCGCGCGAGATGTTCAAGGTTTCGAGCAGTGCAGCAACATCGAGGGCCATGCTTTCCATTGTCGCTGGTCCGGGAGTCACCGCGCTCTCGCCGTGCCCGCGCAAGTCGGGAACAATTATCCGATGGTTTTGCCGGAGCTCTTCGACCTGCTCGCGCCACATCGAGCGGTTAAAAGGAAACCCATGCAGCAGGACCACGGACGGACCAGAGCCCACATCGTCGTAGGCTATTTCGATCCCGCGGAGAACTTTCTTCGTACCTTTCGTGCTATGTGCGATGCTAAATTGTGCCACTAACTTTCCTCGTTCCTGGGTCGTTGGACTATTCAAATTAACGGACGCGGCTGGTTCGTCGCTTAAGAAAATCCATCAATACAAATTGTGACAGATTGCCTGGGTTAGCGAAGTAGGCCTTGCCGTTTGTCATAGCGGACATCTGCTTTACAAACTCTACCAGATAATAATCGCTTGCCAGCATGAACGTGTTGATCATTATACCGGCTTTGCGGCAAGCCTGGACCTCCCTGAACGTGTGGTCCATCACGAAAGGATCGCCGCCCATCGAGTTTTTGTACAGTCGCCGTCCTGACGAAGACGGAATTGCCGGCAGATTCGTAGATCGAGACGACTTGGCCAGTGCTGGACTTCCTTCGAGAAAACAGGCCGTTGGTTTTCCGTCAGTAACCATAACAATCTGCTTCATCTCTTTTCGCTGCGACTGCAAGATTCGTCGCGAGAGTCGCAGTCCTTCAGCGGTGTTGGTGTGGTAGGGTCCCACCTGCGTCGTAGCCAGTTTTGCCAGAGGGAGCTCTTCAGCACTGTCGTGGAAGAGCACGAGCTTGAGAGCATCGCCCGGATACTGAGTACGAATCAGATGAGCCAACGCGAGCGCAACTTTCTTAGCGGGGGTGAATCGATCCTCGCCATAAAGAATCATGGAATGCGAACAGTCAAGCATTACCACAGTCGCGCAGGATGATTGATAGTCGCACTGGTGAACGTGCAGGTCGCTGTACTCAAGGTTAAGCGGCACCTTCAAGCCCTCACGCTGAATCGCGGATAGCAGAGTAGTGTTCACGTCAAGATTGATTGTGTCGCCAAACTCGTAGGCTTTGCTGGCCGCGGCGGCTTCCACGCCGGTCGAGAGTTGTGGGGTGTCGTGACGGCCGATGGAGCTCTTGCCAAGGCTGCCCAGCAAGTTTCTGAGAGTCTTGTAACCCAGAAAGTCCAAACCCTTTTCGGTAACCTCAAACTTGATGTTGCGCGGGAGCGGATCGGAAATCTCCGGCTTTCCATTCCCCCGTTGCCGCTGTTGCTCTTTCGCCTGTTCTTCGTGCAGCGTCAGGTAACCCTCTTCGATCAGCCGCTCGATCAGTTGATTAAGCATTTCTTCCAGCGCCGAGCCTTTGAACTTGCCTTCGTTCTCGGCGAGCATCTCCTGGACTTGATGTTCATCGAGCAGACCCTGTTCCATCAGAGCTTGCAGCAACGCTTGTCGCAACGCATCCAGCGACGTGTCCTGAGGTCGGCGTTCACGGGTCCAATAGTAGTCATCGTCATAGCCAGAAGAGAGCAGCGAATCAGACAGCCCTTCCATCAAGTCACCCAGGTTGATGGACGAGACGTCGAGGCCTTTGAATTTTGAGTACCGAGTGAACTTCATAAATCAAATCTAGCCGCAGATGAACGCGAATCAGAATTGTCCTGCGAGGATCTTTACCTTGCACTCATCGACTGCCCAAAGACCATTACCAGCCCGGACTTCCGCCCGTACCGTGATCGTCTGGCCACCCATCCCTGTGGTATCAATCGTGATTGTCTTAGTATTCTGGCCTGCAACTATCCCCTGCATCGCCTCCCACGAGAAGGTTTCACTGGTGCTTGCGCCCCACAAAAACCCACGCTTCGTTTCAAAATCGCTAGTCGCGGAAAGTGATATCTGCTTTCCCTCAGGTACTGGACTCTTTGGACAGGTCAACAAAACGACGGGCACATGCCCCTTGTAAACCTCGATAAATGACTGCGGGTTATCGTAGTAGCTTGGGCAAAGATGTAGGTCCGCAGCTGAGGAAATGTAGTCGAGCTGAATAACCTTTCCTTTATAGGTCTTAATAACCAAACCCTCGGTTTCATCTATGTACCCGCTAAAATCAAACTTGTAAGGCGCGGTCGGATTAAGTCTCTTGAAATTGCTTTTGTTACGTTGCAAATCGTCAAATTTCACGGCTACTCGAGGTTCGATTTCGATGAATATTACGGTCTCAGGTGGTAGCCGTTTTGCGCAGTCAAAATGATCTCCGGCCAGACCGCCTGAGAAAAGGATATAAACCGTTTCATTTTCAGCGGTAAATTCGCACGCCTCCTTTTGGTTCTTACACTGGTTGAAAAGACGAATGACATCTGCTCTCGCGGACCGCAACGGCTCGATTCCGCGCCATGGTTTTGCGGAGAGTTCTGAGGCGCATACGAGGCATACCCAGAGGCAGAAAATGGTTCTGATTGCGAGTTTCCTCAACGCTGTCTTACCCCATCCTAACCTGGTCGCTACCGCTCTCCGTTCTGACAAGATCGCGTTCGTCCTTAGCTGTATTTTCCTGTCTCCGTTAAATCGTCGTAGATCATTCCGCGGCGATCTTTCTTCGCTTTCGTGACGGCTGTGTAGCCGCCTTCCTCGTTGCGACTGATCTTGTTCCCAGCATAGAGTCCTTCGAGTACAAACTCACAGGCCGCAACTAACTGCGCCTGATCCGACTTTTTGAAGTCAAATGGTATGAGCGACGTTTCGATCAGGTCGGGAACTGCGTCGAGAAGCCTTCGACATTCCTCGGCAGAAGCCGTATCAGCCAGGCGCAGATTGTTTCCCTGGTCAAACCATTGAATGGTGCGCGCAAAATCGATGCCCACGAAATAACCTTCGAATACCTCTCCGGCGGCGCGCTTGATCAGATCCTTGGCTATGCGCGTGGCGCCTATTTGTTCGCCCTCGTATTCAAGTTCCATCTTGCCGGTCATGGAAGGAATCGCTGCATAGACATCAGAAACGCGCGGCACAATCTCATCCTCGCCGGTCAGGAATGCGCGCCGCTCGGCATTTGAGATTACCGATTCGATAACCGTAATGGGCAGACGTTGCGAGACACCGGAGTGCTTGTCCACTCTCTGGTCGTCGCGGGCTTCGAAAGCAATTTGTTCGACTAGTTCTCGCAGGAACTCAGGGATGTGCAAACGTTCTTTCAATCCATCCCGATCCACCCAGGCCTCCTGGCGCGTAATCTCGATTCCGGTAGGCAACTCCGCCGGATAGTGAGTGGTGATTTCGGCGCCGATACGATCTTTTAACGGCGTGATGATTTTCCCGCGCGCTGTGTAGTCCTCCGGGTTTGCAGAAAAAACCAGCATGACATCGAGCGGTAGTCTGACCGGGTAACCCTTAATTTGCACATCGCCTTCTTGCATGATGTTAAAGAGTCCGACTTGAATCTTGCCGGCCAGATCCGGCAACTCGTTAATCGCGAAGATGCCGCGATTCGCGCGAGGCAGCAAGCCGTAGTGAATCGTCAGTTCGTCGCTCAACAGGTGTCCGCCTTTGGCTGCTTTGATTGGATCCACGTCGCCGATGATGTCGGCAATGGTTACATCGGGAGTAGCAAGTTTCTCGACGAACCGTTGATCTCGATTGACCCAGGCAATAGGTAGTTTGTCGGCGTGAAGCTCAAGCTGCCCGCGACCATAGGCAGAAATAGGGCGGAACGGGTCGTCGTTTACTTCAGAGCCGGCGATTACGGGAAGGCGTTCGTCGAGCAACTCGGTCAGTTGTCGGATTATGCGGCTCTTGGCCTGGCCACGCAGACCCAGCAGGATGATGTTGTGTCGAGCGAGGATCGCATTTACGAGCTGCGGAATAACG
>JAMQPI010000016.1 GCA_023717565.1 Pyrinomonadaceae bacterium | reverse complement strand
CAGCTCGGTCGTGGTTTCAGAAGAGTCAGGAAATCCATAAGATTTTCTTCGATGCTGGAGACCTAGTCGGCGACGATGCCGCGAGGTACGAACTCGTAAACAATGGGATCAAAACGTGCGATGCAGCCATCGCCCGCCTGACTGGAAAAATAAAGGGATGATGAACTAACGAACGCGACACGACCGTTGGCCACGGCTCTGGAAACCGGCGGGGCGGTCGGTTCTGTGACCCTCGCCCGAGTTGCGGCCTGTACCGCCCGCTCCGGAAGAGGAATCGGCAGAGTGTTCCAACACATCAAGCCGACCAGCGTGAGTGTCAGTCCGAATAGCTGTCGAGCGGTATTTCTTGAGCTTTTCATAAGAGCCTCCTATGATGAATGTCTGCTCCGAGGGTTAACTATTGTTCCGCCAACACGTATTTCAGGAAGCGGTCGCCAAAGGCGCGACCGCTCGCGACACCCTCTACAACACTATGGCTCCAACTTAAACCGCGTTCCGACAGAGATGGAGAAGCAGGCAATCAGGTTTCCTACTGCCTCTACTGAGAACGGTCTGCTTCCTGACCATTCATCCTTCATCCCTCATCCCCAAACCAGCCCCGCCAGCCTCTTATTCTTTTGGAAAGCGGGTCGAGACACTCGTGGCACACCCGCTTCCAATGACATTTCCGTTGACGTCAAGGACGTCATTTGTTGCCGTTGACGTGGAATGATCACCCGTCTCGTCGAGTTTGATGGCCGCCCTGACAAC
Source organism: Pyrinomonadaceae bacterium (assembly GCA_023717565.1). Classification (GTDB taxonomy): domain Bacteria; phylum Acidobacteriota; class Blastocatellia; order Pyrinomonadales; family Pyrinomonadaceae; genus PSRF01. Next base: position 4,841 of record JAMQPI010000016.1, on the reverse strand, counting down.
CCCGCTTCCGACAAACACGCCGGCCGCATCGTATCGCATGAAACGTAGCACGAAGGAATACTCGTTCCAGCCGTGCTCGCGTTTCCAAATTCCGTTACCGGGACTTCGAATTATACTGGGGCCAATAGTTTCTAACAGCGTTCCGCCCTTTGCGAATGTGTTCTGACTATTGCCTGGAGCAGCTATCGGCTCGCCGGTCTCACAGTTTCTTCGAGTGACTTGCGTGACCCACACCCCTACAAGACTTGGCTTATGGCGTATGTCATCCTGGCCCGAGCCTTTGTCATCCTGGCCCGAGCCTTTGTCATCCTGGCCCGAGAGCGACATTTGCATGCCGCCAACCAGCACCAATAGTGCCAATGCTGTTCCTCCGATCGATTTTAAGAATGTCGTTTTCATTTTTTTATCTCCTCTATGGTTTGTTCAGCGTAAGAGTTCCATTCCGAATCCTCCTGGGAATCTAAGTTGATCCCCACGGGCCTCACTTGCTATAGCGAGAACTTTGGCGTAGTCCCTCCATCCTTCAGGATTCTTTCCGTCCGCGGACGGTGCTATAATCCGCGCGAATACCATTCCCATCTGGCTTCACGAGGCTTGGCGATGAAAGCGGCGCCCGACGGAGTCACGCAACTACTAATCAACTGGCGTAATGGCGATAAGGCAGCGCTTGATCAATTAACGCCGCTCGTCTATGACGAACTGCGCCGGCTTGCCCGTGGCTTTATGCGAAAAGAGCGCAGCAATCACACCTTGCAAACCTCAGCTTTAATAAATGAGGCATATCTCAAGCTGGCTGATCAAGACGAAACAAATTGGCAGAACCGCGCACATTTTTTCGCGGTGGCAGCACAGATCATGCGTCACATCCTGGTCGATCACGCTCGCAGCTATGGTTACGAAAAACGGGGGGCTGGCGCTCAACGCGTGGGCCTCGATGACGCGCAGGTCTTTGGTGGAGAGCGCGCTGGAGAATTAGTGGCGCTCGATGAAGCCCTCACGAACCTCGCAACAGTTGATCCCCGCAAAGGCCGCATCGTTGAATTGCGTTTCTTCGGCGGGCTCAACATAGACGAAACGGCCGAGGTGATGGAGCTTTCACCCACAACGGTTCAGAGAGAGTGGCGCGCCGCAAAAGCGTGGCTACAGCGCTTCATCAAGTGTGAGAACCCCGCAGAAAATCTTTAGTGGAGCGATTTCCTTCAAGTTCTCGCTATAAGACATAGGGATTGTCTTCGTTCTGCTCGTCCACAAATGATAGACATAGACCACTACCGCAGGATTGATGAAATCTTTCAGGCTGCCGTGGAGCTTGAGCCTCGTGAAAGAGCGTCATACATAAGCCAGGCGTGCAGCGGTGACGCGGCCCTCCTTAAGGAAGTGGAGTATCTCTTAGCCTCAGATAGCCAACAGTGGGAGCTGATCGGAACTCCTGCATTCGAGATGGTTGCTCCTCTGCTCGGCAACGACCAGCCCGAGCTGGAGGCCGGAGATTCAATCGGCCACTACCAGGTCGTTTCTCTGTTGGGCGTAGGCGGCATGGGGCAGGTTTATCTGGCGGAAGACGCCAAGCTCGGCCGGAAAGTGGCGTTGAAGCTGCTACCAACGAGCTACACCCGCGACGAATCACGATGGCGCCGCTTTCAGCAGGAGGCCCGCGCCGCATCGGCGCTCAATCATCCAAACATCCTGACTATTCACGAGCTGGGCGAAGTAGATGGAGACCAATTCATCGCGACTGAGTTCGTTGAAGGCGAGACGCTTCGCGAGCGTCTGAAGCGCGCGCCACTGAAATTAGCTGAGACACTCGACTTCGCAGTCCAAATCGCCGGCGCTTTGGCAGCTGCGCACAAAGCAGGAATCGTGCATCGCGACATCAAGCCGGAAAACATCATGTTGCGCCACGACGGCTACGTAAAGGTGCTGGATTTTGGTTTGGCCAAACTCACCGAACAGCCAGAGCCGGCGACGCAGACTGCAGCTACCGAGAACGTGGACATTTCCTCCGGCCTTGTGATGGGAACAGTGAAGTACATGTCGCCCGAACAGGCCGGTGGCCGGCAAGTCGATCCGCGCAGCGACATTTTCAGTTTTGGCGTTGTGCTTTACGAGATGATCGCGGGCCGCCCTCCATTCGAGGGAAAAAATTCCAATGAATTGATCTCCACAATACTCAAAAAGGAACCGTCACCATTATCTGAAGTGCCTGAGGAAATACAGCGCCTCATCAGCAGGGCACTGCGCAAAAAGAAAGAAGACCGCTACCAGACGATCGAGGAGTTGCTTGCGGATCTGAAGAGTCTGAAAGAGGACAAAACAGTCACTAACGTGGGTGCTCAACATCAGCACGGAAGATGGACAGGCTCAGCGTTTTCGACCAGGGAAGTAGCAGCGGTCTCGACAGCAACAATCGAGTACGTCATCAGTGAAATCAAGCGGCATAAGACCGCTACGGCCCTTGGGTTCGTAACCCTGGTCATCCTACTCGCGGGCGTCGGTTATCTCGGCTATAGGTATTTCTTCAGCCGTCGCTCGATCATTGTTCAGCCAGCCAGCATTGTTCAGCCAGCCAGCATTGTTCAGCCAGCCAAGGCCCGGGACAACTCGATCGCCGTTATGCCCTTCGCGAACGAAAGCGGAAACCCCAAACTCGAATATCTTTCTGAAGGCCTGGCGGGCGATCTAATTGAGAGTCTCCAAAAAGTTCCGGGTCTGGAGGTGAAGGCCCTTTCCACGGTGGTTCGTTATAAAGGAGCGAACTCCGATGCGCAAAGGATTGGCCAGGAGCTAAATGTAGGAGCGGTTCTGGTCAGCCAGTTGATCAAAACCGGTAAGGACCTCACGCTCCAGGTTGAGCTGGTAGATTCGCGGAATGGAAATAGTCTCGGGCGGCGGAAATATCAGACGAAAGTATCAAGTCTGGTCTTTCTGCAGAGCGAATTGGCACGAGACCTCGTTCACAAACTTAGCGTCCCGGTCACGGATAAGACCCGAGAAAAGTTAGCGAAGCATGACACCGAAAACTCTGATGCATACCTGCTTTACCAAGAAGGGATGTTTCGCGCTCGCAAGCTAACTACGAAAGACATCAAGCAAGCAATTGAACTTTTCTGGCAAGCAATACATAAGGACCACAAATACGCTCGCGCCTACGCCGCGCTAGCCACCGCGCGCCGTAGTCTTACGATGTGCTGTGATGGCCAGCCGTCGGAGTTACTGGAGGCAAAATTAGCCGCGCAGAAAGCAGTGGAACTCGACCCTGAACTGGCGGAAGGGCACAGCGCTCTCGCTGCGCTCATTTACTCGTACGATTGGAACTGGACGAAAGCGGAGAAAGAATTTCAGCGCGCTCTGGAACTGGACCCAAACAGTGCGATTTCGCATTTTGGGTATGGTGACTTCCTTGGATTCATGGGCAGAGGCGACGAGGCGGACGTCGAAAAAGGCCGCGCCAGGGAGCTGGAGCCGTTTGAGCCATTCTTCGCCAGTCGAGTAGGTAGCACCAAAGACCCCGAGAAGGCGCTGAAACAAATCCTGCACGCTATCGAACTCGATCCCAATTATTATTTTTCCCATTCCATGGCTGCCGGTATATACAGTCGGAGGAAGGAGTACGATAAAGCTATAGAAGAAGGCCTGTTGTCAAAAAAGCTTTCACCTGATCAGACATGGTCGGACGTAATCCTCAGCCGCATCTACGTAGATGCCGGCAAACCTGAAGAGGCCCGTGCGATCCTTCACCAATTGCTTCTGCGTTCAAAGTCGCGTTTCGTTCCACCTTCTCACATTGCGCTGGTTTACAACTATCTCGGTGACAAGGAACAGGCTCTTCACTGGTTGGAGAACGCATTTGAGATTCATGACCCGAAGATGACTTCTCTAAAGACCCCGTTTTGGAAGAATCTCCAGGACGATCCGCGCTTTAAGGACATCATGCGCCGTGTCGGTTTGTAGTCGGCTCTAATAACGCAACCGTTTGATATTCAAACCGTCTGTACGAACTGGATCTGATCTAACAGCTACGGAGGGACCTATCATGAAACCATCTCGGGTTTTGCGGATAGTCTCTCTTTCGATCGTGTTAGGTTGTGTGGGGCCGGCTTTCTCCCAGTCTTCAACGGGCAGCATTTCGGGCACCGTAACTGATCAGAACAATGCGGTTGTACTGGGCGCTGCAGTTGTTGGGAAGAATACCGAGACGGGATTCGTGCGTTCGGCGGTAACGAATTCATCTGGCCTTTATCGCTTCACAGACATTCCATCCGGACCATATGAAATAACGATCGAAGCGGCAAGCTTCAGGAAGCTTGAACGGGGCGGCATCTCACTCGACGTCGGTCAGAACGCCATCATCGATGCAGTTCTGCAGCCGGGCGAGATCGTGGACTCCGTTACCGTCAACGAAAACGCGTCGATGCTGAATTCCAGCACTGCCGAGGTAAGCACGCGCTTCGACAGCCGTCGCCTCTCTGAACTGCCGATCTCCCCGAACCGTAGTGTTTATAACGTACTTCTGTCCACACCGGGCGTCATCCAGCTGGTAACCGGCCAAGCGACTTTTAACCAAGTTCTGAGTTTTTCGGCAAATGGCGGACGAACTCGTTCGAACAACTTCATGCTCGACGGTCAGGACATGAACGACCCCACGTTCACCGGCGCCGAGCTCGCGCTAAACAATCCGGATGCGATCCAGGAAATCAGTATCATCACAAATCAATTCAGGGCTGAATACGGTCACAACGCAGCGTCAATCGTAAATGTCGTGGGTAAATCCGGCACGAATGATTACCACGGCTCATTGTTCTGGTATCACAACGACGAGTATTTGAATGCGTGCAATAACC
>JAMQPI010000718.1 GCA_023717565.1 Pyrinomonadaceae bacterium | reverse complement strand
AAGGCTTCCATGATCGTGTTCTCACAGGGTTGCTCGACATCCGGCGGGACGAACTGATTAGCCTGATCAGAATGGACGGCGCTAAAGTTATGAGCTATTTCATGTGCAGTCAGAACTACAGTTGGTGCTGATATAGAACTGCTGCCCAGCGGGAACTGTTGAGAGAGCCCGTAGGCAGACTCCGGAAACCTACATACCGCGGACGGGAAGGCAACCCCAATGATCCCGGCATTCAGATCCCTCCCAGTCCACAAGTGCGCCAGGCTGCGTTGAATACCGGTGAAGTTTGCATTCCAGTAGCCGGTAAACTGATCGAGCAAGGTCGACGGGACGGTCGAAGTGTATGGATCGGTGCTCGCGTCGGCCCAGGCATTCTGGAAAGCGAGTTGAAAGGTGATGCCGATCTCAACCTGATAGATACCGTCAACGAAGTTCATGATGTTCATGATCTGTGCGTTGGCCTGGGCGGGACCACCCAGAGCGGCAACATACTCAGCATCGGCCTCGGTCGCCATTCTGGCGATCTTCAATGGCGATAGACCTGGGACCGGGACCGCCGCCGACTCCGTTTCGGCGTTTACATGCGAACGGGATCGGGCTTCCTCAGCCGCCACCTCATCAGCCAACGTTACTCCGCAAGCGCCACCTTGGTCAGCCACATCAGAACCTCTGTAGAATACGAACTCGTCGTCTCTGGACATCTTAGAGAGTGACCGCGAGGGTTGGACGAAGAACTGACCGCTTTCCGTAATAATCACACCTTCGATGCTGCTCTCTTTAACGGCCATGCGAACCTGCGCGGTAGCAGAACCCTTCACACTTCCTTTGTATGTGTTCACCGGTAAGTTCGGCAGCTTGTGGGCCACACCGTCCGCGGTAATCACCTGGGCCAGATAGTCTGGAGCGCGCATGTCATGCGGCGCCAATTGCATGTCAAAACTGCCCTCCGACGTCGAGATCGACAGTTTTCCTGTGTTGCGGATTTGCGCGGCAGCCGCACGAGGATCGAGCCTGATTAGATCGTAATCGCGGAAAGCCTTTGCCAATTCCGGGTCCTGGCGTTTGTTAATAATCTGACCGGAAACCGTCTGCCCATCTTTGTCTCTCATTTGAGGGAACAATCCGGCCAAGGCGCTGGGCGAGCCTTCCGGCTGGGCCGAGAGCTCACCACCCAAACGCACACGACCTCTGCCCGCCTCCGTGGGTCGAATCGCACTTGAACTGATGAGGGCCGCGGCGAGAACAACTGATATTAAAGTGAGATTTCTCTGCAAGGTTTTTTCCAGAAGGGTTTATTGACAACTCGAAACAACTAAGCGCACGCAGATCGTTCATCGAAGCGCCCGAAATTCTTCGTTGCCAATTGCCAATTGATTGCTGGATCGGGGACAGGCTTGGGGGGCGCCGCGGTCGACAATCCTAACAGAAAAGGGTTAAGTCAATCGAAGACTCAGAAGCGACATCTAGCGGAAGCGTTGCCCGATTTGCTCGGTACCGAAAGTGCCGATACCGTTGAGGCGGAAACTGAAGACCAGACGGTTTTCCTGTCGAACTCCGACGTTGAAGGTGTAGTTTTGCACGGTGACGGCGCAGCAGTCCCAGCTATACCCCACCGTCACCGTCGAACTGATGAGGGAAGTATTTCCCTGTCCCGGCCGTTCCTGGAAATCAAAGAAGAGGGACGCGCCGCCGTATACGCCACGCTCGCGGTCACCCAGAAACACCGATGGACCCCATTGTGAACCTCGTAGCGTGCCTGGCTCGTTGCCATTCGCGTCCCCGAATTGAGCCAGGCTGGGAACCAACTCAATCGCGCGCGTGTAATAAAAACTCTGGAAGGCCTGCACCAAAGGTCGACTAATACCAAACGTAGTCGAGATCGCCCGCAACCCTCCGTCGCGGGTGTCGAGATCCGTGCGCAGGTCAACAAAAATATCGTTGCGCGGACGATAACGAGCTTCCACATTCAACGGCGAGAAGCGTCTGGGAATACCGCCATAGCTAAAACCCGAAAGCGTGTTTATGGGATAGAACTGATTTCGCTGGCCGGGTATCAAGGCGCCACCAAAAAACTTATCAAAGAAATATTTTCCGCGCACCGTAACCGTCAGGGCTTCGTAAGGCTGGTCCGAAAGCGGCACCCTTTCACCGGTCCTGGTTTCGCGCACCGCAGCGCTGCTTACGTTCTCCGTCGAGCGGCGAGTGAAAAAGCGGTTGGATAGACCAAACTCGATCTCATTGGTGTCGGCGATTGCATCGTTGTAGTCGAACCGGATAATGCGATCGAATTCGTTGATGCCGGATATCTTGCGATAGATGATGTAGGGCTCAATCACGTGCCGGAAAAAGAAGGCGCCGTTGCCGCGACGAAAGTCTTTCGCAACCGCCGGCGGCCTCACGTCCAACTCAAACTCCCCATAGCCTCGCGTCAGGTTGGCGCTGAGCACGTCTCGATTGGTCGGATCCAGCGAGTTTGAGTAGAACGTGGCTCGCGCTCCCGCAGTCGCAGTAATGGAAAACCCGGCAATACTAAAGGGCAGAGCCACGCGCGGATGGAAGTCGAGTCGTTGCACCAGGGAGGGCGAGACTATCGGATTACCGCCAACCTGGTTTATGAAGGCGGTCAGATCGTCAACGGTCTCTTTTCGGCTTAGGCCTCCCGCGGAGCCTTCAAAGGAAAAATAAACCGGCAGCTTCTTGAGAAAGCTCAGCAGCGAGGGTCGCTTTTCGATGCTAATGCCCGGTAGTTCTCGAATGCGAATGCGCGACGTGGGAAGCGAGGTAACCTGGGTTCGCGCCAGCAGATTGAAGCTATAGTCATTGTGGTTCTTATTAACAAAGACCTGGGATAACTCTTCCGGAGAAATCGCCTGTTGAATGTTGTCAGAAAACACCTGACGATACGCCAGGTTTGAAGTTATGTTTACGTCTGCGGCGGCAATGAATCCGTTGGGAAAATAATGAACGCCGTCGATATAAAAACTCGAGCCGCCTTGATCCGGGTGAGTCGCATCTTCCTTCGGACCCAGCGTGCGATCGAATACCGTATAGAACCCTAGATTAAAATATGAGCGCGAATTCGCCCGCGTGCGCAGGTCCGCACCAATCCCGATACCTCGGCTCGTATAAACATCATTGCGCAGCGTAACGTCCGCGGAGCGTCCCAAAGTCTGATAGTAAGCATTCGATATGCGAAACCCTTTTTCTCCCGAGCCTCCGAGCGTGGGCGTCAAAAACCCCGACGCTCGATCGCGCTGTTTGATCGAGACTGAGGCGTACGGAAGATAAAAGACCGGCACGTCTTTGATTCTGATGCGGGGCGAGTAAACGCGGACGCGGTCACCGGTTTTGATCGTCGCGCGCTTGGCATAGAAGCTCCATTTCGGTACGTCTTCGTCGCAGGCGGTAATCTGAACGTTGGTAACTACGATGGTGTCGAGGCTGACCCTTTCGGCTCGGTCGGCCGTAAAGTAGATCCTGGTGCCGTCCTGCGTCTGATTA
>JAMQPI010000711.1 GCA_023717565.1 Pyrinomonadaceae bacterium | reverse complement strand
ACGTGGTGACTCGCAGACAACTCAATGACGCAGCTTGAAACGCCAGCCGGCGTATCGTAAACAGCCCTCGAAGTCAATCAAGACTTTGGCGGCAGGGGAGATCTTTGTGCTTGACTTCGACTTTCATACCCGATTTGTTATATTGCGCTCGAATATGACAACTACAGCTCTTGAATCCTGGTGCCGTCGGCGGCAAAGAACAAGAGATACGTTGTGCGCGACGTGCAAAAATAACACGCGTTGTCGGCCGTAAGTTGGATTGAACGAATGTCTGGTATTTGATCGATTCTTCCGGACACGTCTTCACCCATCGAAGCAGCAAAGATGCGCTCCCACTTCCAAACGACATGCCATGCTCCATCGTTATCAGGTTCAATGAAGATATGGGCGTCGCTTTCGGCATCCACCGAAGCCATTTTCACTGTGACGTAGCCGCGCTTCTTTTGTTGCCAATGTTCCCAGATGAAAGCGCGTGCCCTCCGGAGCGATGCTTGGCAGCGTGGGACTTCCTTCACGAGAACATTTCCGCAACCCTGATGACCACCAGGATCGTACAGCGACAAGTCTCTACCATCGGTTGCAGTTTTCGGTGAGGTTGAACCCGTTGGCGATTGATATCCCGCGGTCACATCTATTGGCTGTCGTCCCGACTTTTGACGAAACCAAAAGGTGATAACACTGCCCAGAGAAAAGCTGAGAAGCAACACAAACAAACGAAGACCTAAACGTCGCATATGTGGCAGTTCTCCGAGAGCAGATAATTCAATCATTGTTTAGACGCTTGATCGGTCGATTAGTTGCGATTAGTCATTCAACAGCAACATAACGCTGCGCTTGAGCGGCCCGCCCACGCAACTACGAATAAAGGCTACTCGCGAGTCCGCTCGAAGCGCTTGTTGGATTGCGCCATAGGATCAGCAAATTACTTCAACTTGCTAACGACAAAGGCAATATGATGCTCAGCCAAGGTCAAGCGAACCCGTTCAAGGAACCGGCTGGATTCCTCATCGGGCAATGATGAGGAAAATAATTTCATCTCAATCGGCTTCCCAACATAGGCCGGATATATTCAGGCAAACTGACCATCCACAATGAACGAAATAGTTCTGTACTCTAGCCTCGAGCTCCAACAATCTTTCATCAGAGCCACCCCAAGCACGTGCCCCAACCATTCCGAGCGTAACAACGTCACTCTCTGGATGGTGACCAACAAAGTCGATTGTGTCTGAATCAATAACTGCCATAATCAAGTCGCCTCATCAGGAGGAAGCAATCCAACGCTGCGCTTCAACTGCGCGCCCACTCAACTTACATGAGAGACATCGTGGCAGCGCTGCAGCTGCAAGCGCTTGTCGGGCGTTGGTATAATGGAAGCCTTCGATTTGCGTTAACTTGTTCTAAGTTATTCTCCGTAGACTGAACGAAAGATCATCCCCATCAGTACAACCGCAACCGGCAAGCTAATGTACAAAGCACTCGCCCAGAATAAACCATTATGGTACCGAGACAACCGACGTCGCGGATAGAGGATAATACCCAACAGGACCATGATTGTCGGCGACTAACATATCCAGAAGCCGCCGGTTGCGACGAACCCGATCAAAGCGGGGATATCGAGTCCGAATGACCAAGCAGTACCGAGGCCAACATATTGCCAGTCCTTCTGCTTCGTCATCATGGAGCGATCATAGAAAAGCCAAATGATAATCCACCACTCAGTTAGACGAACAGGAACTAAGCCCACGATGTAAATGAGAATTCCTAATCCCCCGAACATAACGAAAGGAAATGCCAGCAGTGCTAAACCAGCACCGAAGAGCATTCCGATGATTGTGCGTGTTACACCGACCACAGCAAAATTCGCACTTGCACCTGAGTAGCTACGGTTGAGGTGCCAGCCCGCTAAACTGTAGCCCGCCAGTTTCACGGCGCCAAAAACCAGATAACCATTAACAGAACTAGATAGTCCACCAGGCATTCTTCAACCTCAAAATAACTTTCCTTGAAAGCATCAAGCCAGTTGCCCAACGACGGCCTTCAGCTGCGGCGCGCGATAAGCATTTATCCACGAAGTCAGAAAGTCTTGAGAAGCATGCTATCGCGCCGTCAGCTGGAAGGCTTTGTTATGTTGCGGCCAGATGAGTCGGCGTATTGTTCCCAAGAGGTGCGTAGGCATCCCACTCACGATTTGTCATAGGTATGCTGTTGCCGAAGCTGTCTCCACGGTCAAGCATATCAATAATAGCCCTGGCCTCGGTGTCACTTACTTCCGATGTGGCCCAGAGCTCCGCGCTATAGATCTCCACCCACAGGGATTCGTCGTGTTTCCAGAAATCAATGGAGCAGCGAGGCTGTTCCAAATAAATCATGTCCTGAGGAGAGACGAGCCTGTTCAGAAAGTCGAAGGCTTCGCCTGGCAGCACGTCACGTTCTAACACTTCATAGTTTGCGCTTGGGGGGACGGTTGTTTGCGCGGCATCCTCGGTCGAGATGATTTGTAAAGAGAGTTTCATTAGCTTTATTCCCGGCGTAACCGAGAGCAACATAACGCTGCGCTTGAGCGGCTCGCCCACGCAACTTAAGAAAGAGGCCCGCTCATGGCGAGTCCGCTCAAAGCGCTTGTTATGCCGGCGTTCGAGATCTGAAGTACCCCTTCCGATACAGTCTTAAGAAATGTTTCTCAGCTGTTAATGGAAATCGGTAAGCCTCAACTTCTGCATCCCCAAGCTTGATTCTCAGGTTATTTTTAGTAAAGCTATCAACTTGGCCAAAGCCACCTTGGTCCTTTTTGTCAAAACCCGCAAATTGAAACTTCATCACGCGTCCGTTAACCCAAACAAAATAGAATCCCTTCACATTCACGGAACCAGGCATTGCAGTTAAAAGATAATTACTCTTGTCCATTCCAAAAAAATAGAACCATTGACCCGAAAAAAGTTCTTTGCGGTTCCAAAGATCGTACATCGACTGCACGAGTGAATCGTGAACAGTCCTTCCAGGATCATTGACGACGAAGATATGCCACTTGGTTGGAACAGTTTCATATACTTCAGTGGTTGTTGTTCCGATTGCACAGAAAGTTTGGACTTCAACCTCCGCATACACCTCATATTTGACTGAGGAATACGACTTATCCAGTATCTCGATTGATTCAAGACCAGAGTAGCTCACGTCTTCCCACCGCCAGCCTAAGATTCTCGAGTAGCTGATAATTTGGACCTTTTTGTGAGAAATCCCGAAATCCATATCGCCGCTGCCCAACGCTTTGGGACGCGGTCAGCATTAACAGAATCGAGAGGGCCGTGAGAGTTTTCATTCCTTTTCGATTTCGTAAGGCATAACGGCGCGCTTCAGCTGCGGCGCGCGATCAGCATTCAGGCTGAGGGAAAGAAGTTACTTGAGAAGCACGCTAACGCGCCGTCAGCTGCAAGCGCTGGTTAGATTGCGTCCTATGAGAACGCATCAGAATGTTTCTTTATGTAGGAAGCGAGTATTTCTTCGATGTCGTTTTGAGTCTCCCAAAACTTTGTGCTCAAGGACATGAAATACTCTTCATGCTCGTCAATAAAGTCCATACACTTTGTGAAGTCTTTAGGCCGCCGCGAGTTCGGGAATTGTGAAATGGCCTTTCTCAAAATAGACGCCGATTTCCTCATGCCAAGAGTTTCATAGGCCCTAGCTACTTCTTCAACATCAAAAGTGAATTCAAAAAAATAAGGGATACCGCCATTCCCAATAATCCCGTATACATGCCAGATTGTGCCCACGACTCTTTCCGGAGCGCTTAGTTTGCGGGCGCCTTCCTTCCTTTCCTTTTCCGCTATTCGGAGGAAGGTTTCATCAATTAACCAAAAGTTATCTGATTCGTTAGGTAAGTAATCCCTAATGGACTTCTTCTTCATCTTGTAGTTCCGATGCCTGATTAACTAGCGAAAGCAATCTAACGCCCCGGCATCACCCACGCCCCCATTCAAGATTCATGAGAGGCATGCTGATGGTCGTCGGGTGCATGCCGTTGTTAGATTTCGCCTCATTTGTCTGATTCAAGCCTGCTAATTTCTTTCCTGATCCTTTTCATCCAACCTATAAATGGAGATTCATCTCGAAAGACACGCTTACTGACCTCCGTACCGTACACCGAATAATGAAAATCCCCTGAGCCGCGAAATACGCCGGATGAATCCCACAACTCATAAACTGTACCATCGAGAATCACACTCGTTGTTTTAGGCGGGGTAGCCGTTTCAAACTTTTTCGGTCTCAGAGATGCCGCAACACCATCAATAAGATTCTGCCGCCACCTCTGGATTTGAACAAACGGAACGGTTAATTCGCGCTTTCTTACCTGAAGCGCCTTTGACATCTCAAGCGGGTCTTCGCGGTTTGTCTCAGCCTTGATTTGATTCAGCTTGGAATAGATATTTCCATCCAAAGAGGTGTAATCCGTTACCTGCATTTTGCCGTCTCGCGCAACTATTACGATTTGCGACTCAGGCTCAAAACTGGGTTTATACCGGAGGATCAGGGCAAATTCTTTTGCCTCATCCAGAGCGTCTAACGGGAAGAGTAAGTTCAAGACTTTGTCGTGAGTATCAAAGCTAATAACCTTGTAAGACTGAGGAGGCTGCCCTTGCCCGAAGGCGTTGATGCTCACTGACAGCATCAAAACAAGAATGCTCAATGGCTCTAAGAATTGACACTTCATACTTTCTACTTTCCTAAGACGAAGAAATCTAACGCCTGCCTTCAGCTGCGGCGCGCGATCAGCATTCAAGCTGAAGGGAAGAGACTACTTAAGAAACATGCTATCGCGCCGTCAGCTGCAAGGCTTTGTTTTATGAAAGGGCGTCAAGTGAAAAAACAGTCCTACTTGCTGGCCGTCCTTTCTTTGGTCGCCAGCCCTACAACGTACCCGTAAGCCCTTCAACTCCCGCCGCCAGGGTTCTTTTCTTCCATCC
>JAMQPI010000678.1 GCA_023717565.1 Pyrinomonadaceae bacterium | reverse complement strand
GTCCCGCCCGCAGCGGTGTTCTGCACCCGAAGGCCGATGCCCGTAGGGTTCGTGATGTTGGTGGCGAGGGTGGCATCGTTGACCGTGAGGTTGCCGCTCACCAAGTTCAGGTCAACGCCGATGCCGATGCTATCGGTCGAGTCGAGATTGTTGAGCACCATCGCCAGCGGTGTTGGGTTCGCAGCATTTAAGCCGAAGATTTGGAACGTCACGTTGCTGATCGCCGTGACGTCTCCGCTCGTCGAAGTAATCGTGCCAGTGCTGTTGGTCGATTGCAGGGCTCGCTGGCCAGAGTCAGGCGAAATGTCCAGATCAGCAAAGGCAACGCCTCCGCCATTAGTGCTTAGAACAACGCCTGTGCCGCCCGACTGAGTGACGTTCGTGTTGCCGAAGTTCATCGTCCCGCCGGCAGCCGTGTTCTGCACCCGAAGGCCGATGCTCGTAGGGTTCGAGATGCTGGTGGCGAGAGTGGCGTCGTTGACCAGGAGGTTGCCGCTCACGAAGTTCAGCTCGACGCCGAGGCCGACGCTATTGGTCGAATCGAGATTGTTGAGCACCATCGCCAGAGGGGTGCGGCTCGCGGCATTCAAGCCAGTGATTTGGAACGTCACGTTGCTGATTGCCGTGACGTCCCCGCTGGTAGAAGTGATCATGCCGGTGCTGCTGGTCGATAGCAGGGCTCGCTGTCCGGAGTCAGGCGAAACGTCCAGATCGGCGAACGCAACACCTCCGCCATTAGTGCTGAGAGAAACGCCTGTGCCGCCCGACTGCGTGACGTTCGTGTTGCCGAAGTTCATGGTCCCGCCCGATGCGGTGTTCTGCACCCGGATGCCGATGCTGATAGGGTTCGAGATGTTGGTGGCGAGGGTGGCGTCGTTGACTGTGAGGTCGCCGCTCACGAAGTTCAGATCAACTCCGATGCCGGTGCTATTGGTCGAGTCGAGATTGTTCAGCACCATGGCCAGCGGTGTGCGGCTCGCGGCACTCAAGCCGAAGATTTGGAATGTCACGTTGCCGGTTGCGGTGACGTCTCCGCCGGTTGAAGTAATCGTGCCGGTGCTGTTGGTCGATTGCAGAGCGCGCTGTCCGGAATCGGGCGCGATGTCCAGGTCGCCGAAGGTGACGCCTCCGGCGTTCGTGTTCATGAATACGCCCGTGCCTCCGGACAGGTTGGCGGTCGTGTTGCCAAAGTTCATCGTTCCGCCAGCACTGGTGTTCTGGACCTGGATGCCGATACCTGTCGGGTTTGCGACGCTGGTAGTCGTGATCGTCATGTTGCCGCTGACGCGGCCGAGGTTAATACCGTTCGTGCCGCTGTTGGTCGAAGCAACGCTCGAGAAGTTCAGCGAGATCGGCGTGGCCGGCGCGGCCGCTTTGGTGATGTTGATGCCCGGGCCGTTGGTGGAAGAGATGCTGCCCGCGTTGGTCGTGACGTTGATCTGGCCGGTATTGCCTGTACCGATGAGGCCGCTGCCGTTCGCGGTCGTGATGGCGAGGCTGTTGAAGGTCATGTCGCCGGCGTTAGGGGTCGCCGCGGCGCCCAGGTTCACGCCCGTTCCGGCGTTCCCTTTGTTGACCGTTGTTGTCGCGAAGGTGACTGTGGTCCCGACCGCAAGGCTCTGAATGTCGATGCCGGCGCCGACCGGCGCGATCTGGGCAGCGGCGGGGATCGAAGTCGCACCGGTGACATTCACGTTGCCGCCGCCGCCTCCATGCAGGAAGCCCACGCCACTGTTATTCGAGACGGAGAGCGTGCCGAACGTACGCGTGCCTGCCGAGTTGTTCTGCAAGGAGATGCCGATGGTGCCACCCGAAACGGAAGTATTGCCGAAGTTGATATCGGCGGTCGTCGTTCCGATTAGAATCCCCTGGGAGGTCGCGCCCGAAACAGTCGTGCTCCCGAACGAGACAGTGCCCGCCACTCCCGCCAAGCTGATTCCCTGAGAAGTGCTGCTCGTTGTCGTCACGCTAGTGAAGCCGGAGGTGGCAGCGAAGGTTCCGGTCGTCAGGTTAAGCGCTCGACCCGTGCCATTGAGGATCATGTCAGGCGACGAGTTATTCCCGACGGTCAGCGTACCGAAGCCCGTGCCTGAGATCTTCGCTCCCGTCGTATTGCCGACTGTGAAACCCCGCAGCAGGTTTCCCTGTCCCAGCGGAACGCCGTTGGTGGCCGCGACGGTAGTGGTAATGATTGGACTCACTCCGCCGGTTGAAGGAAGCGGATCACTGAATGCGGGAACGGTTACCCCACCGATATTAGCCAGCGTGTCGGTTGCGCCCTGGCCGATTAGTCGCTGGTTGTTGAGTAGCGTTTGCCCACCAACATAATTCCCACTGTAGAGAAAAATGTTGTCGCTCGGATCGTCAAGCGTCGTGTCGTCAAAGCAATTGGTGCCGAAGAAGCAGTTGAACGGATTAGCGAGGCGCCCATCACCTCCCGCAGCCGCGCCGGCCCGAACAAACCAGATCAAGCCCGTAACGGTGAGTGTCACTATGCCGTTAGACGTACCGCCGTCTGAATCAGTCACCATGTACGTAAACGTATCTACGCCGGTAAAGCCAGGAGCGGGGTTATACTGGAAGCTACCGTCTCCGGAGGCTGCTGTTACCTGACCGCCGTTCGCGCTGGTCCCGGCGAAGGGCGCCGAATTGTCGCCAGCAAGCGTCGTAATCGTTAGCCCCGCATTCGTATCGGTATCTGGGTCGAGGTCGTTGGCGAGCAAGTCTGAAGCGCCGTCGGGCACCTGGATGCGAACGTTGCCGATCACGCCAAAAGCGTCATCAAAGCCGATGGGAGTGGACTTTGGCGTGCCCACGATCGTGGTGTTCGGGTCAACAGTGTCGCTGAACGTGACGTTCGTCGCTGGGTCGGGTCCGCTGTTGGCTATGGTGACGTTGTACGTGATGATCTCACCCGGCTGCGCGCCACCGGGCGCACTCGGGTACGTGTCCACCTTAGCCGCCGTGATGCTCGGTGCCACGACCACTGGCGAGGCCCTGACTGGCACAGGCACAGGGGCATCATGATTGGGATCGTTGCTCGTCAATACTGTCGCAGCCTTTGGGAGCGAGCGGGTGCTCTCCGCAGTCTTGGCAAGAGCTTTGCGAACCGCAGAACCATTGAAGGCCAGCGCCATGGGCGCAAGCTGGCTCGTCAGCAGCACGTAAGCGAGGAGGCCGGCGATAAAGGTTTTGCCAGCGCGATTGGTAGACTGCGTAGGGTGGTTCATGAGGTGCTCTTTCAGAACTAGATTTGTATCTGCGGTCGGCTCCGTAGCTGCGCTATGTCTATTGGGGGCGGATTAACTGAGGTAGAAGGCCAAGCGAAAGACGCCACGACGCCGCGTTTCGTGCTACCTGGGCGAATCTGAGTTAACGGTACATGAGGTTACGAGGACTTTGGAGACTCTAGTTGGTGATTGCCTCGGTGCGAGGCTGTGAGGGACTGTGGACTATGGGGCGTTTTGGGGGGGTGCCCCCCAAAAGACCCCATGATTGTAAGCGAAGGACGAGCAGATAACAAGAAGCGCTGTATCAAAGGGGAAAAGGGGGAACGGCGTTGTCAGTCACCACCGCTCCCCTTCCCACTTACCCTCTTACCTTTTCCCCCTATTCGCTCTGCCCTATTCCTTCGGTGGCGCTTTGATCAGCACCGTCTTGCCGTCAATCGAGAGCAGCATTTCCCCTGACAGAGCGAGGATTCCCTGCCGTCCTTCCCCAACCAGCCGATCCACCAGTCTGTAAAACTCGGGCGTGCCGAATTCGATTGTCTGATCGGGTTTAAGCGCTTTTTCCCTGTCCAGCACTCTGGCGTCGATCCAGCGATCGTTGCGGCGGAAGAAGGTGCGGTCAGTTATCTGCTGTACGTTCGTGATCTCAACCCGCTGCATATTCTGGTTTAGGAAGAAGTTTGAACGATTGGCACTCGACTGCGTCATTTGCGCGTTGCCGTTTACGGCCTGGGTTACTCCACCCATGCCGCTGCGTGTGTTCTGCGCGCTATTAACCAATCCCTGACGGGCTTGTTCATTAAGCTCTTCCGGCCTCGAGAAATCCGTGCCATCGGTGGCCAGGAAGGCTGTGTATTCGGTCAAGACACCAAACTCGGTCGAGAGTCTGACTATCTCATCCACCAGCTCTTTCAACCTCGGATCCAGTGCCGCGCCTGAACCAGTTGCACTGCCGACGCTCGATATGTGAGCACCAGCGCTGAGTGACCGCGCATTGCTCGCGAGTGCCGCTGAATTGATCGAACGGCTGAGCTGCGCGTTATCAGCGCCGGCTTCGCTGATAGTTTCAATCAGGCGGGCAATCTTTCGGCTGGCCCAGAGACGCGGCACAAACGCGTTGCGCGTCGTTGCTTTCTTTAGATCAAACTTGAAATCAAAAGTTTTCGGAGCGCCGAGATAGTTTCCGTTGATGCGGAAGTGGAGCGGATCGTCGCCCTGGTACTGTCCCAGCAATACTATCTGATCACCTTCGAAGACGTCGTTCAGTTGTGCCGGCAGCAGCTCACGCACGGCCCGAGTGGTAACTGAGCCGCTTGAATCGACCATCGCCAGTTGTGGTTCAGCGAGTACGGGACCCGCAAGCCGCGCGAATACCTGGGATACTTTCGCTTCTACATTCTCATTGGGGAACACGAAACTCGAGGTGGCGCGGGTGGAGTTGGCGATCGAAGTCAAAAGCGGAGCGTTTACGTCAAAGCCCACGCCAAAACTAAAGATGCGCCGATTGTGTTTGTTGTTCGCAAGTACGGCACTGCGGATCGCCGTCTCGCGTCTTTCGCCTACCGTTGGCAAGCCATCCGTGAGAAACAAAACCAGCGGAAGCGTGTGAGGCGTGGGCGATTGAAGTAGCGCTTCTACGAGGGCGTCATGAATGTTAGTGCCGCCGTCGGAACGAAGTCGCTTGATGTAGGCGCGAGCCTGGCGGATCGTGGCGTCAGTTTTGATGACCGGACGCTCAGAGAACCTGGCGATTGAGTCAGAGTAGTCGATGATATTGAACGCCTCACCCATATTTAGGCCTTCGACTACCTGTAACGCCGCCGCGCGCGCCTGTTCGATCTTCTCACCCGCCATGCTGCCGGAACGATCGATGACGAGCGTAATCTCGCGCTTGATTGTATTTTCTTGAGCTCCACGGAAGCTCGCGGGTACTCCCGCGAGCAGAAGAAAATAGCCACCTCCGACGCGCGCATCCGGATAGGCAAGCAGCGACGCGGTGAGGCCGTTACCTTCAACCAGATATGAGAGTCGAAAAGCGCCCGGTTCAATCTTCTTATCTCCGGCGACCTTTACGACAGCTTGCTGGGGCGCAGGCCTTTCAATGCCTATCAGGTGGCTGGGCGAATAAACGGCGGAGATGGGTGACCTCGAGTTTACTCGCACTGAGATCTTCCAGGGCGTCTCGGTGGCTTCAAACGACTCGCTGCGCGGCAATACGTAATCAACACGGTTTCCGTCAGCTGCCAGGATGTGTTCATAGACCAACCGCACGCGTTGCGTGCCGTGCGCGGGAACCGGAAAAACGCTGGAGCGAACCAGGTTGTAACCGGCAAACTCCAGCAGGGCCGGGTCTTTCAGTTTGCTAACAATCGAACGGTAGATCATCTTGGCCTCACCCTTAGGTAAGAGTTTCGCAGTAGGCTCCTTTGCAGAACCCGCAAATGTGAAGGCCCGGACCACCGCGCCGTCAGGCACTGGTACAAGCATTTCCGCCTCTTGCACCCGATCGGTCGGATTGGTGAGACCGACATCCATCGTGGTGGTGGCCACTTGCTGCAGAATGCGCACCTCCGCGGTAACCTCGCTGATCTGGATCTGGTTTTGCGGATCATCGAGAGCGTACGAGCGAGCTTGGGGAATGATGATATTGGACGCAGTTGTGTGAAAAACGTCAGCAGAACGAGGAGTAGTGATCTCCTGGGTGCGCCCTTTCGGAGTCAGCAAGCTGCAAACTGCAATCAGGCAAAATAGGGTTGCGACAATCAAGGATAGTCTTCGCATAAGTAACCTCTTACAGGTAAGAACAGACTTCGAGGAAGGGCGAAGGGAGACTGATTCCGCGGCAACTGACGGCCAGAGATTCTTCCAGATTGCAAGGGACCGCACGATTTGCGCGTTGCCGCTGAGATGGGCCAGCCTCGATTGGGGTTGCCAGAATGGTTACGGAACCGGATCATTTTCCATTTTCCATTTCTCATTTTTCATTGTCCTCTGAATAGAGACTTACTCAAACCGCGTGTCATGAGGTCAGTACCACAATGCGGTAGCGGTGGGTCATGGGTTGCGATTCCACTCGGCGTAAGTGATCGGGAGCCCATGACCCACCGCTAC
>JAMQPI010000674.1 GCA_023717565.1 Pyrinomonadaceae bacterium | reverse complement strand
CTGGCGGAGAGGGTGGGATTTGAACCCACGGTGGAGTTTCCCCCACTCCGGTTTTCGAGACCGGTGCACTAAGCCACTATGCGACCTCTCCGCAAGCGAAGGATGAAGGATGAAGGCGGAAGGATGAAAGAGGACGCCGTGTTGTTTCATCCTTCCGCCTTCATCCCTCATCCTTCATCCTTTCCTGCGGTCCCCGTCGGGCGCGAAAAAACTGCTGCATTAGTTTGCGGCAGTCTCCCTCCAGCACTCCGGCGGTTACGGCAATGCGATGATTCAAGAAATCCGTGTCGCAGATGCGAAACCGCGACTCAACCGCGCCTGCTCGTTCGTCTGTCGCCCCATAGACTAATCTCCGCACTCGGGCTTGTACCAGCGCGCCGGCGCACATGGCGCATGGCTCAATCGTGGAATACACAACCACGTCTGGCAGCCGGTAGTTCCCGATCTTGCGGGCCACCTCGCGCAAGGCGACCATTTCCGCATGAGCAGTCGGATCAATATCGGTGCGCGTCCTATTTCCGGCTACCGCCAGCAGCGTGTCGCCGCTGACAATACAAGTGCCGACCGGTATTTCGCCACACACCTCAGCATCCCGAGCTGCCGCGATTGCCTGGCGCATCCAATGCGCATCCAGATCTGTGTCCACGGCAGTCATGATAGAAGTCTTTCAATCAACCAGGGGGACTTTGAACTATAGGTGTCGTACTCGAAGACTGTCAAGCAGGGCATATTTCAATAATTCACCTGTGAAAGCCGCTGCTTTCGCCGGAACTTAACTACGAGCGACTCTCGAGCGCGTGCTATTATGACTACCCGGAGTCCGGATGCACGCTCTTCCTGCCGCGCTCCCTTCGAGTCCAGTCTATGACCATGGAAACACATCAAAGAGGCAGCGGCCCGTTATCAGGAGAACGGGTGACAGGTCGGTTGCGACCGGCGGCGGCTGCCGAGCCTCCCAGTCCGGACCGGACTCCACCAACGCCGGCGAACATGATGCGGCGGATGGCCGCGGGTGAGTTCAACACCGCCATGATCCATTTCTATCGCGGTGAGGTGCAACGTTCCAACACCTGGCGAAACCGTCTTGATACGACAACAAATTGGGCGGTGCTGACAGCCGGCGCGACACTGTCATTTGTCTTTAGTTCACCCAGCAATCCGCATTTCGTTATCCCGATCAACTCGATTCTAGTGGCCATCTTTCTGCTTATGGAAGCCCGTCGCTATCGCTATTACGAAATCTGGTCGAGTCGGGTACGCGTGTTGGAAACCGGATACTTTGCTCAACTGTTAGCGCCCGATAGCGTTCCTCATGATGAATCCTGGGCGCAGCACCTGGCGTCAGATTTGATCACACCCCACTTTACAATCAGTGAGTGGGAGGCAGTGGGCCGAAGACTGCGCCGCAACTACCTGTGGATTTTTGCGTTGCTGGCACTGAGCTGGAATCTCAAAGTCTATCTGCATCCGCTTCCGGCACGTGACTTCAACGCCTTTATCGATCGCGCCACTGTTGGTCTCGTGCCTGGTTGGCTCGTGTTTGTGATTGGAGTGGTCTTCAACACCGCGATCGCCATCTTCGCTATTGGCACAGTTCGGTTGCGCGAAGCCACGGGCGAGGTGCTACCTCAGCATGAGTTCTCGCTGCGTCCGATCGTTACCATGAAACGATGGACCCGGGCGGCAACCGGCACCGGTCGCACAACCCTCCGCGCTAAGCGAGCCCGCCAAAGGGTACGGAGCGGGACCATGACCGGCGAGTTCAAGAAAATCGATATCTCGGAAACTCCCGACAAGGATTCAAGAAAGATCGACATCAGTGAGGGTTCCGACAAGGAAATTCCGGAAGAGACTTTGACGAGAGGCTGAGGGACGACCTTGGCCCAACGTTGAAAGAGTGATAATCATTCAAGGAAGCTGTAAGAGCGATCCACGATTTCACACGAAACAACTCGAATAAGGCATCCTTTTCGTGCTGGTTAGTGTGCTTCGTGGATCGTATTCTTTTTAGCCCCGCTCATTGGATCTGAACTCCCGGGATGATCAGCCATTCGCGCCCAGGTCCTCGATCACTATCCATATGCTTGAACTGAACGGCCAAAGATTATCCCTCCAACAAATCGCGGAAGTTGCCACGGGGCGAGAACATGTTTCGCTCTCGCTGGAAGCGCGCCGTCGCGCCGAGGAGTCGCGTCGCGTCGTGGAGCAGATCGTTGCCGAAGGACGCACGGTTTACGGTGTGAATACCGGCTTCGGAAAACTCTCCGACGTGCGAATCGAACCCTCTGCTTTGCGCGAGCTGCAGCTCAACCTGGTACGCAGTCATTCCTGTGGCCTCGGTTCGCCGTTATCGGAACCGGAAGCCCGAGCAGTGTTGTTGCTGCGCGCGAACGTGCTTGCTTGTGGCTATAGCGGCGCTCGAGCACTTCTGATCGATGCGCTGATAGCCATGCTCGAAAAAGGGGTTACACCGGTCATTCCCGAAAAGGGCTCAGTTGGAGCGAGCGGTGATCTGGCGCCGCTTTCTCATCTTGCGCTCACGGTGATTGGCGAGGGCGAAGCTTTCTATCAGGGCGAGCGCTTGGCCGGAGCGGAGGCCCTG
Organism: Pyrinomonadaceae bacterium; assembly: GCA_023717565.1. GTDB lineage: Bacteria > Acidobacteriota > Blastocatellia > Pyrinomonadales > Pyrinomonadaceae > PSRF01. The sequence continues at coordinate 4,670 of JAMQPI010000674.1, read as the reverse complement.
CGACGTGCCGGTCTCGAGCCGCTGGAACTGCAGGTGAAGGAAGGCCTGGCGCTATTGAACGGAACGCAAGCGATGGCGGCGGTCGGAGGGTTGGCCCTGCATCGCGCTGAAAGACTCGCTCGGGTTGCGGATGTAGCAGGCGCGATGACTATCGAAGCTTTACGGGGAACACCCGTGGCCTTTGATGAACGAATTCATCAGGCACGGCCACACGCAGGCCAGCTCGCAGTTGCAGCTCACTTACGGGGGTTATTACGCGACAGTGAGATCCGAGAGTCACATCTGGAGAATGATCCGCGAGTCCAGGATGCTTACAGTTTGCGATGCATACCGCAGGTACATGGTGCGGTGCGAGGGGCCCTATCCCATGTCCGTGAGATCGTTGAAACTGAAACCGGAAGCGCCACCGACAATCCGCTCGTGTTCGCGGAGACCGGAGAGGTCTTATCTGGCGGTAACTTCCATGGCGCGCCCCTGGCGCTGGCTTTCGATTATGCCGCAATCGCGCTAACGGACTTGATGAGCATTAGTGAGCGAAGGATAGATCGATTGGTAAACCCGGATGCAAACGAGGGCTTGCCACCGTTCCTGACCACAAACCCGGGGATCGCGTCCGGCTTCATGATGCTGCAGGTGACTTCCGTTGCCCTTTTGAGTGAGGCGAAAGTGCTCGCGCATCCGGCAAGCGTGGACAATGTTCCCACTGATGGCGGCAAAGAAGATCACGTTTCGATGGGAATGACGGCCGCCACCAAGCTGCGTTCGATCGTGGAGAATGCAGAGTTGGTCACGGCAATTGAGTTGATTACCGCGGCGGAGGCACTTGAGTATCGCGCTCCGCTTATTCCGGGACGAGGAGTCAAACAAGCGCAGGAAATAGTGCGCGCGCAGATCCCGCGTCTGATTGAGGATCGTTCGATGTCTGGCGATATTCAGAAAATCGTTCATGCGGTTGGCAACGGCGATTTTGATTCGCTATTGTAAAGAGCAACTCAGCGATGAGAGCATTCAACCCTTGGAGTGCGGGGGCAAGCCTTTTGCGCGACACCGCTTTGGATGGGATGATGACGCTCGATTCAAGAATCCAAAGCAGTGTCGCGCAAAAGCCTTGCCCCCGCACTCCAGGGGTTGAGTGTCACGCGTGACGTGATGAATATGTGTCCTTAACACTTAAGAAGGAGAAATCAGATGACAAACGCTTTTGGTGATCGTGGGAAGGGGTTGGAAGAGGAGTATTTTCACCGTGAGAACATGGAGAAGATTAAGAAGTTGCGGGCAAGGTTGGGGGTTAGCGAACAAGCCAAGGCAGCCGGCACTTCTTCGATGAAGTGCCCAAGATGCGATGGGAAACTAGAGGAAACCACATTTGAGGGCGTCGCCATTGATACTTGCGCGAATTGTGGCGGTATCTGGCTCGATTGTGGTGAGTTAGGGCAGTTGGTAAAGAACGCAGAGAGCAGTGGTTGGTTCACTAAATTCCGCAAAAGCTGGATGCCGGATTAGGACCGCCTCTTCGGAATCCTATCCATGCCTTCGAGAATAATCAGAGCCCCGCACGGCACCGAGCTTAGCTGCAAAGGCTGGCATCAGGAAGCAGCCTTGCGCTGCCTGATGAACAATCTCGATCCGGACGTTGCTGAACGACCGGATGAACTAATCGTCTACGGCGGGACGGGAAAGGCTGCCCGCAACTGGCCTGCCTTCGAAGCTATTGTTCGCGAGCTACAGCAACTGGAAAACGACGAAACGTTGTTGGTGCAATCCGGAAAACCTGTGGGAGTGTTTCGCACTCATGAGTATGCACCGCGGGTCCTGATCGCTAATTCCAATCTCGTTGGCGCCTGGGCCAACTGGGAACACTTCCACGAACTCGAGCGCCAGGGCTTGATGATGTACGGGCAAATGACGGCCGGAAGTTGGATTTACATCGGCACCCAGGGAATCGTGCAAGGGACCTTTGAAACGTTTGCCGCCATGGCCGATCGAGACTTCGGAGGCGATCTAACAGGCAGGTTCATCGTTTCGGGTGGCATGGGTGGTATGGGTGGCGCTCAACCTCTGGCTGCAACGCTCAACGGCGCAGTATTTCTCGGCATCGATGTTGACCCCGCCCGTATTGAGCGCCGCGTAGTTAACGGTTATTGCGATCGCATCGCAATGGACTTGGACGAAGCTCTCGACATCTGCGACGACGCGCGTGAGCAAAAGCGGGCCCTTTCAGTTGGGCTCGTCGGCAACTGCGCCGAAGTTCTTCCGGAGTTAGTGCGCAGAGGCGTCACCATCGACGCGGTCACCGATCAGACTAGTGCCCACGATCCATTGAATGGTTATGTGCCGGCCGGTTTGACCCTTGAAGAAGCCGCTGAACTTCGCCGCCAGAACCCCAAGGCTTATGTAGAACGATCCATGCAGTCGATGGCCCACCACGTGGAGGCGATGCTGACGCTGAAACGTGCCGGCGCAGTTGTGTTTGATTACGGCAATAACATTCGCAAGCAGGCGTTTGACGCCGGTTGCAAGGATGCGTTTGAAATCCCTGGGTTCGTGCCCGAGTACATTCGTCCGCTCTTCTGCGAAGGCAAAGGCCCGTTTCGCTGGGTCGCGTTGTCGGGCGACAAGAGCGACATTCAGAAAACTGATGATCTCGCCTTAGAACTATTTCCGGAGGACGCCACGCTGAATCGCTGGCTGCGACTCGCGCGCGATCGAGTCCAATTTCAAGGACTGCCTGCGCGTATCTGCTGGCTCGGGTACGGCGAACGGGCAGAGATGGGCGAGGCTATCAATGAGATGGTGAGGAACGGCGATTTGAAGGCCCCCATCGCCATCGGCCGCGATCACCTCGACACCGGCTCAGTGGCCTCACCGTTTCGCGAAACTGAGGGAATGAGAGATGGGTCGGACGCGGTGGCAGACTGGCCAATCCTTAATGCTTTGCTGAACACGGCAAGCGGCGCGAGTTGGGTTTCCTTTCACCACGGCGGCGGCGTCGGCATCGGTTATTCCCTGCACGCAGGGCAGGTGTCTGTCGCCGACGGCACTGACGAAGCAGCCAGGCGTCTTAACCGCGTGCTTACCAACGATCCGGGCATCGGTGTCGCTCGGCACGTCGATGCCGGCTACGACGAGGCCGCAGTTACCGCGCGCGACAAGGGAATCAAGATACCGATGATGACGGAGTGACGGCCCGATTGCCAATTTCCGATTGCCGATTGCCAATTGGCTTTCTGGTGGAGTTGAGTAATTTCTTTTCGCAATCTCAGGGTTAAGTGTCCAACTCCAATTGGCAATCGGCAATTGGCCATAACTGTGCTTAACTTCGCAATTCAAACAGCTCGCGACGCCGGCGGCGTTCTGATTGATCGACTCGGGCGCGCGCAAGTCACAAACAAAGGCACAATCGATCTAGTTACCGACGCTGACCTGGCCGCGGAGAAGTTGATAATCGATCGCATCAGGTCGCACTATCCCCGCCACGCGATCCTCGCTGAGGAGTCGGGTGCCTCAGAGGGAACGACTTCAATTCCTGGCGAAAGTGAATGGAGATGGATCATCGATCCGCTCGACGGCACCACCAACTACGCCCACGGCTATCCGTGTTTCTGTGTGTCAATCGGAGTTGAGCGGGCGGGGAAAATGGAGATAGGGGTAGTGTACGACCCCCTGCGAGATGAAGTGTTCGCCGGCGAGCGGGGACAGGGTGCAACTCTGAACGGGCGTCGCATGCGCGTTTCAGAAGTCGACGATCTGAATCGCGCCATGCTCTGCACCGGTTTCCCCTACAATGTGCGCGAACGCCCGGACTTCGCTCGCGACTTTACCAACTTCACGATGGAGGCCCAGGCAGTCCGGCGCGATGGTTCGGCGGCAATCGACCTGGCCTACGTCGCTTGCGGTCGTTTCGATGGTTTTTGGGAAAACGGTTTGAATCCGTGGGATGTTGCAGCCGGGATTCTGTTAATCGAAGAGGCCGGAGGACGGGTCACGAACTACCAGAATGCACCGCTGAATATCTACACTCCGAAAGTCCTTGCCAGCAACGGACTTGTTCATGACGCCATGCTGCGCGTGTTGCATAACAACTAGAGAACGGAGCGAATGATGGCGGCCAGTTGTTCACTTTCGCGTCGAGCGCAAGCGCGAGCGTCCTCGTCCGGCAGCTGTTGCGGGTGAAAGAGGGGATGATAGGTTATTTCAATGTCACCCAGGCCGGGGATCAATCTTCCGCGGGGCCAGACACGCTGAGCACCGCGAATCGTGACTGGAAGAATGGGAACCCTAGCCTCCAGTGCAATCCGCACTGCGCCCGCTTTGAACCTGATCATTGAACCATCTGCCTCACCCCGTCCACCTTCGGGAAAGATCATGAGCGCGCCACCCTCTCTTAGCCATTGATGAGAGCGGCGAATGGCGCCCGGGTCACTACCTTCAAGTTGCAAAGGCCAGGCTCCCAACACCTGCATCACCTTGCCAAGTAAGGGCCAGTTCATGGCCTCATTCCATGCCAGGAAACGTATGGCGCGCTTGATGGGAACCGAGATCGCAAAGGGGTCGAGAAAAGACTGGTGATTGGAAGCGACGATCAATCCGCCGTTTTCGGGAATGTTTTCAACGCCTTTGAGTTTGAGGTTCCAAAACGTGCGACCGATCAGCCTGAACCCGGGGCGCAT
>JAMQPI010000647.1 GCA_023717565.1 Pyrinomonadaceae bacterium | reverse complement strand
GATGGGTGAGGCTGACCCGACGCTACTGCGTGCGGTACTGACCTCATGGCACAACGTTGAGTGATGGGTGAGGCTGACCCGACGCTACCGCGCTACGGTACTGACCTCATGACACTCGGTTGCGCTTTAACACTATCAGTTTGCGAAGAGTAGTAGCTTGCGGTGCTGGGCCAGCGATAGTTTTTTCAAAAACTCGGAGCGATGAATGCTCTTTGCGCCGAGTGCTTCCATGTGAGGGCTCATCATCTGGATATCAATCCACTCCACACCTCTTTTTTGCAGATGCTCTATCAAGTGGAGAAGCGCCAGCTTCGAAGCATTCGATCGAGAACAGAACATGCTCTCGCCCGAAAATGCTCCCCCGGCGTCAACACCATAGAGCCCGCCCACGAGTGTATCGCCTTCCCAGACTTCAACGCTGTGAGCATGACCCAAGCGATGCAGTTCACAATACGCCCTGATCATCTGAGGCGTGATCCAGGTACCTGTGGCCTCTTTGCGCTCGATCTCCGCACAGGAAACGATCACTGCTTCAAACGCCTGATCAATCGTGAGGTGAAAAGGCATCTGTCGCTGCAATCTGGCGAGGCGGCGCGGGACGTGCAGATCCTTAAACTCGAGGATCGCCCTTTGCTCAGGGCAGCACCACGGTAAGAAGTGTTCATCAATCGGCCAGGGGAATATTCCGCGGCGATAAGCTCGGAGAAGATTCGTCGCACTAAGGTTCCCGCCCAGAGCCACAATGCCCTCGGCTGAGGTGGAGAGGGGATCCCTGAAATGGATTAGAGTCAGATCGTTGGGCATATATCAAACTATCAAACCATTTTCCAATTTTCATTTGCGGATCTTTATTGTCGTCCGATCAACGATTCACTCAACGCGCTTGTGATGAGGTCAGTACCACCAGGCGGTAGCGGTGGGTCAAGAGTTGCGATTCGGATGACAAATGAGAAATGGAAAATGATCTTTTTTCCTCCGAGTACCGGATGATTCAACCCGGAAACACCAATACAAGTGCGTCATCCTTCTCCTCAACCTGCACTACTCCCGTCAGAGGTACGTCTCCAAAGAGGATCTTCTCTGCCAGAGGCTCTTTGATTTTGGACTGGATCAAACGCGCCATCGGTCGAGCACCGTAGAGACGATCGAAACCACGCTTCGCCAGCCACATCCGTGCTTCACTGGAGAGCTTGACCACGACCTTCTTTTCTTTTAGCTGAACGTTTAATTCAGCAACAAACTTGTCGACAATTCTTTCTATGACTTCAAAGTCGAGCGGCTTAAAGGCAATCCAGCCGTCGAGCCGGTTACGGAATTCCGGACTAAAGGCCCGCTCAATCGCTCCCCTGCCATGACCCCGGCCAGCATCTTTCTGAAAACCAATTCCGCCCTCGCTCAATTCCCGGGCGCCGGCGTTAGTTGTCATGATCAGAACGACATTTCTGAAATCAGCTTTTTTGCCATTGTTATCGGTTAACGTCGCATGATCCATTACCTGCAGCAGAATGTTGAAGAGATTGGGGTGCGCCTTCTCTATCTCGTCAAGCACGAGCACTGCATAAGGAGTCTTGTTAATCGCATCGGTTAGCATTCCGCCTTGATCGAAACCGACGTAACCGGGAGGCGCCCCGATCAGACGCGAAACCGTATGGCTTTCCGCATACTCGCTCATGTCGAAGCGAATAAACTCAACGCCCATTACAGCGGCTAGCTGTTTGGCGAGTTCGGTCTTGCCCACTCCAGTCGGCCCGGAGAAGAGAAAGGAACCCACAGGTTTTTCCGGCTGGCCCAGGCCGGAACGCGAGAGCTTGATGGCGCCCACGACCTGATTGATGGCGTCATCCTGTCCGAAGATCACGGCTTGCAACTTACTCTTGAGTTCTCCGAGACGCACTTTCTCGGAGCTGACCACCGTCTTAGCCGGAATCTTCGCCATTCGTGCGACCACAGTTTCAATGTCCGCGGGTCGAACGATCTTTGACTTCCGGGCAGGTAACAGCAACTTGAGCGCAGCCCCGGCCTCATCCAGTACATCGATCGCTTTGTCCGGCAGAAACCGGTCGTGCATGTACTTCGCTGATAACTCGGCAGCAACCCGCAAGGACTGCGGGCTGTAGCGAACTCCGTGATACTCCTCGTAGTAACCCTTGAGCCCGGTCAAAATCTCTACTGTCTCTTCAACACTGGTTTCCGAGACTTCGATCTTCTGAAAGCGGCGAGCCAGAGCCCGGTCCCTCTCAAATGAAGCCTTGTATTCGCCGTAAGTGGTGGAGCCGATGCAACGCAACTCACTCGAGGCCAGGGCCGGCTTGAGGATGTTTGAGGCGTCCATGGTTCCTCCGCTGACAGCTCCAGCGCCCACGATGGTATGAATCTCGTCGATGAAAAGAATCGAACCAGGGATCTTCTTTAATGCCGAGATGACACCCTTGAGTCTTTGCTCAAACTCGCCGCGGTATTTTGTACCGGCCAGCAAGGCACCCATGTCGAGTGCGAACACCTGCGCCGACCTCAGCGCCTCCGGAACCTCTCCCAGATGGATCTTCAGTGCGAGACCTTCAGCAATGGCCGTCTTTCCCACGCCGGGCTCGCCGACATAGACGGGATTGTTCTTACGGCGGCGGCAAAGAATCTGGATCGTTCGTTGAAGTTCGGCGGCTCGACCGATTAGAGGATCGATGTGGCCGGCGGCCGCGCGCTCGATCAAGTTGACGGTGAAAGACTTCAACGGATCCCTTAAGGGTTGTGCATCCCCTACACCTGGGTCTGCGTTCACGTCACCAAAGCCAGGTTCTGAGTCTTCAGAAATTGTCGAGATGCCGTGCGAGATGTAATTGAGTACGGCCAGCCGCTTGACGCCCTGCTTTTCCAAAAGGTAAACGGCGTGTGACCGCTCAGCATGAAACAGCGCGGCCAGAACACTTGCGCTATTGACCTCTTTTTGCTCGCTCGATTGCGCCTGAAACAGCGCGTACTGCAGCACGCGGCGGAACATGACGGTCTGTTCGGGCAACTCCACTGGTTCCTGCTGGAGCTTTTCCATGTGCTCGTCAAAAAACTGCTCGACTTCCTTTTTCAGGGAATCGATGTCTCCACCGCAATGATAGATAACGTCGCCTGCCATCCGATCATCGAGCAAAGCCAGTAGCAGATGTTCGAGCGTGACGTATTCATGGCGTCGCTTGATTGCCTCTTCAACGGCAGCGCTCAAGGTAATTTCGAGTTCTTTGGTAATCATGATGCAAAGTCAGAAGTCAGGAGTCAGGAGCCAGAAGTAAGAAGTAAGAAGTCTTTTCATTTCGTGTGATTTCGTGGATCGTTTTGCTTTGCTGGCGGAAGGAACGATCCAGTAGAGTAGGAGAGAAGGCGACGTGATGCGACCCACTCCCCCCTCCTCGAACCGGACGTGCGGATTTCCCGCAT
>JAMQPI010000624.1 GCA_023717565.1 Pyrinomonadaceae bacterium | reverse complement strand
GTTGCGGGTAAGTCCGGGGTCTGGCCAAATCGAAGTCGGAAAGAGCGACAGAAGTAGTGCTGGTTTCCTGTCGCTCTTTTGGTGTTTTATACCTCCAGCCAAGCTTTGCCGCTGCCTCGATCCTTTGGTACAGTCGCCCCGTCAAAACGCACAAGGAGAAGATCCATGAAATACCCATTCGCCACTGTGCTCTTTCTGATCATCGCGATCTCATTCACCGGCAGCAATGGTTTCGCTCAGACGGCCTCACGCGGGGATTTGCTAAGAGAAATAAAAGCAAAACGGGCGGAATTGCAGCAACTCGAAAACCAACTCCTGGCGCCAACGGCAGAGGACCGTAAAGCATATGCGGAATTCTTGTCGCAACCGAACACAGGCCTAATCCGTTTACTGCCACACCCGGTTTACGATCGTGATACATACGGGAAAAACAACAAGACCATTAGCATGCGAGGCGGCGGTGCCTACTATTCATTTGCCAGCTTAACGCATGAATATGGTTTCGGATCGGACATCCAATTGGAGTCTGACCATCTGTCCGTCGGCGGCGCTGGTGCGGATTACGGAATACTGTTCAACCTGGGTGAAGTGGCTCTGGATAAACTCAAACTTGAAGATCCCCGTGTTCGATCCATGTCAGATTACACTCCGCCGTCAAAGGAATCGGACGCACGTCGGGAAGCACGCAAATTTGGACCTAGCGTGAACGATATAGGCCGGACTGCGTTGCCCCTCGATATGGGTTTCACGAACAGGTTGCCCGAGGATCTGTTAAGTTACCCGGACATGTTTCCCTCCGGGTCGGTTTACCGGAGCAGGCTTCGCGTCCTGGTGAACAGCACCTACCTTCTGCGGTCGATCAATTATTTACATTCCGATGTATTAGTAGCCTTCAAAGTAGTACGAAGAGATAGCGACGACGGCAGCGTAATCCTTGTCTGGAAGCGGTTGAAAAAATACCCGGTGCCCCAGTTGGCTCTTGGTAAGTAGAACTCAGGTTCCAAGATCTCATGACCTACGAAGTAATCGCACGCAAATGGCGCCCGCAAAGCTTTGACGAAGTGACGGGCCAGGAGCCCATCACTCGCACGCTGCGTAATGCAATCGAGCACGAGAGGCTGCACCACGCTTATGTGTTTTCGGGCGCTCGCGGCGTCGGGAAAACCACGACCGCGCGTTTGCTGGCCAAGGCTCTGAACTGCCGCAAGTCTCCTCGACCAACGCCTGGCCCCTGCCGCTCCGATGATCCGGATGCCTGCGCCTCTTGCAAGGAGATAACTGAAAGCCGCTCGATTGACGTGCAGGAGATCGATGCCGCCTCTCACACCGGCGTCGACAATGTACGCGACTCAATTATCGGCAGTGTGGGAATCGCCCCCGCCAGAGACCGCTACAAGGTCTTCATTATCGACGAAGTCCATATGCTTTCGTCGGCGGCATTCAATGCGCTGTTGAAGACGATTGAGGAGCCGCCGCCGCGCGTCGTGTTTATTATGGCGACGACTGAGCACCACAAGGTGCCTGAAACGATCCTCTCTCGCAGCCAGCAATTCGAGTTTCGCACCATAGCTACGGCAAAGATCCTCGAACGGCTCAGGCTCATCGCCGAAGCCGAAAAGATCACTGTTCCTGACGATGCTCTGCGCGAGATAGCCCGGGCCGGCGAAGGCTCGATGCGCGATGCCCAGTCGGCGTTTGATCAAGTGATAAGTTTTGCGGGCCCCCAGATCAAAAAAGAAGACGTGGAAATGGCGCTCGGCGTGGCCGGCGCAGATATTCTCATTCGCGTGGTTAACGGGATCGCAGAGCACAAGCCCGCGGAGGCGCTGGCTGTCGTTGATGATGTGGTAATGCGCGGCCACGATTTGCGGAACTTCTGTCGCGACCTGCTGGCGCATCTGCGCGACCTGCTGGTGACCAAGGTTTCAGGTAGTGAGGAACTCCTGGAGTCGGCAGGTTGTGACATCAACGAGTTGAAACGACAGGCCGCGCTTTTCTCCGAGTCGGACCTGGTGCGTTTCTTCCACTCGTTGGCTGAGACGGAAACCAAACTCCGCACTGCAGCCCATCCGCGTTACCAGATGGAAATCGGCTTGGTGAAATTGATGGAGATGCGAAGACTCGTGCCGCTGGGGAATCTGCTGGATCGACTTGCTGCTTTGGAAGAGTCTCTGCGCACCGGAAAATTGCCAGTCCAAACGACTAGTTCTGCGCCGACCGCTAGTGGCTCCATCGGGTCGAGGGAAACTCGGTCAAGTGCCGCGACCAGCTTGCCTACGAATGCGGTGGGCGGATCTTTTGCGGGAACCGCAGCCCGGCCCGCGCTTGAAACTGAACCAGCAGCAGAGCTCTCCTCCGTCCCTTCCCCGAGAGCGAGTACGCTGGTTGAGCCTGGGACAGTGACCGACAGCAGCCTCAATCGCGGTGCCATAGACTCGGATATCGAGCGTATCAAGTCAGCATTGGAAGGCAGGCGCAAGATGTTTCTGGTGACGGCGCTCGAAGGCGCACGCACCGCCTCGCTGCAAGACGGTGAGCTGTACGTCGAGTTTGCTCCGGAAGCGAGGCACCTCCGCGATACGCTCGCGAGAAGCGACAACATCAAGATTCTACGCGAGGTCTGTTTCGAGATTGCTCAACGAGATTGTGGCGTACACATCGTCATCAAAGACCTGACTGCGCCCGCCGACGCCGGAACATCGAAGGAAGACGAAGAACGTCGCGAGAAACAACGCCTACGCAAGTCTGCCGAGGAAACCCCCGTCGTTCAGCAAATGCTACGCACTTTCCGCGGCGAGATTGTTGATGTCCGCCGCATCGACGACAAGTAGGCAGTCGGCAGCGGCAGACGGCAGGGGCAGGCGGCAGGAGCAGACGGCAGGAGCAGACGCCAGGAGAAAGCATTTATCATTTGTCATTTCTCATTTTTCATTTTCCATTGAAAAGACAAGAACAGACTCGACGTTGACTGTGCACGAGTCCGTTTGCCGCGGTCATTTGTTCTGCGATGACAAATGAAAAATGAGAAATGCCAAATGGAAGATGTTTTGATCCTACCGTCCACCGTCCACCGTCTAACCGTCCACCGTCTGCCTACTGCTCCTGCTTCCTAGACTCCCGCGCTACCCTGAGAAACGCTCTGGCCGCGTGCGACAAGGTTGCGCCCTTGCGATAGATCAGGTGGATAGCCCGCTCAAAGCGCATTTCCCGAACAGTCAAAGCCACTACTTGTTTGCTCGCGAGCTCCGCCTGCGCTGTTAAGCGCGGGACCAGCGCAACACCCATTCCCTGCTCAACAAGTCTCTTGATTGCTTCCAACGTCGGCATCTCCATCGAGATGTTGAGCGGAGTCTTGTACTTCTCAAAGGTACGCACAACTTTCTCTCGATAGGGTGACGGCACATTGTGAGCAATAAACGACTCAGCTCCCAGTTCCCGCACCGAAACAACTTCCTTGCCGGCGAGCGGATGTTCCGGCGCAACGATCAAAGCCAGCTCGTCGGTCATCACCGAAACAGAGGCAATCGCCGAATCGTTCGGCTTGTAAGAAACGACGCCAATCTCGATGTCCCGACCGAGGATCTCTGAGGGAATGCGGCTGGCCAGGCTTCTCTTAACTTCTACCTTAATGTGTGGATGGCGCGAACGGAAAACCGGGACTATCGGCAGGAGGTACATTACCGTGTATTCATTGGCGCTAAGCGTTAGTTTTCCCCGCTGCAGATCCTTGAGTTCCTTGATGGCAGTGTGCGCGCCCTGACGCAAG
>JAMQPI010000606.1 GCA_023717565.1 Pyrinomonadaceae bacterium | reverse complement strand
TGAGAATCAATGGATTCTCCAGCGTCGCTTCCATCCGCTCAGGATCGGTTACGAAGTAGGGGCTGAGGTATCCGCGATCAAACTGCATGCCCTCGACGACTTCGAGCGACGTCTCCATTGTCTTGGACTCTTCAACGGTGATCACGCCGTCCTTGCCGACCTTGTTCATGGCTTCGGCAATAATGTTTCCAATCGTCTGATCGCCATTGGCGGAAACTGTTCCCACCTGCGCAATCATGTCGCCTTTCACAGGCTTGGAGAGACGCTTGATCTCCGCCACCGCGCGCTCAACAGCCTTATCGATACCGCGCTTCAGAGCCATGGGGTTTGCCCCGGCAGCTACTGTCTTAACGCCCTCGCGAAAAATCGCCTGGGCTAGAACTGTAGCGGTGGTGGTTCCGTCGCCGGCTACATCGGAGGTTTTGGAAGCAACTTCCCGAACCATCTGGGCACCCATGTTCTCGAGCGCGTCCTTCAGTTCAATCTCTTTGGCGACGGTCACGCCATCTTTGGTGATGGTGGGCGAGCCAAATTTCTTGTCGATTACAACGTTGCGGCCTTTGGGGCCGAGCGTGATTTTCACAGCGTCGGCGAGTTGATTGATCCCGCGCAAAATCGCAGCGCGCGACTCCTCGCCATGAATTACTTGCTTTGCCATCTATCTTTTTCTCCTGCTAAATGTTGAAAGTTGGTCAAAATCAAAAAGCGGCTGAGTCTTACCAGACTACTTGCCGCTCTTTTTTCCGGTTGCCGCTCCGGCGCGTTCGATAATGCCCAGGATCTCATCCTCGCGCATGATCAAGAGCTCTTCGTTGTCGATCTTGATCTCTGAACCGCTGTACTTACCGAACAGCACCCGATCTCCCTTGGTGACGTCCAGTGTCTGCCTGGTGCCGTCGTCCTTGTACTTGCCGTCGCCGACTGCCACAACTTCACCTTCCTGAGGTTTTTCCTTCGCGGTGTCAGGAATAATAATGCCGCCGCGAACCTGTTCACCCTCTTCAATTCGACGCACGATTACACGGTCGTGGAGAGGTTTGATATTCGTTGCCATATGCTTTTGTTCTCCTTCTAGATTTCGCTTAAGACTTCTTGCGGGTTTAAGAGCAGTTTCTAACCTGCGTATTAGCACTCATCGTGGATGAGTGCCAAGAATAATGCCTCTTTGAGCCGATTGTCAACCGCGGTTTACCGGTTGGGCCGAGGGGGTGAACTAGCGCGCGGAACGCTTGGCGGACCGGGTCAGAGATCGGGCATTCTTGTGATAAGCCGTGACCCGTTTAGAGAGGGTATTACGGTGAATACCTAGTATTTTTGCAGTATTTGAGAGATGTTTCTTATGTCGCGCTAGCGCTTTCTCAATGTAAAGCCTCTCGAATTCAGCGACAGCTTCGTCCAACAAGATTTGGCCGTCCAGCATTTCCTCAATCAAGGCTTCGAGTTTGGTGCGCATCTGCAGGGAACTGGTAAGCAGTCGACGATTGACTAAAATCCCAAGATCAGCTCATTTATCAAAGGTCGCTTCCAGTAATGAGCCGGTAAGCTTCCAAGTAGCGACTTGTGGTTGCCTCGGCGATGTCCGAGGGTATCGGGGGCGCGGGTGGTTTCTTATCCCAACTGAGAGTCTCAAGGTAGTCTCGGACGAATTGTTTGTCGAATGATGGCTGAGATTTGCCCGGGGCGTAGGACTCCAATGGCCAGAAACGAGAAGAATCGGGAGTAAGCGCTTCGTCGATGAGAATTATTTGACCGTCTCGGCCGCGCCCAAACTCAAACTTGGTGTCAGCGATTATTATCCCGCGACCACGAGCATACTCTCGAGCTTCCCGGTAAAGCCTCAGTGAGGTCTCACGCAGAGATACAGTGATTTCTTCGCCGAGCAGATCGCGCACCTGCGTCTCACTGATGTTTTCATCGTGACCCTCTTCGGCCTTGGTTGCCGGAGTGAAAATGGGCTCGGGCAGTTCTGCCGATTCCTGCAAGTCTTGAGGGAGCTTGTGCCCGCACACTTCTCCGGTTCGTAAATAGTCCTTCCACCCAGATCCGGATAAGTATCCTCTGACGACGCATTCCACGGGAAACACCTCAGCACGTTTGACTAACATTGAACGGCCATTGAGCTCCGTGAAATGTCGGCGAATAACCTCAGGCATGCTGTTCACGTCGGTGGTTACCAGATGGTTAGGCACGACGTGTCCAAGTTTTTCAAACCAAAATCGTGACAGCGCGATCAGCACTTCGCCTTTGCGCCGAATCGGAGTGGGCAGAACGCTGTCGAACGCGGAGATCCGATCGGTGGCGACGATCAATAAATGGTCGTCATCAACTCCGTATACATCGCGCACTTTTCCCCTTCGTTCTAACTTAAGATCGGGGAGAAATGTTTGCAGTAGAGTGGCGGCACCCATCATTTGCGGTTGGCTCTTGTCAGTTCAGTTGAGTTAAGTTTCGGTATTAGGGGCGAGCCGGATTTTGCTCGCGCGCAAAACCTTTGTCAAGCGAACCAGAGATTTATGTTGAACGATCTAGATCTTGAGCGCTGATCGGAGTCGTCTGATCTGTGCAGCATGATTGTGAGCGTGCTCAGCGTAGATCGCTAACCAGGTTTCCGCGGTGTAGCGTCCACTCTCTGTGTGTTCACCTTCGCGTTGCCAGTCGTCGTCAGACATAAGCTCAAGTAATTGAGCCGTCGTTGCCCGCGCAGTACGAAATGAGTCGAGCGCTGGACCGGTGTCCCGCTGGTTGTATTTGAGTTGGATCGCGAATTGATCTTGATCGTAACCTTGAATTACCGGCCGATCTTCGACTAGCAATCTTCGGAGTCTGTGTGCAGACGTGTTTTCGCTGTCTGCCAGGTGATGAATTATCTCGCAAGCGGTCCATTTGCCGGGTAAGGGACGAGCCGTCAAAAGCTCGGTCGGAAAACCCTTCAAAGCGTCAGACACTTCTTTGTAGCCGTCGGTATACTTTGCAATGAGTTTACTTCGCTCTGTTGAGTCCATCTCAAGTCTTCTTCCTTTCTTTGGCCGTTCGAATTCTACAGATCGAGGATTAGCGATGTGTAGCCCGAGTCACTATCTGCTGGAAATCTGCCGCCCGAGACTGCGCGGACATCGGATTACAGATCAAACCTGAGCTTTCCCATAAAGTTACCCGCGTGAACGACAAACGGCAACCCCCTGCTCAAAGGCGACCAAAAAGCCGACAAAATGGAAACACAGACGATCGATGGTCACTTCCGTGAACCAGCCGGCTGACCTGGCCCCAACCTTAGAACCCTGTGTTTTAAAGCCCTTTCTATTGAGCCTGCTAAACTTAGAGCTTGAGTTTAGCCCTTTTGTCTTGTAATATTCTCGCTGTTCCGATTTGCACCAATCCCGTGGTGCAAACCCCTTAGCCTCCTGCTTGTCAGTTTCAGACTGGATCACTGTATGGGAACAGCCACTGACAGACAGAAAACCGCTAGAGAAACCCATCCTGAAGTCGAACTTGGCGAGCGTCGAATTTCGTTGCTCGTTGTGGAAGATGACGAAAACATTTCTACCGCGATCAGCGAGTACTTCTCTCGTGCAGGATATCAGGTCAAAACAGCTGAAGATGGTATTACCGGGGTGAAAGCGGCATTGGAGAATCCTCCGGATGCCGTTGTACTTGATTTGATGTTGCCGAAAATGGATGGCCTGGCTGTTTGCAAAGAGCTGCGAGAAAAGATCGGTTACCTGCCGATACTAATGCTCACGGCGAAGGATGACATAGTAGACAAAGTTCTCGGGTTGGAAATGGGCGCGGATGATTACATCACCAAGCCCTTCAGTCTTCGAGAGCTCGAAGCCCGAATAAAAACGGTCTTACGACGAACCAGAAGCACGCCGAGTTCTGACGGCCCTAGAGATGAGGCGCCTATCGTTCGCGGCAAACTCCGAATTGACCCGGCGCGTCGAGAAGTGACAATTGGAGAGCGGCAGGTCGAACTGACTCCCAAAGAGTTTGATCTCCTTCGGCTTTTCGCTTCGAACCCCGGGAGGGTTTTCCCTCGTAAGTACCTGCTTGAAAAGATCTGGGATTATTCTTACGAGGGTTATGACCGCACTATCGATTCTCACATCAATCGATTGCGGGCTAAGATCGAAGATAATCCCGAGAACCCTCAGATGGTCCTGACCGTATGGGGAATTGGCTATAAGTTCACCGACGAACAATAACCTCGTTCGTCGGCCGTAGTAGTAACAACAGCTATTTCAAATTGACACTCAGTCATGCTCTCCCCGCTCCTGGAAAGCCAACCCGAGTTTCCACCATCTAGCTGTCTTGAGCCAAACCCGGAACTGTAGGAACCACTTCTTGTGGGTCGCCGGCTGGCTCACCAGACAACCCTCGGCCAAACGCCGATAGACGGGCTCTCATTATTGAGCCTTGGAAAGAAAGACTTGACTCCGAAACCGCCATTCTCGAGCTCTTCCGCACTGTTGGAGACGACTGATTCTCCAGTAGGGGATATTCTTTCTGACGATGAAGAGTTCGAGGCTGCCGAGGTTGCGGAAACGACAGATCCTCCTGGGGAGGGGAACCACTCTGACGGAGAAGGGTTCGATGCCATCAAGAGCGCGTTACCGACTCGTACAATCGTGACCAGGAGAA
The DNA here is from genome assembly GCA_023717565.1 of Pyrinomonadaceae bacterium. GTDB lineage: Bacteria > Acidobacteriota > Blastocatellia > Pyrinomonadales > Pyrinomonadaceae > PSRF01. Next base: position 1,890 of record JAMQPI010000606.1, on the reverse strand, counting down.
GCAAACTGTCAGAGGAAGAAATTCGTCTGGGAGAAGACGCTTTCCGTAACGCCCTAATCGAACTTGAAGCTTTGGGCAAGACCGCAGCGGAGGTAGGGGAGCCAGAGCGAGCCGAGAAGGAACGTCAAGTTCAGTCAGAAAATGAGGCCCCTCACTTACCTGAGGAGCCACCGATAGAAGCAGCTAGCTGGCGTCTTGCTACGCATGTGGTGGCGGAAGAAGAAGGTTCCGGCAAAGAGAATCCTCAAAGCGAAGAAAGCCCGAGTGTCCCGGAAGAAGCGCTTCCCGCGGGCGACGAAGCGAATCATGGTGCTCCGTTGGCTGAGTCTTCTACGAGCGAAGCCGCTATTGATGATGTTTCTGGTCAGACACCATCGATGGAAGGTGATCTTCAACTCGAAGAACCTGCGGTAGCTGCTCCGGTGCTGCTTGGGGAAACCGCAAGCGAGGCCTCCGGCGACGATTTGGACCTACCTCCCGACTTAATCGGCCGTCTAAACAGTGATTCTTCAAGCGAACGCTCCTTAGGCCTGGGTGAATTGGCTCGATTGGGCGGCGAGAGTGCTTTCCGCATCATTGCCCGGGCGTTCGACGAAGAACATGAGGACGTCAGGAATGCCGCAGCCATCGCTCTGTTTGAATTACAGTCGGATCGAGCTGCGTCGTTTGCTCGGACGCTCCGTGAAGGTTCGCCAGAGCGCCGCCGGCGAATTGGCGCGGCGCTGGCCACATCCGGGCTGGCGGACGTCGAAATTGGCAAACTCGCGGGACAAACTCGCGAGCAGGGTTACGAGGCATTCTCTCTACTTTTCTTGATGAGCAAAGCGGGTGAGGTTCAACCCCTACTTCGGGCTATCGAAGATCATCCCAACATCGAAGTACGCTTGACGGTAATAAAACTATTGGCCTTAAATGGACGGGCGGAGATCATTCCCTTTTTCAGACGGCTTGCGGTGAGCGGATCATTGCCTTTAGAGGTCCGCAAGGCAGTAGTCGAAGCGATCTACGAGCTTGGCCGTCAGATTCCCCGACAGCACTCGTCAAGCGCGAAGATAGAAACCCAACAAAACTTTTAAGGTTGAGCGTCAAGGATGACCGGTAATCGTGAGCGATCTCTTCGCTCACGATTTTCATTTTCGGTCTTGCGCCGCTCACGATGCCTCACCGGGCGATCCGATTCACCGTATTAACGGTAATGCCGGATTATAATCGATTGGCATCTGCAACAAGTTATTGTATGATTTGCCACGGTTCGCACAAGATGTAGGCTAAGGGCAGGGTGACGTTTCGTCACTATGATGTCTCCATGGTCGCGTATTTCCAGCCGAGGCGACCTGGGCGGAATTTCTTCAACAATCAGTCACCGTGCGTCGCCTGGTTTGTCCGACCTGACCTTGGATCGTGTAAGCACCGTTATGACCTTTTGAAATGGATGTACGGAATGTATCTCAATAGGAACGGGCTCAGGACTTGGACGGGACTACTGATCACCGTCTTAACACTCGTTGTTCCGGTTCAGGCACAGAACGGCGTAGCTGGTGGTCTGCCGGCTGCTTCTGTATCAGTCCTGGACAGCACGAAAGATCAGGACGGCCTGGTAGGCTCCGTGCGGAGAGTTAAGGTTCAGTCGGCGAAACTGGAGGTCAAGTCGGGACAACTGTTGGAAGGTCCACTGCAACTGTTGGAAATCACCACGTACGGTCTAAATGGGAACCGGATTGACAATGCCTCTTTCCCCGTTAACCAATCTTCTTCAGGCAAGGAGGAGTACAAGTATAACGATAGAGGCAATATCATTCAGATGACGCTGCGCGGCAACGACGGTTCCATCCTTAGCCGGGAAGATTACGAATACGAATTTGATACTTTCGGCAACTGGCGAAAGATGGT
>JAMQPI010000588.1 GCA_023717565.1 Pyrinomonadaceae bacterium | reverse complement strand
CAAATTATCCGATGAGGTGCTCTTGAAAGTCCTAGCCCCGGCGCAATCGCGGGTAGTGATAGAAGCGACTGTCAATGTCGCGCCCCGCGCACTGTTGTCTCAGAGAATTGCGAAGTCGGCTGTTCCGGACAGAGCGGTTTCGGCACCGATGCGACGGTTTACCAGCACTCGCGGCACCATCAGCACTCGCTTTCGGACGGTTGGCGCACCGTCCATCACCATTATGGCCAGGCTGAACACCTCTTCGATGTTGCGGCTCCAAGTTAATGAGTCTGGCCTGGCGACTATGGATCAAGTTTCCGATGGTCTGATAGGAGTACCCATCGTACTGCAACTGAAACCAAGCGTTCGTTATGAGCGAGCTTCCACCGCAATACGCACCGCACCACGCCTTGGCAATTTCAAGATCGTTGCCGAGGGAGTCGTACCCAAGCGAACCCTGCTGGATTTTACGCCGGCGCCGGCTGACAGCCCGGACGCGGACATGTTTCGGAAAGTTGTGACTGCTCATCAAGATCATCTGGGACGTCTATTTGCGCCGAGCACACCTCCGGCCTCCCCGCCAAACCTGTTCGAGGGCGACTTCAAAGGCAAGCTTCTCCGCAGCATCAATCCCGAAACGACAATTCACGCCCGCATTAAAGCGTCGGTGGTTTTGGCCGGCGCCGCTGCCGAGCCAGTTGGTGATTCGCTAGAACCCATTCTCGACGCACCTGAGTTTCCCCAGCCAATGTACGAAGCGTTACGCGATCTCTCGCAGGACTTTCTACTTCCGGGTTTGGAAAACGTTCCGGCGAATACAGTGGCGTTGCTGGAAACCAACTCCGCATTCGTCGAATCATTTCTGGTTGGACTGAACGCTGAAATGAGTAGCGAACTTCTGTGGCGCAACTACCCCACCGATCAGCGCGGCACCTATTTCCGGCAGTTCTGGGATACGTCTGCCGGGAGTGCGCAACTCGACATTGATGCGATCAACAAGTGGGGTGAGCGACGGCTCGGCCAGAATAGCCCGAACGCAACTGGCAAGCTCGTATTGCTAATTCGCGGTGAATTGCTCCGCCGGTATCCGAACACTGTGATCTACGCCGTGGCGGCTGTGCGAAGAAACGGGCGGCTCGATCTCTCGCGCGACCCGAAGGATGAACGCCATCCACTATTTCGCGGCACTCTGAAACCGGATGTGACATTTCTGGGTTTTGATCTCAATCGAAACGACGCCATCGCCGACCCAGGCTGGTTCTTTGTCATTCAGCAGCAACCGACGGAACCGCGCTTCGGGATGGATGTGGCCGATTTCGTGAAACCGCCGCAGCTGCCCCCGCTTACGTCGTGGAATGATTTGAGCTGGCGACACCTGGTCAATACCGAAGTTGAATTGCAGGCACTGTCGCACGCTTCGATCAAGACCGTGCTCCCCGACATTGAGAAAGCGAAGTGGGGTACCGACTCAAACTCGGCGCACCATGCGTACATCACCTTACAACGACCGGTGCGCATCGCTATTCACGCATCGCAGATGATCAAGCGCGTCTAGATAAAAATCATGCGTACTCCAAATCCTGATATTCCAAACATTCCGAATACGCCGGAAGTGGGCACGCGGCTTTCGTTTGGTACTGCTCAGCCGCTGGTGCTGTTTCCCGTAAGGTTGGAAACGCGGTTCTTTTCGCAAGCTGACGGTAGCTCCGAGCTTCGCGTCCGCGTCTACCCCGACAAGATTCACATTGATTCGCACGAGCCCCAGCTCACAAACGACGAGCTGACTTGGGGGAAACATTTCTGGGAGGAGACCTGGCGAGCGGCCACTGATCAAGAACGCGCCAAAGCGACCTGGCGGCAGTTGGCCGACCGTTACGATCCGCCGCGCGCCGCGTGGATTGCCCACGCGCTCAAGCCGCTAAATCCTGACGATCGTCCAAAAACGCCGATCGCGCTGGATGAACCGTTAGAAAAGCCAGTGCGCTTTCCGTCGCCGCCAACTCAAGCCGAGTCGTGGATGCGCGCGCCGGAAACGCGCGTGTTGCCCAACTTCTGGGTCGCACTTGGCTACAAGGACGGGCGGCTGGTTCTAAATGTCACCGGCGGCCCGATTCAGGATCCGCTGGCGGTTGGCCCAGACCCGTCACCGTCGGCAGGATCGGACGAGTTGGGGATTGACGAGCGGATGAAGTGGATGGTGGATTTCGACGCGGCGGAGAAAGCCGGGATGGGAATCCGCGCCAAACTAAAAAAAGAGGACGCCGCTGCCGGGTTCGACTTCCTGTTGGTATTGGGCGTCAAGGATTCGCTGGACAGCGCAACGGACTGGACGCCGCGGCTGGCAGAACTGTTTACCGCGCACCACTACACCAACGGACTGAGCTTCCTCACGCCGGGCACACCATCAAACAACACACCGGATGCGCCTTCGGGTTTCAGTTCGAACGACCCGGGTCACGAAACTAGTTACCTGGCTGAACGTACCCCAAAGCCATTTCAACGCGGCGACGGATCGAATGGCGACCTGCTGACGGCGGCGTTTGGGTTGGCCGGAGAGGGTTTTTCCAACCTTACAGGCGCGGCGATGAACGACCAGCTCGACGCGCGACAAATGAACACTGCGTTGTGGCAAGCGACTTGGGGTTACTTCCTATTGCAGATGTTGGGCGTGGGCGAAACGAGTGACAGCCCGCTGAACGACGACGACATCGCCTGGGTGCGCAGCCACTTCCTTGATTTCGTGCGTGCGAATGGACCGCTACCCGCAATCCGCATCGGCCGGCAACCGTACGGCGTTCTACCCGTTACCTCGTTCAACGCCTGGAAGGACCCAACCGGTCAGGACGATCAACTCAGGCGCGATAAAGTATTGCGCGGTCTTCTGATCCGGCTCCGCGATATATGGCGCCGCAGCTATCCAGATGTTCCGCGTCTTGGTCGGACCGACGATAGCGCACAAGAAAAGGGTATCGACAAAGACCTCAGCGAGGTGCTGAGCCTGGACGGGCTGTCGTCCAGCTACTCGATGCGTAACTTAATGGGTCGCCATTATCTGGAACACCTCCTCGTGTTCATGAGCGCCGACTATTTCCTTGATATCTGGAACAACCTGGGTCCGATCGAACCGCCAGACGAGGAACCATTTGAAGATGAGCCGCCGGACCCGGATATGACGCCCCGGCAACGGATCGAATTCATCAGGAGGCAACGCGAATTAAGGCTCGCGTTCGAGCGGAGGCAGCGCGAGAGGAAGCTCGCTTTCGCTAGGGAACGCGCAAACTGGGTCGCTCTTGTTAACAACAAACGGAGTTCTGTTACGGAGTGGTGGAACGCACAAGAGCGACTGGCTACCAAAGTGTTGCCCGGGCTCGAAATTAGCTGGCGACCAAGAGTGGCCCGTGGTGTGTTTGCACCACCCGTGGCGACGCTCAGTGGCCCGTTGGTCCAGGCCAATCAAGCCTTGTCTCTTTCGCCTAACTACATCGAAACGCTCCTGGCCGCGCGCGACCTGAACAAGGTTCGCTTTCACGGACTAACAGTCGAGCAACCACCACCGCACACGCTGCTGCACTTGCTGTTGCGCCATTCGATGTTGTTGGAATATACGGCCGCCGGGTCGCGCTTGCTGATCAGGCGTGGCTTGTTGCCGCCGGCGTTGCGTCGTGAGCCCGAGCTGGTGGACCTGCCTATGGGGCAGTTAATGCAAACTGTCTGGCGGCAGATGGTAAAAAAGATCACCGTCACTGACGCGGGTGAGATGGAACTCGGGAAGTATCTCCTCGGTTTCACACCTGACGGCGAACCTGATCTGGCAAGAGAGCCGGATCTGAAGCAAGTGAGCGAATTCCGCGCGAGTCTTGCGCACCTCAAATCTCTTCCAGTCGACCAGCTCGAAAAATTAATGGCGGGCACGCTCGATTTGTGTTCACACAGACTGGATGCATGGATCACGTCTTTGGCGACAAAGCGGTTGGCCGAGCTACGCAAAGCGCGTCCTACCGGCGTGTTGTTTGGCGGTTACGGTTGGGTCATGAACCTAAAGCCTGCCGGGGCGCAGGCTATAGTGACGCCGCCGCCGTCAGGTGAGCAAGATCCAGTTTTTCAATCGCCAAACAATCCGGGTTTTGTTCATACGCCGTCGCTGACCCAGGCCTCTACGGTCGCTATTCTGCGCAGCGGTCATTTGACCCACGCCGGGGCGGCTAACCAAACACCAAACGATCTGCTGGCGATCGATTTGTCGTCTGAGCGGGTGCGGTTGGCAACCTGGCTGCTCGACGGTGTGCGGCAAGGACAACCGCTCGGCGCATTGCTGGGTTACCGGTTCGAGCGACGGTTGCAGGAAGGTGGGAAGGCGCAGTTCATTTCGACCTTCCGCGAACTCGCGCCACTGGTGGCGCGAAAGCTGGAACCACCGAACCCGGTCAACCCCCAACCGGTCGAAGCCATCGCGGCGAACAATGTGGTGGACGGACTCGCGTTGCTGCGGCGCTTGCAAAAGGCGAAGAGCACCACCCCACCGCAATGGACCAAAGACACGATTCCTTTTGGGCAAGAGGTCGGTCCACAGAAAGCCAAGCTTCCGCCTGCCGATCCCAACAACGCCGACTTCAAAGTCCTGCAAGCTGAACTGGCAATTCTGGAAGAAGCGGTGGATGCCGTCAGCGATGCACTAGTGGCGGAAAGCGTCTATCAAGTCGTGCGCGGAAATCCGTTGCGGGCCGCCGGCACAGTCGACTCCATCGCCGGTGGAGAAACACCGCCGCCCGAACTCGAGGTCGTGCGAACGCCGCGCACAGGCATCGCGTTGACGCATCGGTTGATTGCGTTGTTTAGCGGCGAGCCAGTGCTTTCGCCCCAATGGGCGCGTCCTGAGAATCCGGTTCGCGCTAATGCCGAACCGCACCTGAACGCCTGGGCTGCGAAACTGCTTGGCAATCCGACCAAGCTGCGTTGCCTGATCGAGCGATTGGAACCGGAGACGGGAAGAGTTCTGGAGTCGAAAGAACTGACCCTGGACCAACTGAGATTAGCGCCACTCGATTTCATCTACGCTGTCGAAGGCGGTCAAGGCGGACAGCAGGCGGAGATTGAACAACGCATCTTCTACGCGATCACCCGCAAGCCGGAGGGTTTCGCACCCGGGTCTTTTCTCCGCATCAATCCCAGCCGCAAAGCGGAATGGAAGAAGGACGAGCTCGGCTATGGAGAGTTCAGTGAGTTACTGCGCACAGCTCGAAAACTGTTCAGCGGCGCGCGCGGAATTGACGACGAGGATTTGAACCCTCCGGAGCGCACCGCCACCCTAAGCGCAGACGTTGCTGAGTTGGAAAAGCGTGGGTCGGGCGCCGAGCGGTCGTTGCGACGCACTCTCAGCGAGTTTCAACCGGCGCTCGCCGCGCCCGACACGGCTGACCTGGAGGTGTTACGAAGTCTGGTGTTGCGTTCCGCCGGTTTCGGTGTGGCTGGTGCTGTTCCGCTTTCCGCCGCCGGCACATCACTCTCAGATCGTCAGACGTTGCTCGCGCAGGCGGGATCGATCCAAAAGGAGCTGTCGCAGCGGGACGAGCAATTAAAACTGCTCGGTGTTAGCTCCGCCACCGCGACCGTCGAAGATCGGCGCGATAACGCCATCGCCCGGTTGCGCATTGTCTTCGGCAAGTCGTTCATTGTCCTGCCGCGTCTCAAACCAGCCAATGCGGAGGAACTTGAGAAGGCGCTGGCTAACAGCGCAAACCTGCAGGATGGCGATCCGTTCTCAGCCAGCACCTGGTTCCAGCGGATGGCGCGCGTGCGCGATGGTGTTGGTCGGCTCAATACTACGCTTAATTATTCCGAAGCACTCAATACGGGCGAGAAGCTGAAACTAACCATCGCGCAGCTTCCCTTCGACGCCGAAGATCGCTGGGTAGGATTACCGTTAAAAGACGGAAAGAGTCTGCCCGGTGGAAAGCTCTCCATCGTCATTCAGGCCGCTTCGCCGGTTGACGTGCGACAACCGCTGGCCGGACTGCTAATCGACGAATGGGTGGAAGTTGTTCCAAGTCCGAAGGAAACCACCGGCATCGCCTTGCAGTACGATCAACCCAACGCCGCACCGCCACAAACAATTCTGCTCGCCGTGCCGCCCGAGGTAGATTCGCCGTGGACGGTTTGGTCGTTGCAGCAGGTGCTGTTGGAAACACTCGACCTGGCGAGAATTCGCGCCGTCGATCTCGAGGCCCTGGACGAACTCAGGCACTACCTACCCGCGTCGTATTTTGCTTTCAACACTTTGGGCGAAACCGTTTCGACGGACTTCACCAAGATCAAGTAGAGGAAATCATGCCATCAATCACCAGTTGGATGAGACTGGAACCGCGGAGCCGCAACGCCGAGATGAGCACCAGCTTGCAGGCCAGAGTTTACGATCCACTCTGGCTGCTGGCGCGGCAATGGCAGTTGGGCGAGTTTCAGGGTGAAGACAACGGCTCGCCGATCATGGCGCGTTGGCGTGGAGAAGCTGCCCGATTGACGCGATATCATTCGGGTGCCATTGCACCCAACACCAGGGTCGACGCTCCGAGTTATGACGCCAGTATGCCGCTCGAAACCGTCGTCGAGCGGGAAAAGACTCTCCCAACCACTCAAACAGTGCTGGAAAAACTCAGACTCGCCGCCGAGGCCGGCCAGCACTTCCTGCGCATGCTTGAACAGATGAGAGAGCAGGGAACGCTGGCCCGTGACTACCGCGAGGCGTTCGTTCGCCAATATCCGTTTCCGGAATTGACGACAGCACAACGCGCCATACTTGATGTCGACAGTCTCAGTTTCTTTGATTTGATGGCCTCGCGAGTACCTGATGGTCGACGGCTCTATGCCGAGTTCAAATCACCAGGTGGGATTGTTATCAAGCCCACGCTCCAAATTGCGCTGGGGGATGTAGCAGAAGTTAAGGAGACGGCCCGGCTCTGGACGCAATGGCTGGAAACACTTTTCGCCGAGCCCGCAGCCGGGAACCCGCCCTGGCTGCCGGAACGCATGGAGTATGCATTCTCAGTGGGAACGCGCTTCAAGGACGGTGAGCGAGTGTTGACTGCGCAGGAGTACTTTGAAGGACATCTGGATTGGTATGCATTCGATGCGAATGGAGAAGTGACGCTCGGAGGAGCAACAGACAATCCCTCTACCGAAGTCATGCGCACGGCGATCCCGGCTCCGGTGAGTTTTCGCGGGATGCCGGCAGCGCGGTTCTGGGAATTTGAAGACGCGCAGGTGGACTTCGGTTCAGTGGACGCTGGGCCAACCGACCTGCTGCGGATGCTCCTGGTCGAATTTGCGCTCGCTTACAGCAACGACTGGTTTGTCATTCCCGTGGAACTGAATATTGGATCTATCTATCAGACCCGATCATTAGTTATTACAGACACGTTCGGTGTCCGCACCCTGATCAAACCTGCGAGCGAGCTGGCTGAGCCCTTTTCAACCTGGCGAATGTTCCAGCATTCACCTTTGCGAGGGAGCGGAGCCAAGCCCGCGTCGAACCTTTTCTTCTTGCCTCCCTCACTGCTCAAGTGTTTGGAAAGCCGGCCCATTGAAGAGGTGCTGTTTCTGCGCGACGAGATGGCGAATCTGGCCTGGGCGATTGAGCGGGTGGTTGAAAGTCCCGCCGAGCGACCGCTCAACCGATTTGAAGCTGACCTGGAACATAAACGGCGCAGCGAACAAGAATCTCCTTCACAGCCGGCGACGATTTCAGCGGTACAGCGTTACCGGCTGTCTACGGAGACACCTGATTACTGGGTGCCTTTACTGCCGGTGCGAACGAAGGATGGGCTGCGACTGAAGCGAGGCGCTGTGCTCAAGACAGATGGGCTGTCGGAACCTGTTCACGCAGTGGGACGCATCCTGGAATCCGGCACCGAGCTTTCAGTCTTTGAAGAGGAAGTGCCACGCGAAGGCGTTCGCGTTACGCGCAGTTATCAATTCACTCGTTGGATTGATGGCTCATCACATTTGTGGATAGGGCGTCGCAAAGGCGCCGGGCGCGGCGAAGGCTCGAGCGGGCTGCAGTTCGATTCGCTGCTGGATGGCGAGCAGTAGGAGTACTGCGAAGACTAGAATCTGAGACGATCAACGTGAGCAGGTCAACGCAAGCACATTAGAGTTAACCGCAACGAAGGGCGGCAAGGTTACTTTGACCGGTCGGATCGTGGTTTCGGCCGATGGCCGAAGTCGCACCGTCACCACGAGCGGAACTGATTCGAAAGGCAAGAAACTCACCACCGCGGCGCTTTACGCCAAGCTGTAGCGGGATCAGTAGTTCGCCTTAAAGTTAATATTTGAGGTGGAGCGCGATCTTCTTCCGCTTCGAGATCTGCTCGAATTGGATTGCAAACAAACGGATTCGTAGTTGGCCACGGTTTATTTCCGCTGACGTTAGCTTTGCCCGACACACTGACAACCCAGGAGACAAGTTGCTGCTGAAGGCGATGATCCTCGAGGTTTCGGGGGTAAGAAGGTCCAATGTGTGTTTTCGCACAGACACACAGCCCGATCGGGTGATTAACTCACAAACTCGAAAGTACAAGGGGAACTCCCACGGATCGATGGTTGCCCGGCAAGAATAAGTAATGTCCCCAAGGGTAGCCAGTTAACACGTCTTACGCTTAACGCTGAACCCCACAGTTAGTTCAGAAATCACAAAGCACTGGATCGCGCCGCGCCCGCTCGTTCCAAAAACATTGTGGTCTGCCTGATCAGCGAACATGAAATCTTGATACAGGGATTACAGGTCAGCGCCAGGCAGTGTTCAGTCGCTCGTAACCGCGGACGCGTGATCGTGCTTGTTGCGATTCTGCGGTGAGCTGCCGGCCGATGTTAGTTGTCCGATTCACGGACTCCAACGATAGATACTTTGCGACTCTTTCACTTCAGAAACGTCGCCCGTATCCAAAGCCACAGAGGATAAGATAAGTGCGCCCGACGTTTCTCAAGAAGCTTGCCCACGCCCCAAAGAATGTTCGCCACAGCAGTGGAAAAGTCCTCAAGCGCTTCCACTCATTCAAAAGAGTTAGCTTCTTCCTGGCAGTCGCAATGCTGGCGTGTGCCGCTTTGGCAACGTTCGTGGTGTTGGCCGTGCCCCGAGTTGCGCCTGGCGGGCCATGTGTATCACCTGCCACCGTCTATGTTGACGATAGTTGGTTTGGCACTTTGCCCGGTGCGGATCCGGACGGCGTCGGGCCGGCTACGAACTTCGGCTGCGACTCGTTTGCCACGATCCAGGACGGTGTCAATGGAGTCTTCACTGGCGGCACGGTTAATGTTCGCGCGGGTACCTACGCAGAGTCCGTGCTAGTCAACAAGGCGGCCACGCTGCTGGGCGCACAGGCCGGGCAGAACGCCAACACGCGCTTCGCCGCTTTCATCGCCGGCGGACCACCGAATGGTCCGAAGGCAGATCCATTAGTCGAGTCCGTGATCACCGCTGCGGTGGTGGATCCGAACACCAACGTCAATAACACGGTCCACGTGATGGCTGACAACGTCACCGTCGACGGTTTCGTGGTCGACGGTAACAACCCGGCTTTGTCGCCGGTCGGTGCGGTTGTGGTCGGCGGTATCAACACGGACTCGCGTCGCGGGATTCAGACCGAAACAGCGGCCGGCGTTTTCTTTCCGGCGAACAATGTCACGGTCAGGTACAACGTGATTCAGAACTTCGCTCAGCGCGGTGTGCAACTGATCAATGGCAACGACAGCGCCACGGCACCGGCGACGTCAGGCAGTATGATCACCCAAAACCTCGTGCGCAACTTTGGCGTGGACGGAATTGTGCTCTTCTTTAATGCGCATGCTGACATCACTAACAATACGGTAGTCACAAATGACTTTCCGACCGAGGCAGGGATCTGGGTCCAGGACTTCCTGAATGTGGGTCCGACGTTTCCGATCACCATAGCCAACAACAACGTCACGGTGGGAGACGAGAATTTCGGAGGCATCTGGGTTAATCTGGCTTACCTGCCCGACCTCAACATCAACAACAACACAGTCCATGCCGCTCCCGGTGTAACCGGTGCGAGCGATTTTACCTTTGGTATCTACCTTTCCTCGCAGCGGCCAGGCTCCGACGCAAGTCTCACCGGGAACATCGTCGGCTCCTCCGGCGGCGTGTTCTCACGCGGCATCTCGCTGTGGAACTTGGGATCGGCAACACCAACGACAGTAACCGGTGGCACGGTGAGCAATTCGCTCAAGGGCGTGTCCCTGCATGACAATGATCCGAACTTCGGTTTGGCAGGCGCCAATTCCGAGGTGGAGACCAGCGGAGTGAGCATTGACGGAGCAGGGGTACCCGCAGATGTCGGCATATTTGTTGACGCCGCCGGGTCCACCGGCGATACCGTCGGCATGGAGATCTTCGGAGACACGTCGATCACTAATACGACGACAGCGATTTCCGTGGTCGGCGCCAACGCTTCGTCGCACATCCACGATAACTCTGCCTCGATCCACGACAACACGACCGGCATCGACGTGAATGGCGGTTCGGCGAACATCAACAATAACAACCTCTTTGCCAACGCGACCGGCCTCCGGTTTGCGAACGCCGCCACTGGCACTGCGAACTTCAATCGCATCATCTCGACGACGACCGCGATTGATAATCCAAATAATCTGACGCTTAACCTCGAGAACAACTGGTGGGGTTGCAACGCGGGTCCAGGCAATGCGGGTTGTGGCGCGGTCACCGGTGCGGGCGCGGACTTTAATCCGTGGATCGTGCTGGGAGTCAGCGCAGCGCCAAATTCGATTTTACTTCTTGGCAGTTCGACCGTAACGGCCGACATGACGCATAACTCCGACGCAGTGGTTCCGATGGGCACGCTTCCTGATATCTCGGTTGCGTTCAGCGCCACCCAGGGGACGATGGCGCCGCCTTCGGGAACGATCACGGCGGGCCTGGCAACTTCGACGTTCACTTCTACCAGCACCTCCTCGGGAACCGGATGTGCGACCGTGGACAACCAGCTTATTTGCACGCCGATCACGGTCCTGCAAACGACGGTGACGATCACGCCAGCCCTGACGCCAACAGCTGGGGACAACGACTACACGCGCATCAACACCGCGATTCAGTCTTCGGTCGCTGGACAGACGATCATCCTCGACGGCACCTTTGACTGGACCGAGGCGAATGCCGCAGCCAGTTGGGCCTTAGGAAGCGATGGCGTGGCGTCCACCGCCGACGACTACAGCATCCTGGTGCCGGTGAACCTCAACAACGTGACGTTCACCGCCAACAATTTGGGCGACGGCACGATCAAAGGACCGGGAGACCTCGCGGGCATCAATCTCGAAGGCGTGTTGGTCTTCGATGGCGGCGACAATCAGGATTGGACGATCTCGAACATCCAGTTCATTGATTTCGATTTGGCGATCGGCATGTTCAACGGCGCGGGCGGCGTTGACGCTTTCAATAACACCCACATCACCAACAACCATATCCGGATCGCCAGCGACTTAAATGCGACGGTGGCTCCTGCTGATGTCAACCAGAATATCGGCATTCACTACTCGTTCGGCACAAACCAGGTGATCTCCGGCAACACTATCGACATCCAGGGTAATGCCATCTCCGCCGGGAGTAATTTCGCGTCCGACGTTGGGATGCAAAGCAACACCAGCGGTGGGAATGCCTATGATGGGTTGCAGATTACCAACAACATCATTCACGTGCTGAATGCACAATCGGCCGACCCGCAAGTAATTTTGGGCATCTGGGAAAACGCGAGCGGACACCTTAGCAACATTACGGTAAGCGGCAACCAGTTCACGAACCAGGCTGCTGGGAACAATTCAGCTATCAACTTGCAACGCGCTTTCCGCGTGACCTCGCATTCGTCGGCGACGACGACGGTGATCTATCAGAGCAACACCGTGACGGGTGCAAACATCGGGTTCCAATGGCTGGCGGGATCCAACTTCGCCGGCAACCAGCCGGTGCAATTGACGAGCAACACGATCACGGGCAACGGCACTGGCGTGCTGGTGCAAAGCCAGGGCTCGGCGAACCTGAGTGTCAACCGCATCGTGGGGAACACGGTCACTGGGCTCAACAATTTCGACGGGACGGCGACGGCGGAAAACAACTGGTGGGGTTGCAACGCCGGACCGGGCAATGCGGGTTGCGATACGGTCATGGGAACAGTGGACTCTGATCCGTGGCTGGTGCTTGGCGTCAGCGCCTCACCAAATCCGATCCTTCAGGGCGGCACGTCTACGGTGACGGCTGACATGACGCACAATTCGGTTGCTGCGGACACGTCGGGCTCTGGGACTGTGCCGCTAACGACAGTCGCGTTTAGCGCCACCGAGGGAACGATTGCGCCTCCGACGGGAACGATCACGGCGGGCCAGGCGAGTTCGACGTTCACCTCGACGAGTGCCAACAGTGGCACCGGCTGTGCAACAGTGGACAATCAGCTTACTTGCGCGAACATCACGGTCCGGCCATTGGTTGTGACCATCATACCGACTCCGTCGCCCACGGCGGTGGATAACGATTACACGCGCATCAACAATGCGGTGCAGGCTTCGATCTCCGGACAGACGATCATCCTCAACGGCCTCTTCAACTGGGCTGAGCCGAATGCGGCGGCCAGTTGGGCACTGGGCAGCAACGGCCTCGCAGGCGACATTGACGATTACAGCGTCTATCCACCGGCCAATCTCAACAACGTGACGTTCACCGCCGCCAATCTGGGTGCTGCGACGATCCAGGGGCCGGGCGATTTGGCGGTGTTCGACCTTGAAGGGGTGTTCTTCTTCGATGGCGGCGACAATCAGAACTGGACGATTTCGAATATCCGGTTCCTTGATTTCGACAATGCTATCGGGATGTACTTTGGAGTAGCAGGCGGAGCTGACGCCTTCAACAACACCCACATCATCAACAACTACATCCGCGTCGCCAACGACTTGAACGCCACGGTGGCCCCCGCTGATGTCTTCCAGAATATCGGCATTCACTACGCCCACGGCAGCAACCAGGTAATCTCGGGCAACACCATCGACCTCCAGGGCGACGGCGTCAGCGATTCGGCCAACAGCAACTTCTCCACCGAGGTTGGTATGCAATGCAACACCAGCGGGGGCGCGGTCTATGATGGCTTGCAGATCACGAACAACACGATCCACGTGCTGAACGCGCAATCGGCTAACCCGGAAGTTATTCGGGGCATCTGGGAGAACGCGCACGCGCACAGCAGCAACATCACGGTGAGCGGGAACTCATTCACGAACCTGGCTCTCGGGAACAATCCAGCTACCAACTTGCAGCGCGGCTTCCGGGTGACGTCGCATTCGTCGTTGACCACGACGGTGGTCTACGAGAACAACACCGTGACGGGTGCGAACATCGGGTTCCAATGGTTGGAGGGGTCGAACTTCGCCGGCAACCTGCCGGTGCAATTGACGAGCAACACGATCACGGGCAACGGCACGGGCGTTGTGGTGCAAAGCCAGGGCCTGGCGAGCCTTAGTTTCAACCGCATCGTGGGGAACCCGGTCACCGGACTCAACAATGTGGATGGAACCGCGACGGCAGAGAATAACTGGTGGGGTTGTAATGCCGGACCGGGCTCTACCGGATGCGACACTGTCACGGGAACCGCGGACTCGAATCCGTGGCTGGTGCTTGGCGTTAGCGCGGTAGCCAGCACAATAAACTCAGGCGGCTCGTCAACAGCGACGGCCGACATGACGCATAACTCTGACGCGGCGGACCCCTCGGGTTCCGACGCCTTGCCGCTGACCCCGGTGGCCTTTAGCGCCACTCAGGGCACAATGTCGCCGCCTTTGGGAACGATTACGGCGGGCCAGGCTACGTCCACGTTCACATCTACCAGCGGCTCCTCGGGAACGGCCTGTGCGATGGTAGACAACCAGCTTATCTGTGAGCCTATTGCGGTCAACGCGCCGTCATTCACAATTGACGACGTCGTGCACAACGAAGGCGACAGCGGGACTACAGCGTATACTTTCACGGTCACCAAGACGGGCAGCACTCTGCTCAATGCAACCGTGAATTACACCACGGTTGACGGCTCAGCCACATCTCCCTCGGATTTCACCGCGATTCCGACCACGACCTTAACCTTCCTGCCGGCTGACACGACCAAGCAGTTCACCGTGTTCGTCAATGGCGATACGACAGTTGAAGCAGACGAGACGTTCTCCGTCAGCCTTTCCAGCCCGACAAACGCTACGATCGCCGACGGTCTTGGGCAGGGCACGATCACGACTGACGATACGGATGTGACGGTGGCAGTCTCGCCCTCGTCTGTAGCTGAAGATGGCGCGACGAATCTTGTCTACACCTTCACACGAAACGGCGTTACCAGCGGTTCGCTGACAATGAACTTCTCAGTTGGCGGCACTGCGACCTTTGGCACCGATTACACACAGACTGGCGCGACTACCTTTGGCGCGACCATCGGCACTGTGACCTTCGGCGCCGGAAACTCTACTACCACGGTGACAGTTGATCCGTCATCCGACATCACCACCGAACCGGACGACACCGTCATCCTGACGGTGACCTCTGGGACGGGTTACAACGTCGGCAGTCCCAGCTCGGCTACCGGCACGATCACCAACGATGACACGGACGTGTCGGTGGCGGTTGCGCCGTCAGCGGTGGCTGAAGATGGCGCGACGAATCTCGTCTACACCTTCACACGAAGCGGCATTACTGCCGGCGCGTTGACCGCGAACTTCTCGGTGGCCGGGACAGCCACGTTCGGCACTGACTACACACAGACCGGCGCGGCCTCGTTTGGCGCGACGACCGGAACGGTAACCTTCGGCGCGGGCAACGCCACCGCCGCGGTGACCATTGATCCAACAGCCGACCTCGCCTTCGAACCCGATGAGACTGTAATTCTGACGGTGACTTCCGGCGCGGGTTACAACGTCGGCAGTCCGAGCTCCGATACCGGAACAATCATCAACGACGACGCGAGCGGTGGGATCATTAGATTCAGCTCGGCCACCTTCAACACCACTGAAAACTCCGGCTCGGTGACCATCACGGTCGAGCGCGTGGGTGATACCACGGGCGCAGCAACAGTGGACTATGCGACCCCGGATGACAGCGAGGCGCCTACCGTGGTGCCCTGTGCGACAGTCAACGGGTTTGCTTCACCGCGTTGCGATTTCACGACTGCCCTGGGAACGCTGCGATTCGCCGCTGGCGAGACTTCAAAGACTTTCGCAGTTCTGATTTCTCAGGACAATTACGTGGAAGGACCAGAGACGCTAACCCTGACACTCTCAAATCTAACCGGCGGGGCAGTCTTCGGCGTGCCGTCAACAGCAACCTTGACGATAGACGACGATGTGACTGAGCCGACGCAAAACCCGATTGATGATGCAGCCAATTTCGTTCGTCAGCATTATCATGACTTTCTTAATCGCGAGCCTGATCCTGCGGGCCTTGCGTTCTGGACTAATGAGATCACCCTCTGCGGTGCCGACCCGCAGTGCATCGAGGCCAAGCGTATCAACGTCTCGGCTGCCTTCTACCTCTCGATTGAATTCCAGGACACTGGTTACTTCGTCGAGCGGCTCTACAAATCCTCCTATGGCGACGCAACCGGTATGTCGACCAACGGTGGCGCACACACCCTGCCAGTACCGATCGTGCGGTTCAGCGAGTTTCTGCCCGACACGCAGGAGATTGGCCAGGGCGTAATCGTCGGACAGACTGGATGGGAGGCGGTTTTGGAGGCCAACAAGGTGGCTTTCACCGAGCGGTTTGTACAGCGCTCGAGGTTTACCACAGCGTACCCGAACACGCTCACGCCGGCGGAGTTCGTAGATATGTTGTTCGCCAATGCCGGCGTGGCGCCGACGTCAACGCAGCGACAGGCAGCGATTGACGAATTTGGCGGTGCGGGAACGTCGGCCAACGTGGCGGCTCGTGGCCGGGCGTTGCGCCTGGTATCCGAGAATGGCGCGCTGGTCAGCGCCGAGTTCAACCGGGCATTTGTACTCATGCAGTACTTTGGGTATCTGCGGCGTAATCCGAACGTC
>JAMQPI010000581.1 GCA_023717565.1 Pyrinomonadaceae bacterium | reverse complement strand
TGAGAATGAAATCGGCAGCCGGTTTGACGTGCTTGAGCCAGCTTTGGCGATCGTGACGCTGGAGTTGATAGGCAAGGATGATTGGAAATGCCACCTGATCCATCTGCAGACCGCCGCCAATCGCACGGCCATCGACCCAGGAGTTTTGGGGAAAGCTCCCGTCTGCCTTTTGCTGAACGTTGAAGAGATAATCAAGGGCCCGATTCGCGCTGGCGCGATCGCCCATGGCCAGGAATGCGGTACTCACGTGATAAAGATCGCGAGACCAGACGGCGTGATAGCCGCTGACTGTGGGCTCATTCGCGTTTGGTCCACCACCCCATGGTATGGATGGCGAGGCGATCATGGCGCCACGATAGGTTTTATCTTCCAAAGCTTTCAAGACCATGGCTGCCATGTTGAACTGCCGCCGGTGCTCGGGTGCAACGCGCCGGAGTGTCTTGATGTATCGGTGCCAACCACGCTGGTATTCGACCCGGGCGGCTTCAAATCCCTTGCTGATTGATGCCTGCCCGGTCAGGATGGACTCCTCCGGAGTACGGCCAAACGCGAGCACGATAGTGAAGCGCTCAGTCGATTGCTGAGTTGGCTTCGTATGGGGCCGAGCCATCCGTACGGGAAGTTGCACGCGAGCCATCTGCACCACGTTGCCATTCATTGCGCGCCGATGCCGGGTGACGTTTCCTGCTCGCCGCAACTCCGTTAGTCCATCACTCGTGCCCAGATATCCATTGGTCTCGTGCGAGATGCCGATATTGGCAACCGTAAGCGCTGACGCTTTGTCGCTATCAGAAGTGAGCAGCCAGTTGCCTTCTATCCAGGCTGAATCATGCATCCCGCTATTGTTCAGCGAAGGGTCGTAATAGACGTAGACTGAACACCGGCACGGGCCAGGCTCATTCCAACGAAAAGTGACATCAATCAAGATTGAACTGCGTGCAGGATCGATGACATAGGTCTTCGTGATTGTGTAAGCGTTGTTCTTCGCGGTGTTGATCTGACGAAAACTGAGTGCCCGAGGATCGAGCAACTCCATGCGATGCACAGTGTCTTCGACCTCAGTCTGGACGTTGCTACCTTGAACGACGACTAACTGGAGAGTCTGAACGTTTGGCACGTCCAGGGTTGGGTAGAACACTTCGGTCATCACGCCGTCAGTGAGCGTAAACCAGACTTTTGACGCGAGCGTGTTCGCGGTCCCGAATCCATTTTTTGCGGCGCTGGGCCAATGTGCATCCTGGCCCGGCCCTCCGGGCGCGTCCTCCGTAGTCTCTTGCGCCGCCAAAGCAGGGCAGCCTAGAAGGGAGATGATAAGAGTGAGTGCCAGTCGCAGCATTTTATCTCTTTGCCTTCGGCCTTTGGTCTTCGGTCTTTGGCTTTGGATCTCAGATCTGAGATTTCAGATCTGAAATCCAAAAACCAAAAACCAAAGGCCAAAGACCCAACGCCCAAGGCCACCTCCTTACTGCACCGGCCGACGAAACATCCGATACCCCCACGCCTCCAGCGAGAGCGCCGGAAGTCCAACGTTGCGCTTCTTCACTGTCTGTTCGGTAGCCGGCGCATCCGGCGGCAGCGGTGGCCCAACCTCCGGAGTAATATCCACGTAACCAGTTACGCCCGTCGTCTCAACCAAACCAAAGTACGGCTTGCTCGAAAGATTAATCGCAACTAACAGCTCTTCGTCCGTGGTGCGACGCAGATAGGTCAACACCCGCGATTCGTCAGAGTTTCGCAGCCATTCGAGTGAGCCTCGCCTGGCCGCAGAGCTTTCGCGCCTGAGCGCCATGATTTGTTTGTAGAAACGCGGGAACTCAGGACGGCGCTCGGCGATGGGCCAGAAGATGGGCAACTTCTCAAAGAGCGCCGGCGCGCCCGATTCAGTCGTGTCACCCACCTCCATGCCGTTATACAACAGGGGCACGCCGTCGAGTGTGAACGTCAGAGCCGAGGCTGCCAGCGCTGCCCGCTCTCCAAACCGGACAATCGCGCGCCGTTCGTCATGATTGTCTGAAAAGCGCAGGTGCAAAGAGTTGCGCGGCCACTCCTTCGTCTCCGCCTCCCACGCGGCTCTTATTTCCGAGGCAGCTTTGCGGCCCTGGAGAACGTCAGTGAGAGCGCTGTGCAGCGGCCAGGAATAATCCGCGTCAAAAGCCTTAACGAGTAGTTCCGCCTTGTGCGCCTCGGCCAGCATGAAAATGTCCGGCTTGATCCGTTCCAACTCGACGCGCGCGTTCTCCCAAAAATCAGTGGGCACCTCGCCCGCCACGTCGCAGCGAAAGCCATCGAGATCAAATTGAAGAATCCAGTACTTGAGCATCTCGGTCATGTACTGGCGCAGCTCTTTGCTGTTGTAGTTGAGTGCGGCGATGTCGAACCAATCGTAGGGGTAGGTGATCTTGCCGCTGGCGTCGCGCTTGTAGAACTCGGGATGCTTCATCAAGACACTGTCCCAGGATGTGTGGTTAGCGACAATGTCGATAATGACTTTCATTCCGCGGCGATGGGCCTCGGTGATGAGTCGCTGCAGGTCGGCCTTAGTACCGTAGTCCGGATTGATCCCGTAGTAATCGCGGACGGCATAAGGGCTACCAATAGTCCCCTTCTTCTTTTCTTGCCCAATCGGATGAATGGGCATCAGCCAGAGAATCGTCACACCGAGTTCTTTCAGATTGTCGAGACGCGCGGTGATGCCATTGAAGTCCCCCTGCACTGAAAACGCGCGCGGATAGATTTCGTAGACCACACCATCGCGCACCCAATCGCGCGTGGCCCGGGCTGGTTCTTTCGAGATATCGCGGACTGGGGCACTCTGCGCACTAGCAAGAGCGTAAACAATGGCGACCGCTACAAAGGCGACCACCAATTTGTTTGAGGCTGCGCGTATCCCTCTGAATCTCATGGCTTGCGTCACTCCCATTGTCGGTAACTTGGTTCTTCAACTCCTCATGGCCGGGGTGGATGGTGCTCCTCGTCGTCTAATCCGAGCTGCTGGGAAATTACTGCTGAGGTCGACTCTGTCGAAAACCAAGGTTACGGCAGCGCTCGCAAGTGGTGCCTGGTTCGCTGATCGTTAGTCTGATCGACTTTAATTCGGCTGAGGCTGTGACCTCTGCCGGCTCAGCGTGCATCTGCCGGGAGCCTACTTTGAGGTACGCGCGGACGAGATAGTTGAAGCCTTCGTACATCATGATTTTGAAACGCCCCTGCTCGTCGGTCTCCACTCCGTAACTCGCCCATAGCCCTGTTTTGGAAATCTCTTGATAACTGACCAAGGCTTTCGCTGCGGGACGATTGTTGGGCAACGCCACGATGCCTTCGACAGTTCTTTCAGTCAGGCGCTGCGGCAGTTGGAGGACAAGGCCGGAGACGTGTTCGCCCGCGCGGCTGACGGTGATGGGCGTCGCCTGCGCCGCGTCGCTCACGCCGGGATAGAAAGTTAGCGGATACCTGTTAGCCACGTCTCCGGGCGCACTAAGGCCTAGTAGCCGCACGCCAAGAAGGTAGCGGCCAGACGCGAGCGGTCGGAAGGTAAACTGCCCTTCTTCGTCGGAGGAAGCGTTAGTCCATTGTGGGTGCTCCGCCCCAGCGTCTTCCGCACGGATGAGGTACAACGCGAGTTTCGGGACGGGCTGTCCGTCGGCGTCAAGCACTTTCCCGCTGATGCGTCCGTTCCCTTCAACATAGAAACTTACATCGCTACAGCCACGTTCGGCTATTGCGACCTTTCGCTCGTCGCGGTGAGTGAAGAGTTCATCAGGCAGGGTCACCTTAACCACGTAGCTACCGGCCTTTAGACCCGTCACCTGGTAACGACCCTCCGCATCCGTGCGAAGCTCGCGCCGCACGCCTTCGCCGTCGATGACGAGCGGAAACCTAAGGATTCGTTTCTCCTTTGGCTGTGCGCCTTCGACCGAATGATATTTCATGAATACCGCGCCTGAGATCGTCACCCCGGACGCCCGCCGCGGCAGGCTGCGCAAGAACGCCAGGTCTTCGTCTGCCTCCGCGACTGGCCTGGTTCGCGTGCAGGTGCTAGTCCAGAGTCTGTTGTTGGGCAAATCGCCGTAGGCGTAGACGACGTACTGCATTCCCTGGATGAACTCATAGCCGCAGTCGCCACCACCGCGACCGCTACCGACTTCCACTTCGCCTCCGAACATTCCGCTGAAGGAGTTTTGAACAGCGAACGTATAGACCAGAGGCGAAAGGCGCTCACCGGCGTCGGCGCGCTTGCGCTCCACTTCGACCGAATCGAACTTGCGCTGCTTGATGCTCACGACCGTGCCGACGAAGACTGCGCTCGCTCTTCCGTAAGCCTCGCACGGCTCCGGGCCCCCGCTACCACAGGAGCAAGCGGCCGCACGTTCGGTGCACAGCATCGCGAACAACAAGCATAGAACACAGATCAACTTGGAACTCATAAAGTCCACGTCCCTTCATCGTCCTCGTCTAACTCATGAATGTCGCGGCCCATCATCTATCAATCCAGTACTCGGGACGGGTTGCACAGACCCTGGTGGGACAAAAGGCTCGTGTTCGTCGGCGTCAATCACCTCCTGCGTCGGCACGACGTCAGCTACGTCTCGGACGAAGAAAACGCAGGTGGCGGCGATCAGCATGAAGATGCCCCCAGCCATCACCACGTAAAGCGGCGCTCTCGGATTATCCCGCCCAAAGAGCGCACGAATCGCCGGGCCGAATGTAAAAGAGGCGATGATCTCCGGAATGACGATAAAGAAATTGAAGATGCCCATGTAAACGCCCATACGGGCTGCCGGCAGCGCGCCCGCCAAGATAGCGTACGGCATAGAGAGAATTGAAGCCCAGGCGATACCCACCCCAACCATCGTCAACAGCAGCAAGTTTTTATCCTGGATGAAGTAGGCGGAGAGCAATCCCACGCCGCCGCAGATCAGCGCGATTGCATGCACAGTTTTGCGACTCGTTGCACTGGCAAGCTTCGGCAACAAGAAAGCGACGGCGAAACAAACGATCGAGTAAACCATGAAGGCGATCCCGCCCCACGCCTGCCCGTCCTTGAACAAAGCGCTCTGGTCATTGGGCGCGCCAAACACATGATAAGAAGTCATCAAGCCGAAGAACATCCACATGCAGAATAGACCGAGCCAGGTGAAGAACTGCACCACCGCCAGTTGTTTCATCGTCTGCGGAATTTGGCGAAACGCTATAAAGATTTCGCTAAGACCGGCGGCGAAGCCTTTGTGCTCGCGACGCATTCGCTCAAACTCCCTCATGTCCTCGGGGGGATATTCTCTGGTGGTGATAACCGTCCACAGGACCGCAAGGAGAAATACCGCGGCGCCAATTTTGAAAGAATAGAGCACACTCGGAGGAATCTCTTTGAGCTGCAGCCCTGCCGTAGTCGCAGCGGCCACCCGCCGTTGGTAATCGCCGTCGACACCATAGCTTCTAAAAATATAGGGCAGAGCGTTTGCTAGTGACGCGCCGATGCCGATAAAGAAGCTCTGCATAACAAATCCGGCGGTGCGCTGGCTGACATTCAGCTTGTCAGCCACGAAAGCACGAAAAGGCTCCATGCTCACATTAATGCTGGCGTCAAGAATCCAAAGCAGACTGGCAGCCATCCACAGGGCCGAAGAATCCGGCATGAAAAAGAGGGCAATGCTGGCCAGAATTGCGCCGACGAGGAAGTAAGGACGGCGACGACCCAATCGGTTCCACGTGCGATCGCTCATTGAGCCGATCACAGGCTGTACCAACAAGCCAGTCACCGGACCGGCGAGCCAGAGGATAGGAATTTGGTCAGAGTTCGCGCCGAGATAGGTATAAATGCCGCTCATGTTGGCCAGTTGCAATCCCCAACCAAACTGGATGCCCATAAACCCGAAACTCATGTTCCAGATCTGCCAGAAGCTCAAACGTGGCTTTTGCATTTGTAGTCCTCCATGAACTAGTAACTGGCAGCTCTAACGAAAGCCGGTTTCACGCAAAGACGCAAAGGAGGCAAAGACGCAAAGAAGATCTGAAAATGAACTAAGGCCCAACTTTGCCATCTACACCTTCTTCTTTGCGTCTTTGCCCCCTTTGCGTCTCTGCGTGAAACTGACTCTCGTAGTCATCACGGGGTTTCACCTCGCCACCAGGATCGCAGCTGAACGCTCGGGCAACGTCACTCTCAATCTTCCATCAACCACGCGCGGTTCTTTCGCGAAACCCAACCGATCAATCAAGGACAAACCGCTTGTCCACCTAATAGGCGAAACGTCAAACTCAATCTGCGCCGCCTTCGTGTCGTTGTTGATTACTGTAACGACTGTGCCGGCTTTGCTGGTCCGCGCATATGCATACTGCTGATCAGCGACGTGAAGGTTTACCAAACGACCGCGTCGCAGAGGTTCGAGTTCACCGCGCAAACGAGTCAGCGTTTTGATGTGGTCAAAAACTTCCTGCTCTTCCTTTGTGCGACCGGCGCGAGTGAACGCATTTCGCTGGTCTCCCGGAAAACCACCAGGAAAATCTTTGCGAGTTGTCGGCTCGTCAGGACCAGTCATCGCAATTTCGTCGCCATAATAAAGCTGTGGCACTCCGCGCGTAGTCAACAGGAACGTATTCGCCAGCTTCAACCCGGCAATCGTCGCTCCGTTCTCGCTCATGAAACGGCCGTCGTCGTGGCCGCCTAGCAAGGTCACCAGAATTTTCGCTTCTGTATAGAGGAAGTCAGCCGCAAGGATCTTCGGAATCGCGTCCAAATGCCGGCCTTCGGCGAATGCGTGGCGAATCGGATAGAAGAGTGGAAAGTCGAGCAGAGAGTCGAGTCCGGAATCCACGCCATCGAAGCGAACTTTGCCTCCCTGAAAAAAGGACACGTGGACCACGTCGCCATCCTTCACTTCGCCCACCACCCTGAACTTCGGAAACTCACGCTTGATTGCCGTCGTCCATTTTTGCCAGAAAGAGTTGGGCACGTACTGCCAGGTGTCCATGCGCATACCGTCGAGTCCGGTAGTTCCAATCCACCACAGAGTGTTTTGAATCAGGTAGCGCTCGACTTCCTGGTCGTGCTGGTTTAGATCCGGCAGGAAGTCCAGAAACCAGCCTTCCATGGTTTCGCGCTTCAAGTGCTCAACCGGTCGCGGGTCGTGCAGCACCCAGGTTTGAAACACGTTCTTCAGGTGGCGCTCCCTGGTCCCATTGAACCACGTTGGTGTCGGCGGATCTTCAACCCAGGGGTGATAAGGCCCCGTATGATTGACGACCTGGTCCTGAATAATCTTGATACCCGATTGATGAGCGGCGGCGATTAGCTGTTGCAACTTCTCGAGGTTCCCGAAGTGCTCTTCGACCGCATAGAAATCCTGCGGGTTATAACCATGAAAGCCTGTACTCGGTTTTCCTTCCTTATCCTCGATTTCATTTGGGCGGTCGTAGTTGTCATACCAGGGTGTGAGCCAAAGGGCCGTTACTCCAAGTTCTTTCAGGTACGGGAGGCGGTCAATTATTCCCTGCAGGTCGCCGCCGTGATAATAGAACTTGTTTGCGCGGTCGTAGATTCCGCGCGATTGGGTTGGATCGTTGTTACCGTGGTCGCCATCTGAAAAGCGATCGATCATGATGAGATACATCACGTCGTCTGGATTGAACCCTTGAAATGTACCGGTGCGGTTTAGTGCGGGGAGGATCTCAAAGTAGGCGTAGGTAAAACCATGACGCGTGGTAATTAACAAACTGCGTTTTCCCGGCCGGGCGTTTGGAGCAATAGCCAAATCGACAAATAGATAACTGCCGCGTTCGTTTACCTTGGGGAGACCTACAACCCTAAGGCCGTCGCCAATGGGTTTTACTCGCGCCCCTTTCAAATTCGACCCGCGCAGCAGGATCCGAACTGGATTCAGCGAACTCCCTTTCCACCAGCTTTGAGGCTCAACTTTGGAGACCGTAGGTTCGGACTGGGCAGAACAAACCGCAGCCAGAATGAAAGTGGTTACGATGAGGAAGAAAAAACGTTTTGTCTTCAACAAGTAGAACTCCCAGCTAGCATCATCTCCACGGTTCCACTCCGTTAGGAGTGAGATGTTTATAGATCGAGACACAATGAACATCTCTACGGGGTCCACTCCGTTAGGAGTGAGATGTCTTTAGATCGGACACATCAGCATCTCTACGCCGAACGGCGACGAGATCGAGAGCTCGTCCGGACCTATAAACATCCCACCCCTACGGGGTTTACAATCTTCGGTAACAATCATCAAATCTAATTCGCAACCACGATGCTTTTTTTACATTGGGGTTTTTGCTGTCCGTCCGTAAAGCTCTGTCAATTCCTTGAGGCGCGCGGCAATATCAGCCGACAGGGCACCCTTCTCAAAACGCCACGACCAATTGCCCTCAGTGCTGTTGGGAAGGTTCATGCGCGCTTCTGTACCCAACCCCAGCAAGTCCTGCAACGGAACCACGGCCGTGTTCGCCACCGACGCCAACACTCCCCGAATGAAGTCCCAGTGAATCTCCTTACCCATAGTATTCAGATAGCAAAGGCAGAATTTGCGTTCACGCTCGATCTGCGCCGCCGTTCTGGTCGAGCCTTCACCAGCCACACTGCGAAACCAACCGACCGTCGTATCGTTATCGTGGGTGCCGGTATAGGCCGCAACATTGCTCACGTAGTTATGCGGCAAGTCCGTATTCTTTGGATCACCGCCAAAAGCAAACTGCAGTATCCGCATTCCGGGAAAACCAAATCCGTCGCGCAGGGCAACGACATCCGGGGTTATCACGCCCAGGTCTTCGGCGATAATCGGCAGTTCTCCCAACGCCGCGCGAATTGCCGTGAACAGTTCTTTGCCGGGCGCTTCCACCCAGCGGCCACGCTCCGCCGTCTGGTCGCCGCCCGGAATCTCCCAACAGGCTGCAAAACCACGAAAGTGATCTACCCGCACGATGTCCACAACCTTCAAAGTCGAATCGACTCGCTTGATCCACCATTTGAATCCGTCCGCGCGCATCTGGTCCCAGTTGTACAAGGGATTGCCCCAGAGCTGCCCGGTGGTGCTGAAGTAGTCGGGAGGGACGCCGGCAACCACAATCGGATTTCCGTCCGGGTCTAACTTGAATTGGTCCGGGTTGGTCCAGACATCGGCCGAATCCTGGGCCACAAAAATGGGGATGTCTCCGACAAACTGGATTCCCCGTGCGTTGCAGTGGGCCTTGAGAGCAAACCACTGTCTGAAGAACAGGAACTGGTAGAACTTGTGAGCTTCAATCTGGTCCCTGAACTTCTCGAGGGCGCTCGCGATGGCGGCTGGTTCGCGTCGTACATAAGCCGGATCCCATTCATTCCAGGCTACGCCACCATGCGCATCTTTGAGGGCGCGAAACAGCGCATAGTCGTCGAGCCAGGAGACGTTACGCCGGCGGAAATCTTCAAAAGCGGTGCGCAGGCTTGAAGCGTTTTGCGAAAAGCGTGCAAACGCCTTACGCAGAATCGAGTCTTTGAGCTCATGCACGGCGTGGAAATCAACCCGTTCTGTGGAGCCGGTTGCTGGCGCAGTCAAATCCTCTTGAACCAGGAGCTCGTCTTCGACCAGTTGTTCCGGACTTATCAGGAGCGTGTTGCCCGCAAAAGCTGAGTAACAAGCATACGGCGAGTCTCCATAACCAGTTGGTCCAAGCGGCAACACTTGCCAAAGGCTCTGTCCACTGTTGATAAGGAAATCAGCGAACGCATAAGCTTCGGGCCCAAGGTCACCAATGCCAAACGGGCCCGGCAATGATGTCGGGTGAAGCAGAATGCCGCTGGTTCTGGGAAAGTTCATCGTTGATTTACGCCAGTGCCGTTCGCAAATTTGTTATCCGTCGCCACGGGTTCCACTCCGTAGGAGTGCGATGTTTATAGACCGGGGACACAATGAATATAACGGCGCAGGAGGTGGGGTTGGACGTCCGTGCTATAGACATCTCACCCCCTAACGGGGTGACGACCCCCCGCTTCTATGAAGCTGCCTCACCGAACGACATATGCACACGCGGTCTTGGCTGGCAGCGTCAAAATTAACCTACCATT
This sequence comes from Pyrinomonadaceae bacterium, assembly GCA_023717565.1. Lineage (GTDB taxonomy): Bacteria > Acidobacteriota > Blastocatellia > Pyrinomonadales > Pyrinomonadaceae > PSRF01. The sequence continues at coordinate 1,212 of JAMQPI010000581.1, read as the reverse complement.
GGCGACTATCGCTGTTGCGTTGCTTCCAATCGTCCCCACCGCTTTCGAATTGTCTCTTAAGCCAATCGCTCCGGCCGGCAAGTTGAACGTCTTCTCCTGCGCCGCACGATTGAACGCAATGATCACTGTCTCGCTCCTATCCTGACGCGCGAATGCATAGGAGTCGTCGTCATAGAAGAGATCTATCAGGCGTCCGGTTCTGACTGCTGAATGTTCCGCCCGCAGCCGTAACCACGTTCGCGTCCACTCAAACATCCGCTGCTCGGTTGAGGTGCGCTCTGACGCGATGAAAGCATTGCGCGGATCGCCGGGAAAGCCGCCGGGAAAATCTCGCCGGTTATCCGGATCGTCCTTGCCTTCCATGGCGATCTCTTCGCCATAGTAGAGTTGGGGAATACCTCGAACGCTGATCACAAACGCAGTGTGCATCAGCGCGCCCTCGAGACTGGCTCCTTCGAGCGAGAGGAAACGCGGCGTATCGTGGCTATTGACGAGCACCGTCACTTTAGACGCATCCGGATAAAGGGCGTCAAACTTCAATTGGTCGCGCACGGCACGCAGTGGGACCTTGTTTGTGAACGCTAGCAGAGACGCATTCCAAACAGCAAAATCAAAAACCGAATCGAGCTTCGTGTCGATGCCATCCCATCCTGCCTTTCCCCCGATGAAGAATGCAGTGTGAGCGGCGTCGCGATCGAACACCTCTCCCACCATCCACATCTTTGGATACTGTCGATGTAAGGAATTAGAGAGGTCGCGAATAAACCCGCGCGACATGTACTGAATCGTGTCCTGCCGAATCCCGTCAACTCCGGTCATCCCCACCCACCAGAGCGCGTTTTGTATTTCATAGCGGGCTACCTCAGGTTGTTCCTGATTCATATCCGGCAAGTCGTCACTGAACCAACCGTCCAGAGTGTTGCGGACCTCCGGTTGATTCGCGTGAGGTGAAAGCAGGGTGCTGTTCTGAAACCGGTTCAGCGCGTGCCGCTCGAGAGTGCCGTGAAACCAGTCGGCGAGCGGTGGTTGCTTGACCCAGGGATGTTGAGAGCCGACATGATTTGCAACCTGGTCCTGAATCACTTTCATTCCCAGTCCATGAGCTTTGGTTATTAACTCCTGAAGTGTGGCCATGTCGCCGAAGCGATCTTCGACGGCATAGTAGTCGATTGCGTGATAGCCATGGTAGTAAGTGTTTGGACACCAGGGCTT
>JAMQPI010000561.1 GCA_023717565.1 Pyrinomonadaceae bacterium | reverse complement strand
CCCTCAACTTTTCCATCTACGGCTTTCTTCTTTGCGTCTTTGCCACCTTTGCGTCTTTGCGTGAACCCTTCCTTCGCTGGCATCAACGTTCGAGATTCACCTTCGTTTCCTCGTTTCCGTGCCTCCATGTAAAATCATTCTGCATTTAGAAATTTGGGCCGGTAACAACAACTGATGAAATCTACTAATTTGCGACGATTCACCCAATTCCTGGTCATTACAAGTGTGCTTAGTTTCCCGGCAACCTTTGCCGCCACGCCCTCGCCACAGTCAGCTCCCAATATCGATGTGAGTGGCTCAACATCCGTTGACACAGTGCGGCGGGGTCGGTCGGTGCAAGCGGTGGTGGTAATGAACATCCCTTCGGGGTTTCATGTCCATTCCAATCGCCCGCTGGAGAAATTTCTGATTGCCACGCAACTGCAAGTCGAGACAGCAAACGGCGTGAGGGCTGGGCCGGTGATTTATCCGCGGGCGCTGCTGCGTAGTCTCAAGTTCTCAAAAAGCAAGGTGGCGGTTTTTGAAGGTCGTACGACGATGCGCTTCAATGTCACGGTCCCTGCTAATTTCGGTTCTGACTCAACCGAAGTAAAGGCCCGTCTTCGTTATCAGAGTTGCAGCGATGAGGTATGTTTCCCTCCTCAAACTCGCGAAGTCACCATACCGATAAGAATCAAGGGGTAAATAGGAGCAGGGGAAAAGGGGAAAAGGGTAAGAGGGAAAACAGGCCACGTTCGCCTTCCCCTTTTTACCCCTTTCCCCTTTTCCCCTTTTCCCCCGTTCCCCTTTTTTCCCCTCTTCTTCCAATCACCGCCATCAGTCTCCCGACCTTGCCGTGCAATTGTTTTTCTCGTCGATAGGAAAAGAACAGGTCAGTCCGAGACATAGTGCACAAAGGGGCGGTATGAATGCGGTCGTCAGCGACTCCCGCGGCCAGCAACTGATCTCGATTTGCTTTGAATAGATCGATGCGGGCATGTCCTTCGCGTGTGGGCGTAAAAAGCTCGTCCGCGCCCGGAAAACGCTCCTTGAAACCGTCGATGACTTCGCTGCCTACTTCATAACAGCAAGCGGCTGCGGCTGGTCCAATCGCCACGCGGCAAGTCTCAGTACGCGCCTTGTATTCGTTAGTGAGACGTTCAAGCGCATACAAGACAATTCCGGCGTAGGTTCCGCGCCAACCGGCGTGCACGGCCGCGAATGAATTGGTCTCTGGATCGCCGATCAGGATCGGCACGCAATCAGCCGTCTTGACTCCGGCCAGGACCTGCTTCGCGTCGCTGACGACTGCATCACAGTAGATCGTATCGCCCAGCGAGTTTTCGGCGGGTTTCGCCTCGGCCGCGTCTCGGATAACGCGGATATCGGTGCCATGCATTTGCCAGCAGCCTCCCAAAGACCACTCGCCGCTGAAAAGCTTGAGAAACCTCCGCCGATTCTCCAGAATGTTTTCCGCCGCATCTTCGTTGAAACCTGCTAGATTCAGCGCTGCCTGCGGCATCGGGCTGACGCCCCCCAGACGCGTGGAGAAACCGTTGGTGAAACCGTCGTCTTCGAGCGGCGCGCAAATCAGCGCCCGCACGCCATCGATTTCGCGCCAGTAGAAACCGGCGCGCTTAAGGTCAAGATCTGTGATTGTTTCCATCGGCATAGACATTATCGAAGTTCGTCGCATTCGCGAAGTGCTTGAGCGCACTCCCCGCTTTGCGGATCGCGTCTTCACTGCCGCCGAGCGGGCGTACTGCGATGGCCGGGGCGCCGTGGCCGCCCAACATTATGCGGTCCGCTTTGCCGCAAAAGAAGCTGCCCTTAAAGCGCTGCAAACGGGTTGGAAAGGGGGGATTGGCTGGCAGGACGTAGAGATCGCGTCACGCGAAGGCGGGGCGCCGTATCTGCTTTTTCATGGACTGGTGCAGGAACTATTCACGAGGTCAGGAGCCACCGCGGCCCATCTCTCGCTATCTCATACCAGCGAGCACGCAATTGCCGAAGTGATACTGGAGAGGACCGGGTAGACTACAGCCGCTTGAGTGATCAGGAGCCCATGACCCACCGCTACCGCATTGTGGTACTGACCTCATGACACGCCGCTTGAGTGAGTCGCTATTCAGACGACGAACGACGAGTAATGAGAATAATGAAAAATGAGAAATGGAAAATGGATCCTTCCCAACCTTCAAGTTTGGCACCGGCTGAGCAGCCCCGCAGCAACTACCTCATCTCGTTCACAAGCGTCCGCCGACCACGCGCATCCACATCGACCCGAGTCGATTTCAAGGTCTTCAATTCAATAGATACGAGGGATTCCCTCGGTGGGGCTCTGCGATGCTGTGCTACTTCGGAGTGATCCACGAAAGATTCCATGACTGGTGGGTGATCGCCATCGAAGTCAGGAAGGTTGAGATGGTTGTAGCACTCGAAGTTGGGCGCGAGCCGATCGGTGACCGCTATCAGTTGGCGGTGCGGGCAAGAAAGAGTCGAGATCAAACCGCTATCAGCATCGATCTCTACGAACTCAATTCCTTCAGGGCATTCGAAGTTGCGGCCGCCAAGTTCGGGCCTTAGTGCCACTGCGCTCTTAACAAAATCGGTCCAGGCCGGCAGTGCTGCGGTAGCCCCGGTCAGTCCCAGCTGGCTGTTGTCATCGAAGCCAATCCAGACCACGCAAACCAGATTCGGCGTGTAACCTACAAACCAGCCATCGCGCGAGGTTCCGGTCTTCCCGGCAATAGCGGTTCCCTTTATAGCACCACGAGCTGCCCGACCTGTTCCCTGATCTACCACTGCCGTCAGCATGTTGGTGATCATGTAGGCAGTCGTCGGACTAATCACCTGGGGTTGTTCTTTGTTATCTGTACCTGTGCCTGGAGGTTCGGAGACGCTATCGATTACCTTGGGCTCAACGCGTCGTCCGCCGTTAACAAATGTTGCGTAAGCAGCGGCGAGTTGAAGCGGTGTTGCCTCGGTCGTGCCTAACGCCAGCGAAGGGTATCGTTCAGGTTTCGGCAAGCCAAACTGTGAGGCCAGGTTTGCTATGCGGGCGAGGCCGGTGTGCATCGCGACATCAACCGTGACGATATTAAGGGAATTAACCAGGCCGGTGCGCATGGTTACTTCGCGACCGGAATAGCCGCCACCAAAGTTTGACGGACGATAGATTCGGTTTCGATCGTAGACGAAATCACGAGGCGCGTCGGTAAACATCTGGACCGGTGAGAACCCATCCTCCAGCGCTGCGGCATAGACAAACGGCTTGAAGGTCGAACCAGGCTGACGGTGCGCGTCGGTGACGCGGTTTAATTGCGACTCGCCGTATTCCCGGCCTCCCACCATCGCCAACACATTTCCGGTGTGCGGGTCGAGGGCCACCAGCGCAGCTTGAGGTTTCACCGCGCGGTTCTTGTATACGCCGTTGAGATGCTCCAGCTGGCGGTCGATTGCGACCTCAGCAAGTTGTTGCAGATCTAAATCGATCGTCGTGTAAATCTGCTGCGTCGCACCCGAAATCTCAAGTTGCGACCCGGCTACGCGATTGACATAGTCGATGAAATAGGGCGCTTGCGATTGGTATGTATCCGGCATCGAAACCACGACGAGCGGCTCGCGGGAAGCGTTCACGGACTGCTCAGCGCTAATCGAACCATCCCGAGTCATTGCTGCCAGCACCAGGTCGCGTCGCGCTTGCGCCGCTTCTCGTTTTCGTTCAGGTGAATAACGAGATGGCCCCTGGATCATCCCCGCAATCGTGGCTGCTTCACTCAAGGACAGATTCTTCAGTTCTTTGCCGAAGTAGATGCGCGCCGCCTGTTCGACGCCGCGGGCTGCAACTGCGCCTCGCTGACCCAGATAAACCTCGTTGCAGTAGAGCGCAAGGATATCTTGCTTCGAAAGCCGCTGCTCCAGGGCAAACGCCAACATCGCTTCTGCATACTTGCGGCGGAGAGTGCGCTCGGACGACAGGTAGGTATTCTTAACCAGCTGCTGGGTAATCGTTGAGCCACCCTGTCCGATTCGCTCGTCACCGGCGTTGCGCAGCATTGCGCGGGCAACTCCGAATACATCCAGACCCGGGTGTTCGAAGAAACGGCGGTCTTCTATGGAAACAATGGCTTGTACGAGGAGTGGTGGGATATCACCGTAGCTCAGCGTATTTCGTTTCCCGGTTTTTGATGAGAGGTCATTGGTCAGAATCTCCGGCTCGAGGGTAAACGACTCGAGCGCAACCTCGTTCGTCACCAATCCTGCCACTCTACCGCCTTGAAAACTGACCCGAACAATCTGCGGACGAATCTTCTGACTTGCTTGCCGGGGACGAATTTCCACCGCCGAGTCCTGTCTGGCAAAGCTACCACTCCAGACATCGCTACTAGCGGCTTCAATGTAACCCGCGCGCCGCAAGACCGCCACCAAATCATCTTGTGAGAAACCCTGGCCCTCTCGAATTGTTCTCGGCGCGGCATAGAGGCCGGGACGACTCGTTAGGTAACCACTGGCTAGGCGTGCGTCAATGACTCGAGAGTAGTATTTGTATGATCGAAGGAAGGAATCACTCACGACCACCGCTGCCAGCACGAGTACCGCGAGGATGACCCTAAATGTGGTCAGCCGCGCGCCACGTTGGCCCAGCCGAAAGATTTGGCGCAGACTGAGCGCGATTCTTCGGACGGAAAGGACGCGTCGTTCGGATACAGAGGTGACCTCAATTGACATAGAAAATATCGCCGTAAGGAGTGCAACCTGCTGGCCTGGGATTGCCGGGGCTAACATCTAGCCCCTGGCGGATTCCCCCGGCCCCCGCATCCCTTCAGTGCTCCACCAATTCTGGATATTTCTATAAACGGCTAATCTGCTTAAGATTTCCTAAAATAAGAGTCGTGGTCAGTGGTCAGTGGCCAGTGGCCAGTTGTCAGTTGTCAGTTGTCGGTCTTTGCCTGATGTTGAACACGAAACAACGAAGATCATAGCCGATACAAAAAACCGAGATGACCACGGACAACTGACCTCGGACAACTGACCACGGACAACTGACTAGGTTAGCGAGGTAATAGGCCGCTTGACTGAAATCTCCTTACGCCGGCGAAGCTGATACCACTTGGGCGCAGCCTTGGTCGCAGCTGCAATCACCATCTCGATCTCCGGGATACTCTCAAGCCCCGCCTCGTAGCCAGCCGCGATGAGCTCTTCTCCGCGCCTCATTTCGTCCCAACGGATATGTCCAACGCGAGGCTTGATCACTACATCAGCCGCCGCCAG
>JAMQPI010000694.1 GCA_023717565.1 Pyrinomonadaceae bacterium | reverse complement strand
TTGACGACACCGCCAAGTACGTCCGAACCGTATTGCGAGCTGTTGGGTCCACGCAAAATCTCGACGGTCTCGAGACTGGATGGTTCAATCAAACTGAAGAAGGTACCCACGCCACCACGTTGGGCGCTGGTTGTGTAGCGCACACCATCAACATAAACTGCGACATTTCGACCAGTCAGCCCACGAACAAAAACTGCGCTAAGTGACGGCGAGGTACGTTGTAGATTGACGCCAGGCTCCTCGTCGACCACCTGGGCAACAACTTCGGTAGCCCGTTGCACAATGTGATCCGCATCAATGATGTTTACAGGCTGAGCTACGCTCCTCGCGTCGGCAACCAATCCGGCTTCCGACGTGACGGTCACGCTTTCGCTGATCTGGTTGACCTGCAGGCTAATATTCAACTCCGCGGTCCCGCCAGCCGTTATCTGGACCACCTCACGATGGATGCTAAAGTCTGGATGGGACACCAGTACCACATAAGAACCCTGAGGGATCCCGCTGAACTGGAAGTGACCTTCGGCGTCGGTCCTGACTCTGCTCAAAACAACCTGCTGAGAGTTGTTGACCGAGACGTCCGCGGCGTTAACAACCGCGCCGGTGGCATCGTTGACAACTCCAGATACATCGCCGCGTTTCTGTTGAGCGCTGAGCGGCAATGGCGTTGCCAACGCCAGGGCGGATATCAATAAGAAAAGCACAAGGCGCGCGACCGTCACTGTGTGGGTAAGTCTCGTTTTATCCATGTACTATCTCTCTCCGGAATTCGCGGGCACGTCGAGCCCGCCTGGATTGTGTTAAATGATGTCCTGATTATGCTTTAGGCTGTCTTGAGGCTTTGCAAACTCTAGAGGCGCCGACAACTTGCAATACTGCCTTGGCTGGCGAGATTACGATGAAACTGGAACTACTACTAGCCTTCGTTGATGGGTGAGAGGGGGTAGGAATCAGCTCAGCAGATAGACAGCGTGCTCAATGACCCCATGTGTAAGGACCAGGACATGAGATTCAATCGATATGGCGGCCAGCAGTACGACGAAGATCGCAATCGGAACCCAAAGGGGTAGTTTGCTAATGAACGCTGTCGGCGGGTCTGCACTCCCACTGCCCGCAAGCCTGACCAAATTCCGGACGCGAGCCCTAAAACCTGACGGATCTTCCTGATTAACAAAGTATGCTCCCGCCGGGAGCGTCGGCTTGGAGCCGAGGGGAACAAGGCGCGCGATCTTCACCAGGGCAGAGGCCAGATCAAGCCCTACCATCCGATCTCTTCTGGCTGCATATTCATCGGCGGCACCTTCCGAAGCTTCCTTCCAAGCGTTATCAAGGCTACGACCGCAAGGAATAATCAACAGCATGTCGCGACAGGCCCTGATCAAGCCGCGCTTGAGATTGTCTCGTGCTATTACGTGCCCGACTTCATGCGCCAGCGCCGCGGACAATTCTTCACCGGTAAGAGATTGGAAAATCTGGTTAGCAATAAACAGCCGTGGTCGAAAAGTGCCGACAATCGCCACGACCGGAAATTGATGCTCTATTCGAAATGCCGGCATCGTAATGCCAGGCAGCGTGATCCTTTCGGCGTTGCGGAGCCAGTCAGCCGTGAGTCGCGAAGTTGCCCGCCAGCTAATTATCCCGCGAACGACCGCAAGTGCGACTCCAAGGGCGGAAAAGAAGGCAACAATTGCCAAATTCAGAGTTATCTCCTCGTGACTGTCGCGTGGCTCGTGGGTGAGATAGGCTGGGGCGAACAGCAAGCCAACAATAGCGACTCCTCCGACTACGGGTAACGTACGAAGGAGGCAAAGCACGCTCGCCTGGCTGCCCGCTGACCAATTGCGAGCTCGTGGCTCCAGGACCTTCCAAAGCAAGGATGCAGCAAACGACGCAATGCTGTTCAAAGCCAACATTACGGCCAGGAGGATGCAGAGTCCGAGAAGAAAGAACATTGTGCCCTTAATCCCCCTCTGCCAGGTCTCGTCGCTTTTGTTTGATTAGACGATCAAGCTCGTTCAGCAATTCGCGATCATTGTCGCTGATCGCATCGACTATACAAGCAAGGATTGGCTCGACGCCTTCTGAGTTCTGGCCCAGCAAACCGTTAATCACATCCTCTGCGATGCTCTGCTCCAACTCCTCATTCGTCACCATCGCCGAATAGAGAAAAGCTCGGCCATCCTTGCGACGACCAAGCAGGCGCTTTTTGTAAAGCCGGTCCAGGGTAGTCATCAAGGTTGTGTAGGCGATCCGCTTGTCAAAGGAGACGAAGATGTCGCGCACGCTGGTTTCTCCGCGGCGCCATACTTCTTCGAGGGTCTGGCGTTCCAGGGGACCCAAACCGGCTGATGCCACGTCGCTAGGTCGTCGGAACCCACGTAATAGGAAGCGAGGGGGTTTCATGGTTTTCGGATTGTTGAGCACTGAGGGCTCTTCTGTCAATGCTGAGGCAGCTCAGTTCCCACGCGGACGGAATCAGGGTACTATTTGAGGTTTTCGAAAGACCCTGAATTTCTCTCTAACTGGGTCATGCGACGAATTTATGCCTGAAAAAGCCATTGAAGTTCGCGGGGCCAGGGTTAACAACCTTAAAAACGTCTCCTTTACCATCCCGATTAATCAGATGACGGTGGTCACCGGCGTGAGTGGTTCCGGAAAGTCGTCGCTGGCTTTCGACACCGTTTATGCCGAGGGTCAGCGGCGATACGTTGAATCACTGTCGGCATACGCTCGTCAATTTCTCGAGCGGATGGACAAGCCCGACGTGGACGAGGTGCGAGGAATCGCTCCGGCCATTGCCATCCGCCAAAAAAACTCAACCCGAAATCCCCGCTCAACGGTCGGCACGCAAACTGAGGTCTATGATTATTTGCGCCTGCTCTATGCCCGTGTCGGGACAACCTACTGTCGAGTCTGTGGCCGCCAGGTCTACCGTGATTCACCGCAGTCGGTGGCCGACGAGGTCTTGGCAACTGTCGCCGCAGGGACGCGGTTCTACGTCCTGTTCCCTGCGGGTTCCGGATTAGCGGAAGCCGGTGCAAGTGTCGAGGAGACGCCGACTGGGAAGACACAGCAACGGCGAGAACCGGAGAAGCGGCGAAAAACAGCTCCCCGTCGCCCCGTCTCCCCTTCTCCGCGTCACTTGACTACTGCTCACATCATGAGCCTGATGCAGCGCGGGTTCACGCGCCTCTACGCAAAGGGGCAAACGATCGAGCTTCATTCCCCCGACGACTACACCCTGCCCGATTTCAGCGGCGTTTATGTGATGGTCGATCGGCTCGTCGCCAATCCGGAAGTACGTCAGCGCCTGGTTGACTCGCTGGAGACCTGCTTCCAGGAGGGCCATGGTTCGGCAATGATCGAAACTGCAGAAACAGAACCCAGACGATTTAACTTCTCGGACAGATTTGAGTGCAAGTATGACGGCACGGTCTACGCCCAACCGGAACCGCGCCTGTTTAGCTTCAACAATCCGTACGGGGCTTGCCCAACCTGTCAGGGATTTGGAAACACTATTGGACTCGATCTCGATCTGGCGATTCCGAATCCCGGGTTGGCCTTGAACGAAGGCGCAATTGAGCCCTGGACCAAACCGCAGCATGAATGGGCCCAGGAGGAGCTGCGTCAGTTTTGCAAGACTGAGAAGATTCCGATGAACGTTCCCTTCGCACAGCTCTCGCGCGCTGAACAGCGAGCGATAGTTGAAGGTAAGAAGGAGTGGGGCGGAGTGCGCGGATTCTTTGACTGGCTGGAGACCAAGAAATACAAACTGCATGTCCGCGTGTTCCTGTCGAAGTATCGCGGCTACACCCTTTGCCCGGATTGCCACGGCGACCGTTTGCGTCAGGAAGCGCGCGACGTAAAAGTCGGCGGACGTACACTGCCCGAGATTTGCGCGCTGGCTATCAAAAATGCGCAGGTCTTCTTCGAAGCGTTGGAGCTCCCAACTGAACAGAATGCGATTGCGGAAAGGATCTTATTTGAGATTCGACGAAGATTGCTTTTCCTCGTCGATGTGGGTTTGGACTATCTGACGCTTGATCGTCTCGCTTCGACTCTCTCCGGGGGCGAGGCCCAACGGATCCAGTTGGCCACTAACCTGGGCTCTTCGCTGGTCGGCGCGCTCTACGTTCTGGATGAGCCCTCGATTGGTCTACACCCGCGGGACAATGAAAGGTTGATCCGGCTGCTGCATAACCTGCGCGATATTGGCAACACCGTGCTGGTGGTCGAACATGATGCGGAGATGATGCGCGCTGCCGATCACATCCTGGATATTGGACCTTCCGCCGGCGAACTGGGTGGACGGGTAATCTACGAAGGAGACTTTCCCGGCTTGATTGCCAGCGACGCTTCATTGACTGCCCGCTACTTGCGTGGCGAAACCGAGATCAAGGAACCGAAGCAACGTCGACTGTTTCAGAAAAGGCGCCTGTCACTGACGGGTGCCGCAGAGCACAATTTGAAGTCCATCGATGTTGAGCTGCCTCTCGATATGCTGGTGTGCATTACCGGCGTCAGCGGATCCGGAAAATCCACTCTGATTCATGATTGCATCTATGCAGGCCTGAAGAAGCAAAAAGGTGACTGGCAGGGACAGGTGGGCGCTCTGCAAAAG
>JAMQPI010000548.1 GCA_023717565.1 Pyrinomonadaceae bacterium | reverse complement strand
TTTGGTCTGGCAAATGCGGACTATGAGATTCCAAACCAACTGAACACGCGTATTGGAATCGCTTCGATTACAAAGTACATGACCAGTGTCATCTTAAGCCGCCAGATTGAAAGTAATAAGATTGCACTTTCGGACAAACTCAACAAATACATTCCAGATTTTCCAAACGGCGACAAAATCACCATCGAGATGCTGGCCCGTCATCGTTCCGGCATTCCGCACCGTGTGATGCCCCCGGAAGCCGAATCTCTGGCTTACACTTCCGCGGAGTTTGTCGAGAAGGTAAAACAGGCAAAGCTGGCATTCGAACCGGGTACCAACCGGCTTTACAGTTCGGCGGGGTACGCGGTACTGGCACGCGTATTGGAAATCGTTTCAGGCAAAACCTATTCACAACTCTTACAGGAATATGTCTTCACGCCCGCGGGCATGACCGACTCGCTCGATTTTGAGGGCGAGATGGTGATGGAGCGCAGGGCGCAGGATTACTATCTCTCGCCGGCCGGCCTCGTGAATGTTCCACTCAAGAATTACTCGTTTCTGGTCGGCGCGGGTTCTGTCTACGGTACGGCCCGCGATGTTTACAGATTCGGCGAAGCTGTCCTCGATGGAAAATATGGCGAAGCAGTAAAAACAAGTTTGCTCGGACAGACTACGTTTAGCGGCAGCGGAAGCACCAACGGGCATCGCTCCTATTTGGAAATCGCCCGCGACAAGAAATACGGATTTGTCATCCTTTCAAATTCGGCTGGCGCCTTCGATCTGGTTTCCCAGGGTTTGCTGGAGATCCTGCAGGGAAAAGAAGTTACCGTAAAAAGCTTTACCGTCCCTAGAATTGTTCAGAACCCAAACAAGAACCTGGCGGAATTCCTGGGTCACTACAAGCGCAGCGACGGCAGCGAAACCGACATCGTTCTCAGAAACGGGTTTCTCTCTTCAGGAGACATTAAACTTTACCCGACCAAACCGGATTGCTTTTTTGAGTACAGATTCTTTGGCGACGTCTGTTTTATCCGCGACGAATCAGCAAAGATCAAGGAGATAAAATGGAAGGGACACAATTTCGATTTAGCCTGGGTGAAACAATAACTAGCTATGCGAATTAAGATAATACCTCACGTACTGACTCTGGTATTTCTGTTGCTTTGCCTGGCCATTGATGTTCTGGCCCAACAAAAAGCGGGCGACTTGAGGATTACACCAATAGTTTTTGAAGCAGCAAGGGCGCAGAAAGTTGACGCTGAATTCGGTGAATTGTCCGTACCTGAAAACAGGCAAAAGGCGGACACTCGTCTAATTCAGATAGCTTTCGTCCGTTTCAAAAGCACCTCAAAAACTCCCGCCGCGCCGATAGTCTATCTGGCTGGTGGGCCGGGCGGCTCAGGAATCGCCGCCGCGCGAGGAACACGCTTTCCTTTGTTCATGGCTATGCGCGAAATCGCCGATGTCATAGCTCTTGACCAACGCGGCGTAGGGTCATCAAAACCGAATCTGGTTTGCCAGGAGAGGGTTGGTTTTGCGCCGGACAAACCACAAAGCCGCGCCGACCTGCTCGAACTCTACCGACAACAATCAAGCGCTTGTGCCGGCACTTTCAAAAGCCAGAGCGTTGATTTGACAGGTTATAACACCAACGAGAGTGCTGATGATTTAGAGGATTTGCGGAAGGCGATCGGCGCGGAAAAAATCAGCCTCTGGGCCATAAGTTACGGAACACATCTTTCGCTGGCCACCATCAAGCGACACGAAAAGAGTCTCGCTCGCGTAATACTCGCTGGCGTTGAAGGGCCTGCGCATACAATCAAACTGCCCAGTAATATTCAAAAGCATCTTGAACATATCGACCGGCTGGTTAAGGCGGATGCGAGTCTGAGCAAAGATATTCCTTCGTTTTTAGGTCTGGTCAAAGCCGTGCTTGAACGGACGGAGCGCGAACCTGTTTCGGTCGAAGTAACGGATCCAGCTACCAACAAAACGGTAAAAGTCATCCTGAATAAGTTTGCCATCCAAATCTTGACTGTATTTTCATTCGGTAGTGGCGAAGCTGCTTTGCCCGCACGTTTTTACGGCATGTCCAAAGGAGACTTTTCCGTGCCAGCGCAGGGATGGCTCAATCTGAGTCGCGGCGGAAGCGTTGGTTCTGCGATGGCTTACATGATGGACTGCAATTCAGGTTTGTCGGACCAACGACGCACACAAGTAGCGCGTGAAGCCAAGTCAACTTTGCTGAGTGACGTGATGGATTTCCCATTTCCCGACGTTTGCAATGCGTGGGGCAATCCCGACGCAGGCGACATCTTCCGCGCAGCGGCGAAGAGTAGCGTCCCAACACTCTTCATCAGTGGCACGCTGGATGTTCGCACTCCGCCGACCAACGCAGAAGAGGTTCGCAAAGGCTTTCCTAACAGTGTTCATTTAATTATCGACGGAGCCTTCCACAGTGACCCGCTGTTTTTGTCTTCTCCGCAAATCAAAGAGGTGATGCTCGAATTCATGAAGGGGCAAAAGATCTCAACCACAAACATCACGCTGGAGCCGTTGAAGTTCGCTCCCCTTAACCCACCGAAAACAGATTAGAGTGATACCTGTCATCACACTGATGGGTGCCCTGACGGCGTGAGTAAGACAAGGATCGGAAGGACCATGAAAAAGCCATTGATGATGTCAGCCTGCAATCTGGTCTTCTGCGTGCTCGTCGCTTTCGCGTCACCAGCGTTCGCTCAAACCGTTGCTCAGTTGATTCCGCACAAGGTGAAACTGGAGTCAGTCGACTACCTCGGCAAGCGGGCGGTAAAGATCACGGAAGATGGCCAGGTGCCCAATGGTGAAGCGTACGCGATCGTGAAAGATGCAATTTTTCACAATGGCTCGATCGAAGTGCTACTTGCGGGGCGTCCCGCCGCCGGCGCCGCCGAGAGCGCGCGCGGATTTATTGGAATCGCCTTCCGTCTTCAGAACGGCCAGTTCGAATACATCTACTTGCGTCCGACCAACGGCCGCGCCGATGATCAGGTCCGCCGCAATCATTCCACGCAGTATAGTTCGCACCCGAATTTTAGCTTTGCCGTCTCCCGCCAGCAGGCACCGGAAAAGTATGAGAGTTATGTAGACCTCGAGCCGGGCGTCTGGACCCGATACCGCATCACGGTCGAAGGGACGAAGGCCCGCTTGTATATCCACGGCGCCAGCCAGCCCTGTCTGATTGTGAATGATCTCAAACTCGGTGATTCCTCGGGCGGCTTGGCCCTCTGGATCGGACCTGGCACGGAAGGCTATTTCACCGGTCTCGAGATCAAGGCTGCAAAGTAGACACCAGAATAATGCGACGCACTAATGCGATAGCGTTGTTCGATTCAGTGCGGCGTGGATCAGCGTCCCCGCGTAGGCATTGTCTTCGCTGACTGGCGTATTGAAAGTCATTCCGTGCCGCCAATTCGCCGGAGCCTCAGGGTGAACCCCGGTGAGAACCACCCACCCGCTGCCGAATGTTCCTTCCACGATTGCGGGGGTTCCGTCGGGATACTTACCAACAACCGAGCCCCAGCCGGTAAACTCCGGGCCATCCTCCCAGTAGTGCTCGAGGGTTGCTCCTCCGGCGACCGCAATCGGCACCGCTGCCTTGCGGATACCCTGGTTTTCGGCGGCATAGAAACCGAACGTCACACCCGAGGTCAGATTCAAACCATTGTAGTGGGCGGAATTCCCCGCAAAGAAACCACCCGCACAGATGCCGAGGTAATTGACACCATTCTGTACGGCGTTGCGAATGTTGGCGGTTGTGCTCGGAGTCAGCCCGTTTCCGATGTCAATAAAGTTTCCACCAGGAATTATCAGTAGACGATATTCGCGGATTTGTGATTCGTTCATCTCGTTCAACTGCGAAGAGTTCGCGGTCGAATAGTTGAGATTGTTGTTGTTCAGGATTGTTTCGACGGCCGCGACATCGTTAGGAGAAGTTCCGGTTCCATTGAAGAGGAGAATGGGAGCAGCGTTCGGGCCCTTGGCGGTGCCGCCTTTGTCACGACCGACCCCGCAGGCGGTAAAGGCAGTTGCAATCAGGACCAGAGCAATGATGAGAACTCGACGCGGCGTATCCATTGCTGGGAGTGGAACACGAGAGTGCATCACCTCATTGGAATTGGAATGAATCATTGCTGGTTGCTCTGACGACTCAGCCGCCGCAGCTAGTGACTAGCGGACTGGTTCAGCCGGCATAAAGTCAAAAGCCGACGCGCCGCAACAAATCCTGAAAGCGAGGATCGCCGCGCAAGTTATTCCATTTCGGCTCGACCTTGAGAAAAGCCATTCGCGGGTTGCGCTCTTGATAAGCTCGCTCCAGCCAGGCGAGTGTTTTATCACGCTCGTTCAAGCCGTTATAAACAAGCGCGATGTGGTAAGACGTAACGTACCGCTCGGTTGATAATGTCAACAGGTCTTCAAGCAAGGCTCGCGCTTCAGCTTGTTTACCCGACTTGGCCAAAGCGTATCCCTGGAACGCGATTGGCTGGCTGCTACCATCGAAAAGTTCTCTCGCCCTACGTGCTTCGGCGACAGCTTCGGTAAACATCCCTTTCTCGATATAAGCGCTCGCAGCAAACGAATGGGCGAGCCAATAGTTCGGGTCTAACTCAAAAGTTTTCTGCAATCTGGCTAACGCCTCATCGCTTTTCCCGGCATGAATCAGAAATAGCCCTTCGAGCGCGTTGATTCTCAAATCCTGCGGGTCAAGGTCTCTGGCGCGTTTGGCCTCGGCGAGTGCTTCAGGATGTCGCCCGGTGTTTGAGAGCAAATGAGCGTTGTAAAGATAAGCCTCGGCGCTCTTAGGATTAAGCTCCAAGGCTCGTTTGTATTGTTTTTCGGCAGCACTCCAGTTCCAATCGCCCCAATATATTGCTACGCCAAGAGCCGTATGAGCTTCGGCGAGGGTATCGTCAAGATCGATTGCTTTCTGCGCCGCTTCCTTTGCTTTCGGCAGAAACTCGGTTGGCGGCAGATCGCCGGCGATAGCGAGCGAGCGATATGCCTCAGAGAGTCCGGCATAAGCGAGTGGGTAGTTTGGATCAATTTCAATCGCTTGTTGAAAATACGAAATGCCTTTTTGGACTTCCGCTGGCGTCAATTTGATAACGTGATAGCGTCCCTTGAGATAGAGCTGATAGGCTTCGGCGTTTGTGGTGTAGTTCTTCGCAACCTTCTGCTGTTCCGCACCGGACAGTTTCACCCGCAATTTGTTAGAAACATCAAGCGCAATCTCTTTTTGCAGCGCCACGATATCTGTCAGCTTTCGATCGTATTGCTCACCCCACAGTTGATTGCCCGTGCGCGCTTCAATCAACGACAGATACAACGTCAAGTCATCACCCCGTTGTACAACTCTACCGCTCAGAATTGCCTGCACGGATAACTCTGCAGCGATGCGTTGCGGCTCCGCTGCTTGACTCTTGTAGTGAAATACCGAGCTGCGCGCTTTAACTGCCAGATTTGGAAGTTGCGACAGGCTATTGATCAGCGAGTCAGTCATACCGTCTGACAAATACTCGAGGTCCCCGTTGCCGCTTTCGTTGGTGAACGGCATTACCGCGATGGATTCGATTTGCTGGGCCTTGTTCGTTAAAAGAGAACGGTAGGTGAAGAACCCGGCGGCAGCAACGAGAGTGAGCAAGATCACCACTGCGTACTTGGGCCGCTTGATTCTGCTAACAATAGGTTCCGCACTCGATCGGGTTGTGCCCGCTTCTCGTCCGGTGCTTACGGGTGGGGCGCTGATGGTTTTCGGCTCGAGCGGTGCTCTGACAACCTCTCCTGGTAAAGCAGATGATTTCGGTGAATCTGATCGATCTTGCTCCACCTTCTGCTTCAACTGCTTCAGATCGGTCAGCAGTTCCGCCGCAGTCTGATATCTGTTCTCCTTCTCCTTTTGCAGTGCTTTGAAGACGATCCGTTCCAACGATTCAAGCGCAACTGAACCATCGGTGGGCAAGGGAGGAGGATTTCGCTCGATGACGGCGGCAATCACATCCGCAGGAGTCTTACCCCAAAACGGCAGGCGCCGCGCCACCATTTCATATAGGACTACACCCAGACTCCAAATATCGCTGCGTGAGTCAATCGATGTACCGCGCGCTTGTTCCGGAGACATATATGCGGCCGTGCCGATAATCGCACCCGCTCTCGTCTCCACCAGGTCTACATTTTCCGTGTCCTCAGTTTGAGTGAACTTTGCAATTCCAAAATCGAGAACCTTCACCAGTCCATCGGCGCGCACCATGACATTCTCGGGTTTGATGTCCCGATGAATTATTCCCGCGGCGTGCGCAGATGAGAGCGCACTCGCTATCTGAATCGCGATGTCCAGAGCCAGCTCAGGCGGCAAGGCTCCTTCCTTCATGCGCGCGCGCAACGTCAGACCGTCGACGAATTCAGCGGTGATGAAATTGGTGTTTTCGAATTCGCCTATTTCGTAAATGGTGAGAATGTTGGGATGGTTGAGCGCCGAAGCCGCCAGCGCTTCCTGGCGAAAGCGCCGCATCCTTTCCGCTTCGCTGGCATCGTATTTGGCAAGCAGTTTTACCGCGACCTGACGATTAAGTTGCTCATCCTGACCCAGGTAGACGCGACCCATTCCCCCAGAACCGAGTACTCGAATAATCCGATAACGTCCGACTTGCACGATAGTGGGCTCTGCCACCCTCTTCTCCAACAATCGAGTAGCTTCCTGGACGGCGGAATTCCCGACCAAACTCTCGGGGATATCGTGAGCCATCAGCGATTCCACTTCTGCGCGCAGTTGTTCATCGTCGCCACAGGCCTCGGCGAGAAATGTCGAGCGGGCACCGGGCTCACGCTCAAGCGCCGCAGCAAAGATGCGGTCAATTTCCTGCCAACGTTTGGAAGATGTCATGTCAGTGTTGGCTAAGTTCTCGACGCAAGAAAGCTTTCGCGCGTCTCCAATCGCGCGTGATAGTGTCCTCGGAAACGCCCAACACGGTGGCCGTCTCCTCTACACTCAAACCTCCAAAGTAACGCAGTTCCACCACTCGGCACTTTCGCTCGTCAACCTTCCCCAGGGTCGTGAGGGCTTCGTCCAGGGCTACTAATTCAGAGGCGCGCTCGTCACTGATCACGGCCACCTCGTCCAGTGAAATCGTCTTGCCGCCGCCATGTTTCGGACCCAGATGCTTGCGGGCATGGTCAATCAGAATGCGGCGCATTATCTGAGAAGCAATGCCAAAGAAGTGAGCTCGATTCTGCCAGTCAACCTTTTGATCGATGAGCTTTAGGTAAGCCTCATTAACCAGCGCCGTGGTCTGCAACGTATGGTCCTGGCGCTCGCGACTCATGTAACGATGTGCCAACCGGTGCAGCTCACCCTCCACCAAAGGTA
>JAMQPI010000539.1 GCA_023717565.1 Pyrinomonadaceae bacterium | reverse complement strand
ATTTTGACGGCTTGTACCCGGCTGAGAGTAAGCCCGACGAGCCGGTTTCTCATGTCAGCTATTATGAAGCTTCCGCTTACGCCAAATGGGCCAGGAAGCGTTTGCCAACTGAGGCCGAATGGGAGAAAGCGGCCGGCATTGGCTCACCGACAGGAAACAGAAGGAATTTTCCCTGGGGTGATGATCCAGCCGATCAATCCAGAGCGAATCTTTTGGAAAATGAGTGTTGGGGTGTCGCGCCCGTCGGCGCTTTTCCGGGTGGTCAGAGTGCGTACGGTTGTCAGCAAATGATCGGGGACGTGTGGGAGTGGACGAGTTCAGACTACGTACCTTATCCAGGATTCAAATCGGAATTCGACGAATACAATGACAAGTGGTTTGTTAATCAAAAGGTACTGCGCGGCGGCTCATACGCAACGCCGCAGATCCACATTCGGTCGACCTATCGCAATTTCTTTCACGCGCACGAGCGTTGGATGATTTCCGGGTTTCGTTGTGCGCAGGACCGGTAAGCGTTGGTATTTATCATTAACGAATTTCAAAAGCGGAAGAAGTCCACGATAACCAGCGAGGGTTGGATCGCTAGAGGATTCTAATGCCGACTATCCTGAGCGAGATTGAAGTGCGGGTTCTGGGATCCCTGGTTGAGAAGGAGATCACGACGCCGGAGTACTATCCCTTGACCCTCCACTCACTGACCGTGGCCTGTAATCAGAAGAACAACCGGAATCCGGTCACCGCATACGACGAAAACACTATAGCACTGGCCTTAGAGAGTCTAAGAGAGAAGAATCTCAGTTATGTTTTTCATGGCAGCAGCAGCCGAGTGCCTAAGTACAAGCACGTAATGACAGAAGTGATGCACCTGAACCCGCCCGAGCTGGCGGTGATGGGAGCCTTAATGCTACGCGGTCCCCAGACGATGGGTGAAGTGCGCGGGAACGCATCGAGATTTTTCGAGTTTTCCGGGTTAGAGGAAGTGGAGACAACACTCAATGCACTAATCTCAAAAGAGCCAGAGCCGATGGTGGTGCGCCTGCCTCGTCAGCCCGGACAGAAGGATGCGCGGTTCGTTCATCTTCTTTCAGGCCCGCCCAGCCCGGAACTTCTGCTGGAAGTGGAGAGCCATTCGAGGAACAGTCAACCCAGGCGGGGCGAATCAGACAAAGTTGAGAAACTTGAACAAGAGATCGAGCGTTTGAAGGAAGAGTTTCGAGACCTGCAACGTCAATTTGAGGAATTTAAGAAACAGTTTGAGTAACCCTCGCCCCTAATGATTCACAAACTGCGCTTCCCTCAACCGCCTCTCTCGCAATTCGTCGAGAACCTCTGGCTCGTCCATGGCTTCGTAGCTGACTACACCCGCGAAAAGATCCTCCCCGATGGCGCGATTGAGCTGATCTTTGATTTAGACCCCGAGCCAAAGAGCATTTTTGAAGATGAAGTTTCAACAAGGGTCCGCACTGTTAAGAAGGCTTGGATTTCCGGGGAACGGACTCGTTACATCGTGATCGGCGCCGCCAGGAACCAATCAATGGTCGGAGTTCGATTTCGCCCCGGTGGAGCGTATCCATTCTTCCGTTTTCCCATTTCGGAGCTAACCGAATCCGTAACCGAGTTGGACTTGATTTGGGGAAGGCTGGTTGATGAGATTCGAGATGAACTTTCGGGGATCGAGTCACCGGACGCCAGATTGCTGCGTTTGGAGTTGTTACTGATGCGACAGGTACAACGCAGCCTGGAGCCAAACCGACTGATTGCATTTGCTGTGCAGCAGCTTCAGCACTCGCCGCAATTCCTGGCCATCCGGGATTTGGCGAGCATGGTTGGGATCTCGCAGAAACACTTAATTTCGCAGTTTGAAAGGGTCGTCGGGTTGCGCCCAAAGAGTTTCGCCCGCGTCTGCAAGTTCCAGAGCGTGATCAACCTGATTGAGAAACAGGACCAAATCGAGTGGTCAGCGATCGCTTCGGACTGCGGCTATTACGATCAGGCCCATTTCATCAAAGAGTTTCAGGCATTCTCGGGACTCAATCCTTCCGATTACGTCAACCAACGCGGCGACTACGTCAACTACATCCCTATTGCCTAGCAAGACAATCCACCGAGGTTAATTTTTTACAATACATTCCGGCTCGTCTCGGTAAGACTGATTCACAGACGTATGGTCAGTCTGAAGGAGGTGTCATGATGGACTTTTCAACTATCAACTACTTTGCGGTGTTGGCGGCGGCCTTGTCGACGTTTATTTTGGGAGGATTGTGGTATTCACCTTTGCTCTTTGGTAAGGCCTGGATGCGCGCCAACAACTTCACAGACGCGGATCTACTGACATTTAGTAAAGCGCGCATGTTTGGCTGGTCGTTTCTATTTTCGCTGGTAATGTCGCTTAACCTGGCGATGTTTCTGGCCGATCCCGCGACAAATGTTACCTGGGGAATGGCCGCGGGTGGGCTGGCGGGATTCGGTTGGGTAGCTATGGCGATAGCCGTCGTCGGCGTTTTCGAGAACAGGTCCTGGAAGTATATTGCGATTAACGGCGGTTACATGACCGTTGCTTTCGTGATCATGGGCGCCATAATCGGCGTCTGGCGTTAATCCGCAGATTACGCAGATTTAGGACTGAGGCAGTTAGACTGAGTCACAAGCCGTTACAAAACAGGGAACTTGATACTCAACCTAGCTGTCTGGGGCCCTTAATCTGCGTAATCTGCGGATAGAAGAAGGAGCTACTTCAATGAAGAACACTTTCAAATCAGAGCATCCCGTTACCAACGAGGCCGCGAAGGCGGCGACGGGGAAGACCCTCGATCAATGGTTCGCTGTATTGGATAAGATGGATGGACTAAAGCAAGGTCGCCGGGCGATTAACGTCCATCTCTACGAACAGAAAGTCGATCCATGGTGGACCGCAACAATTGCTGTCGAGTACGAGAAACATCACGATGTGCGCAAGAAAGATGGACTGTTCGAAGGCTACTTTGTTTGCGCCACCAAAACGATTGCCGCCCCGCCCAGTGAAGTATTCGCCGCCTGGTCCAACGGGGCAGAACTTAGCAAGTGGTTCGGGGCGGCGACTAAGGCTGACGTGAAAGACGGTGGCACGTTTGAAAATAAGGACGGCGACCGCGGCAAGTTCCTGCGCGTGCGCGAGAACAAAGACATCCGCATGACTTTCGAAAACAAAGGTCTCTCCGCCCCCACACTGGTGGACGTGCAGTTTCAGGACAAAGGAAAGGGCAAAACAGGTTTGCTGGTGAATCACACCAGGATTCAAGCGCGGGCCGAAGCTGACGGGTTGCGTGCAGCCTGGGCTGAGGCGCTCGACCAACTTAAGGCCGTTTGCGAGGCATAGTTTGTCATAGTTTGGAGGATTAATGGTGAATCGAAGTGTCGCAGCGATTCCGGCTGTTTTGTTATGCATGCTTGGCGTCCTTGGCTTCAGCGCCGGCGAGGTGCTGCAGCCAAACGGCGAAATCGCGTTTGCTTCTAACCGGGACGGCAACTTCGAGATTTATCTAATGATGGCGGATGGCTCGAATCCGAGAAATCTCACAAACCACAAGGCACTTGATTACGGCCCCTCGTGGTCTCCCAACGGCAAGCAGTTGGCGTTTCAAACCAACCGTGACGGGAACGAAGAGATCTACCTGATGAATGCGGATGGCTCCGGTCTGATTAACCTCACGAAGAACGCGGCCAAAGACAGTGCACCAAACTGGTCGCCGGATGGAAAGCGCCTACTCTTCGTATCGGACCGTGATCACGAGAACCGTGAACTGTATGTAATGAATGTCGATGGCACGAAAGTGAAGCGGTTGACACACAACGACCTATACGAAGAAATGCCGGTATGGTCCCGGAACGGAAAACGATTTGCCTTTTGCCGAGACCTTAAGGATCCGGTTCAAAAGGACCATGCGGGAAACGGCGAGATTTTTATAATGAACGCCGACGGCTCTAACGAACAGCGCCTCACTAAGAGTCCGGGCTTTGATTCGGGTTCAGCGTGGTCGCCCGAGGGGCGGCGGATAGCGTTCCACAGTAGACAAGGGGATAGCACTGACATCTTGATCATGGATGCAGACGGTAAGAACGTGATTAATGTAACCCGGGATGCTCCGGATGATTACTACCCGGCGTGGTCACCGGACGGCAACTGGATCATCTACTGCTCGGGGAAGAAGAGCCAGTACAATCTCTGGCGAATACGCACGGATGGCACCGGCCGGCAACGCCTAACCGATCACCCAGGGCGGGATCAGGCTCCTGCCTGGCGACCAAAGCTCTAACCTTTGGCAGTGGCGCCAGCGCGAATGTCCAAACGCTACACCTGACACGCCAGTATCCCATCTTTGCCGAACCTTACGTATTCCACCTCTAGGCCAGTGTTTCATGTGTGCAATTTCTGGTTCCTCGCGCTATAATCCAGCTTCCATGAATCTCGAAATCTTTCACCCAGCAGTCGCAAGCTGGTTTCAGAAGAGTTTTCCTTCGGCCACGCCTCCGCAGGAACTCGCTTGGCCGGCCATCAAAGCGCACCGCAACACCCTTATTGCTGCGCCCACCGGTTCTGGTAAGACGCTCGCAGCGTTTCTCGCCGCAATTGATGATCTTGTTCGGCTAGGCATCGAGGGCAACCTCGACGACACCACTCACGTC
>JAMQPI010000531.1 GCA_023717565.1 Pyrinomonadaceae bacterium | reverse complement strand
CGCGACGACTTGATTGCCCGCGGCGTCGATGTGAGCGAGGTCTTCCACTACGCCGGCGGGCCCTTCAACAACACCGTGGAGAACCCACGCGTCGGCGGGCGCGACCCTGAGGATCGTTCCTACTTCTCGTTTGCCTCGTTCGCGGATCCGGACGGGAACGGCTGGCTGCTCCAGGAGATCACGACGCGGCTGCCCGGACGCGAGTGGAGGTCGACGCGGACAAGAGCCGTGGACGTCGCAACCCTCGCAGAGCTCCTCCACGAGACGGAAGAGCACCACGGCAACTTCGAGAAGACGCACGCCGAGCACCACTGGTGGGACTGGTACGCGCCCTACCTGAGTGCGCGTCAGAACGGCAGCAGTCCGGAGGAGGCATCAGCAGCAGCAGACCGCTACATGGAGGAGACCCTTCATGTTCCCCCGAGATGACGCCTTCGAGTGGCTGCACTCGCCGAGAGTACGTCGAGCGAGCGTAAAGCCAAATTGACATTATGAGGCCAGCAACTCAATTAGTGTCTTGTTTGGCCGCCATTCCCGGCTGTTCTGGCGAAACGATGTTGCGTCCGCATCAATGAGTCCAACCAGAACCTCCGTCACGATCTGGCCACCAACTGGGCCAAGTCGATGACCTCCTGTCCAGGCGTCGGCTTCGCGGAGAATGTAGTACCACAAAGGAGTCTCGCCAGGCCCGCCTGTGTCAGCAATGCCAATTTGGTCCGCGGTGAGCGGGGCGATTCCGATGTGACGGGCCACCGCCTCGCCGGACGGTAGCCCGACACCTTGCCCACGTTGCAGGTCACGGACAGCGAGAGAATGATAGTCTTCAATCTCGGACTCACCGGTGATGGCTACTGGCAACCCAATGAGTGCTTGCACCAGCTTTCCGTCGATCTTCTTAGACCGCTGTGCCGGGGTCGCACCGGGTGCATCGAAGAACAGCGTCCAATCGACCGACCGCTCACGCGCTACCGGACGGAATCCCAGGAGATCAGGAAAGATCGGCACGGGATCAGTCTGTAAATTCAATCGGTAACGATGGCGAATCTGACCGTGGCCGTACCGGTAGGCGGCGTCGGCAAACTCAAGCGGTATGAATCCGCCATGCTCCGGGCGAAACCACTGCCGGCCTTCTCGAAGCACTTGATCTACGAGTGTCTCTCCGACGAGCGCGGGCAGAAACTCGTTAAGAACGATCCATTGATAATGCCAGCGCAACTGCCGGGCCGCTTCGTCGAACACGCGGTCTTTAGCTGCTCCGCTTAGCCGCACTTCATCGACGAACGCGTTATGAGCCTTGAGCATGGCGAGATGCATCTGCGACATTAGCATGTGCGAATCGTTGCGCGGGTCGCCGATAAGTGCGAGCCCCTCTGCGTTACGTTGCACGTCTAATCCGTCTAAACCAAACAGGAACTTCGCTGGGTCGTCGCGCTGGTAGAGGAACGGATGGCCGGTCGGTCCGTCGCCGTACAGGCATTCCAGGTCGAGTTGCGGGCTGCGAGCATTACGCAATTCAGCCGAATCGGCATGGGATCGCAAGATCGACCGGTCAGCCGTAATATCGTGAGCCACAAATTGGCCGAAGATGGGCCAACCTGCGGCGGTGTCAGCCAGGGAGTCAGGTGTGTCATCGATGTCACCAGCATCGCAGAGACCTCCGGCGCGGCCGAGCGCGCGCAGGAATTGCTCATCGGCTTCAAACGACGGCAGTTCTGGAAACATTCGCGCATAGGTTGCAGGGCCATGCGGTGCATCGATAGCCACTCTGGCTCGCGCCGGCGACAGGCAGTGATTTCGAACTGATGTGGCGTGTTGATTCATGGGGCCTCCAATGTCCGATATGCCTCAGCTTGTCGTCCGGATTGTGAACTCTCAATGTGCGACGTTACGAGTAGTATCAAGGCTTGAGTGTTGTGAATCTCGACGACAAGCTGATGAAGCATATCGGACATTAATATGTATCAATCCGCTAGGTAGTCTTCGCACCCGCGGCGGCGCCCGTCTCTAGCCGTCCGATTTCGCCGTCGACAATCACCCGGTAAGTCTTCAGCGGCTCTTGCGCCGGACCACGCAACACCTCGCCAGTGCATACGTTGAATTGCGCGCCGTGAATCGGACACGTCACCGTTGATCCGTCAAGTTTGCCCTTGCTCAGTGGACCTTGCCGGTGCGTGCACTTGGCTTGCGTGGCGCAGAAACTTCCTGCGATGTTGAACGCGGCCACATCGCCGACCAGCAAAGCCGATCCAGGTGGCACTTCGCTTGTTCGGAATTCATTTTCCTTGAGGGCCGCTGGATCGATCGAAGCAGCGACCGCGGGTTGTGGAGTCGGCGGGATTTGACTTGCGGACCGGCTAAGCCAGTCTTCGAAACGGGTCTCGCCGAGTACTGCGTTATCGCCCGGAACAAGTGAGCGCTCGCTCAGCTCGGTGCCGAAGTAGCGCGCGTGCGGGTCAGCGACAACCTCGCGCGGATCCTTACGGACGCTGAGGCCGAGGTGAATGAGTTCATCGAAACGGAATTGCTCGGGCCCCGCTATCTCAACGATTCCATTCAACGGCGACCCCATCGCAACTCTGGCCACGGCACTGGCAACATCGTCGGCCGCCAACGGCTGGAAACGCACCGGCGGCAAGCGAACGGTGTTGCCGTCGGTGGCTGAGTCGGCGATGCGGTTGACGAACTCGAAGAACTGCGTCGCTCGTACGATCGAGTAAGGGATCGAGGATTCCTTGATCAGCTTCTCCTGAGCAACCTTCGCGCGAAGGTAGCCGCTGTCGGGCAGATGATCACAGCCGACGACGGACAAGGCCACGTGATGTCCCACGCCAGCAGCCGCTTCGTAGGTGAGCAAGTTGCCAGTTGACGTCTTGAAGAACTCCATCACCGCCGCGTCCGCGAACGACGGCGAATTCGACACGTCGACGACCACCGCCGCGCCCTCAAGAACTTCGGCGAGTCCCTCGCCGGTGAGGGTGTTAACGCCCGAGGCAGGTGACGCCGACACAGCCTGGTGGCCGTGCTCTCTGAGCTTCACTATCAGCTTTGACCCGATCAGCCCACTGCCGCCAATAACCACGATTTTCATGTTTGACCTTTCGCTTGTCATAATTCATCTCCTCATGTGTGTCAGTTGTGGTCCGAAATCCGGACGAGTGATGTCCGCGACATATTTCGAGTTGTGTTCAACGGCACTTCTCAATTCCGTTGCTGATTCATTCCGGCACTGGTACCAGCACCAGAGCACCCTTGTCCTTGACCAGTAATACCAGGAACTTTGCCGGCTTGGTGCTGCTTGCGTTTCGGCCAACGACATGAACGTCGTCGCGACCTTCATAAAAGGTCTGGCCTGGTGTTAGCGTCACTTCCTTCCCACCCTTTACCTGCATCACGATCGAGCCCTCCAGCACATAAACGAACGCAGGTGCATTGTGCCGGTGGATGGGGTCGGCGCCGCCCGGCGGATACTCCACTTCGATCATCAAGACCTCTTTGCCGGGAATGTCCGTCAGATCTTTGGAAATGAGCGATGTGACCTTGGGTTCCTGGGCCATCACCGTGCCCGTCGAGAGAAATAGCAGAACCAACATCAGTTTTATCTTCTTCATAATTGTCCTTTCATTCGTTGGCCTGACTGATAGTAGTCATTGTATTTGCGCGAACTTTAAGGACACTCGCGCCCTGCGACATTGGAATTCCCGACGCAACGGCGGTTGCTCATCGACATCCAGCGAACCGTCGCGGCGTCAATAACTCAGGCTACTTGGGTTGAGCTTTGCTGAGCCTGTATGAATTCAAGCAAATCAGCATTGATGAGATCCTTGTGAGTTGAGCACATGCCGTGCGGCAATCCCGGGTAAACTTTCAGAGTGGCGCCCTTCACAATCTTGGACGACACCAGCGCGGTGATAGCGATCGGCACGACCTGATCGTCATCGCCGTGCATGATTAGCGTCGGGACGTCGAACTTTTTAAGATCTTCGGTGAAGTCTGTCTGCGCAAAGGCCTTGATGCATTCGTAGGTGGCGGGAAGACTTGTCAACATCGATTGCAGCAGAAAACTATCGAGCAAGCCTTGAGAAACTTTTGCGCCTGGTCTATTGAAACCAAAGAAGGGAATGCGGAAGTCAGTCATAAACTGGTTGCGATCGGCTTGCACGCCGGCGCGCAACCCATCGATCACCTCGATCGGCAGTCCATTGGGATTAGCTTCAGTCTTTTGCAACAACGGTGGGACCGCGCTGATCAGCACCGCCTTGGCTACGCGTTTGGTACCGTGACGGCCGAGGTAGCGAGTTACTTCGCCACCGCCGGTCGAGTGGCCAACGTGAATTGCATCCCTGAGATCGAGCGATTCAACGAGCGTCGCGAGATCGTCGGCATAGGTGTCCATGTCGTTACCACCCCAGGATTGGCCAGAGCGGCCGTGACCCCGACGGTCATGGGCAACGCATCGATAGCCATTCGAGGCCAGGAAATACATCTGGTCTTCAAACGCATCTGCCGTC
>JAMQPI010000520.1 GCA_023717565.1 Pyrinomonadaceae bacterium | reverse complement strand
ACACTCTGAATCTTTTCGGCATCCTCGTCGGGGATCTCGATGCCAAACTCTTCTTCAAAACGCATGACAAGTTCGACCGTGTCCAGTGAATCGGCGCCCAGGTCATCGATGAAGCGAGCGTTTGGCGTTACCTCATTCTCGTCCACGCCAAGTTCGTCAACGATAATCTGCTTTACTTTATTCTCGATCTCTTGATCGGGCATCTCGTTTTTGCTCCTCTGTGATTTTGTGAAAACTCTTCTCTTTCAGACCTGAGAACTTCCCAGACTGGCGCCAGTCGATTTCAGACTAGAACTATCTTCCACGTTGAGACTCCTCACCTCGCGACTGATCTGGCGCATAAGTCCGCTCAAAACTTTTCCTGGTCCAACTTCGACGAAGGTATCAACCCCTTTGCTAATCAACAACTCGACCGATTCCAGCCAGCGCACCGGCGACGAAACCTGCCGCACCAGCGAGTCTCGGGCATCCAGCGCCCTGGTGATCTCCACCGCGTCAACGTTACTTACCAGCGGAATACGCAGATCGTCAAGACTCAAGGCCTCGAGATCAGCGGCCAACCTCTCCTGCGCCGGCATCATTAGCGCGCAATGAAACGGAGCGCTCACATTCAACTTCACCACCCGCTTCGCGCCCTTTTCTTTAAGCAACTCAATTGCGCGATCGATGGCCTCGGTGTTGCCGGCGATGACCACCTGGTTCGAGGAATTGATGTTGGCCGGCGCGCAAACCTGACCCTGCCTGGCCTCCTCGCAAACCTTTTCAATTTCACTCAGGCTCATACCCATCACTGCTGCCATCGCACCCCGACCCGGAGCAACGGCCTCCTGCATATAGCGTCCACGTGCTCGAACAGTTCGCACTGCATCGGCCAGGTTTAACGCTCCGGTCGCAACGAGCGCTGAATACTCCCCGAGACTGTGTCCGGCAACGTACTCCGGCTGCGGAAACCCTTCGGTCTTCATCGCTCGGAGCACCGCGACCGAAACGCTGAGAATCGCCGGTTGCGTATTCTCGGTCAGCTGCAGCGTTTCCGCTGGTCCATCAAAACACAAGCGCGAGATCGGGAAACCCAACGCTTCGTCAACCTCTTCAAAGTCCGTTCGAGCCGCGGGAAAGTTTTCAACCAAGTCCTTTCCCATGCCCGGATACTGCGATCCCTGCCCGGGAAAAATGTAGGCCAGTGACATCGTTCGGAAAATGGAAAATGGAAAATGATAAATGGAAAATGATAAATCGATTTACCATTCACCTATCACTAACGACCACTACCACCTGATTAATACTCCGCCCCAGGTTACGCCGCCACCAAACGACGCC
Organism: Pyrinomonadaceae bacterium; assembly: GCA_023717565.1. GTDB lineage: Bacteria > Acidobacteriota > Blastocatellia > Pyrinomonadales > Pyrinomonadaceae > PSRF01. Next base: position 1,003 of record JAMQPI010000520.1, on the reverse strand, counting down.
AACAGGATTAAGTCATCTTTCTTAATTCGCCCTTCTTCAACACACTCATCAAGCGCGATTGGGATCGAAGCCGATGAGGTATTGCCGTGCATCGCGATGTTTGAATAAACGCGCGCATCGTCAACGTTCAATTTATTGGCGACGGCGTCTGTGATTCGCTGATTCGCCTGGTGCGGAATAAACAGACTGACATCTTCGGCAGATAAACCTGCTTCATCGAGCACTTCGCGCGAAATATCAGTCATTGAACGCACGGCCACCTTGAACAGTTCGTTCCCCTTCATCTTAAAAAAATGATCGCCGGCCGCGAGTGTATCGGCGGTCGGTGGGCGCCGCGTGCCGCCACCAGGGGAATAGAGTTGCTCCTCATACCTACCGTCAGACTTGATCCTGGTTGCCAGAATTCCATGGTCACTGTCAACGGGTCCTAAAACAGCCGCGCCGGCCCCATCGCCAAACAGGACGCAGGTTTGACGATCAGTGTAATCGACGTACTGGGTCAGGATTTCGGCGCCGATGACCAGCGCATTACGTGACTGGCCAGTCTGGACCATCGTATTCGCCAGAGTGAGACCATACAAGAACCCCGAGCAGGCTGCAACGACATCCATAGCAGCTGCGTTATGTGCTCCCAGCTCTGCCTGAATCAGGCAACCGGTCGAAGGAAGAATCTGATCGGGTGTGACAGTCGCACAGAGAAGCAGGTCGATATCCGCAGGCTCTAACCCAGCGCGTTCGATGGCCTGCTGCGCGGCGCGGACCGCAAACATCGAAGTGTATTCTCCCGGACCTGCCTTTCGCCTTTGCTTGATGCCGGTACGCGTAGTTATCCACTCATCTGAAGTCTCGACGGTTTTCTCTAGATCGGCATTGGTCAGAATGCCTTCCGGGTATGAATGGCCGGTGCCCAAAATCCCGGCGCTTACGTTTGCCATCTACTGTCCTCAGTTGCAAAAAAGAACGCTAATACTAACCACTAAGAAACGAAAAGCCAACTCAATCA
>JAMQPI010000519.1 GCA_023717565.1 Pyrinomonadaceae bacterium | reverse complement strand
AAGGGATAGCGGTCTGGAGCTATAAACATCGCACCCCTCGCGGGGTGAAGCCAAGCTTGCTCCTAAACATGACACCCGTCGGGCAACGTCGGGCTTCTCATCTGAGCATTGACACAGTCTCTACCGCAAATGGTTCTGTGGTTGAGAGGTGCTTAGGCTGGTTGAACTCATGATCTGGTGGCTACTGCAAATGGTTCTGTTCGTTGAGTGGCACCGACCCGAGTTACCCGCTACCGAGGGGTCGGAATTGACCTCATTCCCGCGCCGTCACGCATCTAGCAGTTCGATTGAGTCGCCTTTTTTTAATAACCCTTCCACCATGACTGCGCAATAGACTCCAGCATAGTTACCATGGGCTTGGGCGACTTTCCGAAAGACTTCCGGGTTGTGTTCACCCGTGTCTGGATCCAGCGAAATCATCTTACAGCGCGGGTCTCGCTCAAGAACCATAACGCTCGCACTTGAACCAATGCGCAAACGGCGACCGACGAGACTATCTTCAGCGAATCCCTCGCTGTCCGAGGCGAAATCGAAATAGATGTTTGCTCGAAAGCGGCGTTTATCAATGGGAATGCCCATTTCCGATTCAATCTGTTGAACCGTTGGCAGACTGATTAACGAAACAGGACGACAATCGGTTAAAGCGCGGTCTGACCGCACGAGTTTCAGTTGGTTGTCTTGTTTGAGTCCCTCGCCAAGTAGTTCTAGCAGTGCCGGGTCATCAATGGAAACGACCTTACCTGACGGAGTAACAACATCAAGAAGCATATCTTCCGCGTCGCCGTTCGCAGATGTAGCACCAGGTGCGATGGCCATTGCTTCGGTCAAATTCGGCGGCTTTGAGGCGCGTTCCGGTTGACGAAATTGAGGACGATAGGCCAGCATTCCTTGCTGCACGTTTGCATTCAGATAAGGGAATCCTTTGCGGGCGGCGGAATTCCTGATGGCATAGCAACGATCGCCATAGATGCCCGAAAATCCCATGAACGCTTCGGTCACTTCCTCACCCCGCATACTCTTAACCGGATAACGCCACAAACTTTCCACCGTTCCGATAGTTGTCATAGCACAATCTCACTCCAAGTGTTCCCGCATTTTGTCGCAACATGAAACGACACAGTTCACATCCACGGAGCGTAGGGCTACTCCTGCTTCCGGTGGAGTTGAAAGTATAATCCAAGGAATCGTAGTTCGTCTGGTGCTGAGGAGTGGCAGAGACGGGGCAAACGTATCGCAGAAGTGTTTTTGGGGAATCGCCTGATAATGACATTCAGCTATGGTGTTGGAATTCGGGCCGTTGGCTAGAACCCAGATACAGTCGACACCTCGCCCCGTTACCACGAGCGGATAACCGTTGGCGAATCCCCTCGGCCCAATGTTGTAGTGTTTGATCTTGGAGTGAAGAGCGGGGACTTTTAGGTTTAGTAGTCTCGCTGCTCGGCCTTGATGTCCAGCCGTTTGAAACAGCGCTTGCTCGATGAGGTTACCGTCGAAGCGACTTACTTCAACACGGTTTGCCCGCCTGACCAAAGTGACAGCCGTTTCGTGCGGCAGAGTTCTGCTGATGGCTACGGCTGCCCGAATCTACTGCGATACTCGGTGGAGGTGCTGAAGGCTTTGACCATCTCGGCATTGACGAAGTTGCCGTTGAACTGATTCAGCTTCGTCAGCCAGAAGTCATAGCCCGTGTAGTCCGAATCCTGTGGGTCGTTCGGGTTGCGTCGCAGATAACCGAAGAACTGCATCAACACGAATGCTCGATTCGATTCCGCGGTGACGAGATTGGGATGTTCCGCGATGGTTCGCAACACCTGCGCCCGCGTCTTCGCGTTGGTGGCGAGCTCGTTTACCAGTTGGTTCCGATCCGCCGCCGATAGCGGATTGCCCGCGTTGACATTCAGCGCATCAACTAACTGCGCCGCAGTCAGCGAGGTCGGGAAAGCGGTGGTAAACCGTGAGAGCTGCACAAAGTCAGCCGTGAATGCTTGCTTGTTGTTTTCCAGCACGGTCTCCCAACCTGCCACTCCCACCACCACCCCTTGTCCAATCTGCTGCGTGTCCCGGAGAAATTCCCGAAAGCGCACGATTGGCACGGGCAGCTGATGCGTACCGCCAAAAGTCGAGGTGCCGCTACCGTTCCCGTAAGCAGTTTTGTAGACACGCTCCACCAGATAGCCTGTCTGCTGAAACTCGATCGAGAGGAAGTAGGCGGCGGAGACATTGACTCGTTTGAGCTGAATGCAGGCCTGGTCCGTGCCGCAGGAAGTGATCTGGTTGGTCCAGAAGGCCAGGCCGGAAGCATCTGCCTGGCGGTTGAGAAAGTCGTGATAGTGCTCGCCGACAAAGGTTGCTGCGTCATCGATTGAATTCGACGTGGGCTCGGTCGCATCGTCGTTGATTTGCACGGTTGCGACCGCAACGCCGAGACTTGCGCCGGAGGGGTTGCTCAAAGTGACATTGAAGCTCTCCGGTCCTTCAACGTAAGAGTCTTCATTGATAAGCACGACGAAACTCTTCGCAGTCTCGCCCGCTGCGAAGCGCAGTTTGCCAAGGGCAGTCGTGTAATCGCGACGCTCGGTGGCCGTGACGTCTGAAGTCGAGTAGTCAACGCTGGCCGTGCCCGAGGTGTCTCCGATGCGGTTAACGGTAATGGAGACGGTGGTGCACTCTTCGCCGACGCTGTAGCTGGAAGCACTGAACTGAACGACATTCGGCGCTGGTGTCGGCGTCGGTGTAGATGTCGGCGTTGGCGTCGGCGTTTGAGTTGGTGTCGGCGTGGGCACGGCGCCGTCCTGTGTGACGGTGAAGGTTTGACCGGCGATGGCGATCGTCCCGGTGCGTGGAGCAGCGTTGGGGTTTGCGGCAATGGTGAAGCTGACCGTGCCGGGGCCGGGGCCGTTTGACGTGGCAGTAACAGTGGCGAAAGGTGTGTTGCTCACGGCCATCCACGTGTTGCAAGGTCCTGTCGAGTTCACAAGGACGATACCGGTACTACCGGACGCGCCGAAGTTCTGCGACGTCGGGTTGAGGCTAAAGCTGTGAACGTTGAGCGTGGCAGGGCTCGAAATCTCGCTGCCGCACGCGTTGGAGACGATTACGTCGTAGCTTCCCGCATCTGATGCGCTTGCATTAATGATGCTATGATCTGCGCCGGTTGCCGCCGAAATATTCACGCCGTTCTTGCGCCATTGATAGCTTAGGGTAGCGTTATCTGAGTTTGCGGTAGAGACACCGAAAGAAACATTCCGGCCCGGACACACCGTCCTGTTGGGTTGGAGTGGAGGGTCAGTGAAAACATTGGTAAAGCTACGAGCTATCGGTCGATACGGCGCCGTGCAATCAAGGCGATAGACGTAGACCGAGCCGGTGCCGGCCGTGCCGTCTGCAGCAGCGGCTCTGCGCGCGCCGACGAAGACGGTGTCGCCGCTGATGTCAACGCTGATGCCGTACTCGTCACCAGGAGCGCCGAAAAAAGCCGGGGCGAGGAGTTTTGTCTGCTGTGTCCAGACAACGCCGCTGCGCGTGAAAATATACGCTGCGCCTCTGTTATCGGCCGGATTGGAACTGACCCCGTCCTGGGCGTAAGCGCCGACGACAATCGTGTTGCCTTCGATGGCGACAGCGTGAGTGCCAAAAAAGTCGCTCGCCCTGCCGTCGTTCGCCGTGAGCTTCTGCTGCTGGTTCCATTGTCCACTGCCGTCGCGCACGAAGACGTAGGCCGAGCCGGCGTCCGTCCCGCGCTCGTTGTCATCAAGGTTCGCGGCGACCACAATGGTGTCACCACTGATGTCAACACTTTGTCCGAATTGGTCAGCGAGCGCCCCGTCAGTTGCTTGAAGAGTGGCCGCCCGTTGCGTCCCTTGGGAGGTCTCTATCCAAATGGCAGCATGGCCCGCACCTGTACCGGGTGAGCCAACGACTGTGGTATCTCCGTCAATGGCGACACTAGTGCCGGCTTGGGCGTTAGATCCAACTCCCTGACCGTATCCAAGGTTAGTAATACTGTTGTCCAAACTTATTCTAAAGAAGTGAACTGCACCTGTGTTTTGAAGGCTACTATTGATATCTAATCCGGGAGCGCCGATGACGAGCCTGTCACTGCTAATGGCGACACTCGTGCCGTACGAATCGCCAGGGCTCCGAACATCCGAAAGAACTGCTGCGGAAGTGTTTTCGTTGAAACTATAGATAAAGGCCTTCCCCGTACTACTATCCGCTCCGGGGCAGCCGTATGCAGCTCTGTTACCGCGAATTGCCACGCTGGAACCACACCCCCCATTGTCATTGGTCCCAAAACGAAATGCCACAAGGCTCCAAGCGGAGGCTGTACCCGGTCGAGAAAACATGTAAACCGCGCCAGTGTCTGGCCCGGGTGTATCATCCCGCCATGCACCGACGAGTGCATTGTCGCCGTCAATCGCCAGGGCAAAGCCGAACCGAGCGTCTAATTGCTTAAAGACGCCCGCGTCCACCAGCTGGTCCAACGTCGCGACGATCGGGTCGATCACTATTGGGTAATGCGCGCCTCGATCATCAACTACCAACGCGATCTCACTTCCATCCGCGCTTGCTTCCATGCGCGCCCCAAGTTTGTTTCCTTCTGCATCCAGCGCCGTAAGTTTGCTGTAACTCAAGCTTGGCTTGCCGGCGGCATCTGTTAGTTCAATCGCTTGTCCCTCGTCATTTATCCGTGCGTTTAGATCTCCCTTGAGCGAGACCACCAAACGCAGTGGTTCGTCCGTCCCCACCGTGTCCTTGCGTTCGGGGCGTTCGGCAATGGTGAAGCCCTGCTCGATGCCTTCCGCGCGGTTCTCGTACCACTCCGTAATTGCCGATTGCCGATTGCCAATTGCCGATTGGAAGACTGGAAGTGGTTCAAACTCGAAATTCGCATTCCGCAATCCGAGATTCGATCGCTTATATTCGATGCGATTGCCTTTCACCTGCCGGGCAACGATGGGCGGAGCGTCTACGAGTTGATCTCCGTAGCCGTAGGCTTTAAGCCGCATCTCCATCTGCCATGAACGTTGTCGTTCCTGTTCCAAAACGGTGGGACGCACGGTGAGGCCCTCTTCAGCAAACCAGGCATTCAAGTTCTGATCATGACTGATCCCGAGGTAACCGTGGCCCTCTCCCCACGGCGCAGATGCCTGCCACCGCAAGCCGAAGCGTGCCGCGGTCACCGCCTGCATCAGTGATTGACCTTCGCCTGTCTGTTCCAGATATTTGCGAGCTTCCTCTCCCTGCAACTGCTTCGGCTCATTATTTCGCACGGCGGGATTCGTATGCGTAGGCGCCGTATCCAGTCTGAGATCAGCCGTCAAGGGCCGACGAGACATATGAAGGGTTAGCCAGATGAGACAACCCACCAGGGAAAAGGCCATCAATAGCCGGGTTGCAAAAGTGCGCGTGTTCTTAAATGAATGCAGGAACACTCGCGATGGCCGGTGTTCGCTCGTCATGGTTGGGTATCTCAGCATAGTTGAGTAATTAATCCTTCCCTGCTCATGCCTTTCCGGGCTATTCCACAGGACTTATATTTCCGCTCTCACTTCACTAAGCGGAATCCGGCACCGAATGCGGCAACGATGGGAACGAACTCGTGCGCCCCTAGTGCTACTGAGGAGTGGCCGGGACGGGACAAACTTAGGCACGATTGTCTTTAGGGGATTGTGGTGCGTTTGGTATTACTGAACCCACTCTCGGCAATACCAGGACCGTAGGTGCCACCTATCTTCAGGGTCTGGTGGGACTCAACACACGGTCCCGCCTTTCGGCGCCTCTGGTGTCGATCGGCCGGGTTACCTCGTCAGCGAGGCCGAAGGTTCGTTTCCAGTGACGGCTGGCGGTAGCTTGCAGGTAATCGCCTCTTGAGTCTGTAACGGTGAATATCCAGTAATGATTCACGTCCCTGAAGTAGATCGGAATGTTCGACGCATCCGGAAATCTCTCCGCCGCCGTCGGTGAAGTGTCGACCGGTGTTCCGTGGCGCGCTTGATTGAGTTGGGCGTTGGCGGGCACCTCGAACCTGATACGAACTCCTCTGTCGCCGCCATCCACACGGCGATCCATCCAGGCGCAGCTCCCTTCACTCAGACCCGCAGCGTTGGAGCCTGCTGCAACTAGCGCCGTATTACCACCTAACTCGATAGTCTGGATCTCGGCGCCGGTCGAGTCGACCCTCGAACTGATGGTTCGGAAAAAGTATAAGTCATGCAACTCATCGCTTCCCTCCAGGCGAATTTTGTCATCGGAGCCGCGACACAGTATTTGATTCGACCAGGCCTCGCCGCGCCTTCGACCTGCCGGTCTAACAAACACCGGCTCGTCGTCGCGCCTGCTACCGCTCGGCCTTTCCACTTCGGTAGAGGGTGAGTTCGAGTCTCCAGGGACCACCGGCTCGTCGTCGCGCCTTCTGCCATTCGGCCTTTCCACTTCAGTAGAGGGTGAGTTCGAGTCCCTGGGGACGGTGGCGCCGGACGGTCGTCTGTAATCGCGGCCGAGATGGAACTTGACGGCGGCATTGAACCCGCGCTGCCCGGCGGCGCTCAACCCGTCACGAATCCCCAGCGAGTTTGGTCCCGTCTGAGTGTTCCCCTGCGCACCCAATGCAGGGTCGCCAAAGATCCCCGTCGCAATGTCGAACCCCAGCCAGTAGAAGACATCCGAGTCAGCCGTGCGCGCCTCGGCGACGAGCGAATCCAACTCGGCGATGGTCGCGCCCTTGGTCGCGTACGCGGCGTTCTTGTTGCGCTCCAGCGAGAAGGCGACGGCAGTTCTGAAGCTTGATTGTTCGGCTGGCGAAAGCGAATCGTGGATCCGTTTTTTGTTGGGGCCGTCCTGGGTCTGCCCTTCGGCAGCGGCCATCCCGACGTCGAACCCCAGGCGACTGAGGCGATCGGACTCACGATTGCGGAGTTCGATGGAGAGCGGGTCCTGATTGGCGATGGCTTTCCCCTTGGCGGCGAGAGCGTCGTGCTGCGTAGCGTCGATCGGCGGCGGCGGTGGAATGACGCTGCTGTTCCCTCCGAGGGCGCGGCACTGAGCTTCAAGGCCGTCCGCGGCCGGGGACTTTCGCGCTCGTGCATCTCGCGCACGATCGCAGATCGGGAAGCGCGAAGCGCCCACCGGTGTGCCAGTGAGGGCGCGGCACTGGGCTTCAAGGTTGTCCGCGGCCGGGGACTTTCGCGCTCGTGCATCTCGCGCACGATCGCACATTGACATGGGCGGACCGGCTGTCGGCGTCGTCGACCCCTTGTCCCTACCGATCGACTTGATCGGCACACTTGTTCTGCCTATTGACTTCACTGCCTCCGGCCGGGTCGGGACGAACGCGCCGAGGTAGCGGTCGATATCATCCCAGACGGGTGCAATGGCAGCGTCTGCACATACCGGGGTGGCGCTCACCCACCTCCAATTGGTATAGCCCGCGGGCGCTGGTCCGGGACCTGGCCACTTACCGCATGTCTGGCCCTGCACGCACTCTATCTCGCACACGGAATGCACACCCAGGAGCATAACGTTGCCATTGATATTCGCGAATGATGGACCACCGCTATCACCACCCGAGATGCTCTGTGACGAGCCGGAAAGATCGTAATAGTTGCCGTCGAAGTTACTGGTGGTGAAAAGTCCGATTCGAAAACTGCCATCGCCACGCGACGGCGTGGCGCTCGCGCCTGAGCCTTGTGCGAACTGGTTGATGCCACGTCCGAAGACGATGATCGACAGCGAGTCCAGTTTGGCATCACGCCACACATCGCGGTTATATGCCCCGCTCGAGCCGTTCACGGTAAATGGATGGTCGACGCGAATGATGGCTACGTCGTGGGGCCTGAGCGAGATGATGCGCACGGACTTCCGCTCTTGCGGACTCGGCCAGTTCGCCCTCAATGTCAGGCTGTCCTCGGGAACCGTGATGAACTGTCCACCTCTGGCGGGGTTGGGACTATCTATGCAATGGGCAGCTGTAATCACCCAGTTGTTCCGCAACAACGAGGCGCTGCAACCCCTGGTCAATGTCACTAAGCCGTACTGCTCCTGTTCCGCAGGACTAGTGACCGAGCCATTGACCAACCCCTGCTGCACCTTGCCGATGTTCTCTTGGTTTTGCGCGACGCCGACGGCGGCGCATGAGATTACCGTCAGCAACGCAACAGCGATGCGGAAAAGGCGACCATATGTTTTAACGTTCATCATTCCTCCTCAGTACAATCAACCCGAACCCGTGATGGATGCCACACCCTCAGGGCTTATAGTTTCGGCTCAGATGTAACTTCACCGCGGCATTGAACCCTCTCTGCCCGGCGGCACTCAGCCCGTCGCGAATCCCCAGCGAGTTTGGTCCCGTCTGAGTGTTCCCCTGCGCACCCAACGCCGGGTCGCCGAAGATCCCCGTCGCAATGTCGAACCCCAGCCAGTAGAAAACATCTCCTTCAGCCATCCGCGCGTCGGCGACCATCGGGTCCTGGGCGGCGATGACCGCGCCCTTCGAGGCGAACGCGGCGTTCTTGTTCCGCTCGAGAGAGAAGGCGACGGCGGTTCTGAAGCCTG
>JAMQPI010000508.1 GCA_023717565.1 Pyrinomonadaceae bacterium | reverse complement strand
AGGTGGTGGCAGGCAAGAGGCTCACTCCGTCCCCAGCTCTGTCGGCGGCGACCTCACCACCATAAACACCAGTGCCTGGTCCGAGACTGAGATGGTCAACAATCGACCCACGCCCGATAGACTCGAAGAAATTCATCCGGAAGAATTTCCACACGCCGAGATCGACCTCGGTCATGGCGATGTCTTGATTGCGGCTATCACTTCCTGCACCAACACTTCGAATCCCAGTGTCATGCTGGCTGCCGGGTTGCTCGCGAAGAAAGCTGTGGAGCACGGATTGACTGTGCGACCGGCAGTTAAGAACTCCCTGGCCCCGGGTTCGCGCGTAGTCACGGAGTACCTACAAAATACCGGACTGCAGACTTACCTGGATCAACTCGGCTTCAATCTCGTAGGTTACGGATGCACTACCTGTATCGGCAACTCAGGCCCACTCGATCCGACGATCGAACAGGTCGTCATTGAGCACGATCTGATAGCTGCGAGCGTACTCTCCGGAAATAGAAATTTTGAAGCCCGCGTACACCAAACCATCAAGGCAAATTTTCTCATGAGCCCGCCGTTGGTGGTGGCTTTTGCGCTCGCCGGACGTGTCGACGTGGACCTTTCGACTGCGCCGCTGGGGATCGGAAAGGACGGTCAGCCGGTTTACCTTCGCGATATCTGGCCCAGCCTGCCGGAGATCAACGAGCTCCTGCGTTCGGCGTTCGATCCGGATACGTACCGTCGGCTCTATAGTAACTTTGCGGAACAGAACCCGCTGTGGAACGAAATACCAACTACGACCGGAAACGTCTACGAATGGGATTCTGAATCAACCTACATCCAGGAACCGCCATACTTCGAAAACTTCAGCAATGCCGTGGGGAGTTGGGAAGACATTCGCGGGGCACGGCCGCTGGCGATTTTTGGTGATTCGGTAACCACGGACCACATCAGTCCCGCAGGCGCGATCAAGGCCAATTCTCCCGCCGGTACCTACCTCCTGGAAAAAGGGGTGGCGATAGAAGACTTCAACAGCTACGGTTCACGGCGCGGAAATCATCAAGTGATGGTGCGGGGCACTTTTGCAAATGTTCGGATCAAGAACCTGATGGTCCCGGGGGTCGAAGGCGGCGTGACGATTCATCAGCCCAGCGGCGAACGGATGAGTATCTACGACGCGGCGATGCTATATCAGCAGGAGAATGTTCCTCTGATGGTTATTGCCGGCCAGGAATACGGGACTGGCAGTTCGCGCGACTGGGCGGCGAAGGGGACGCGTCTGCTCGGAGTGAAGGCGGTCATCGCTCAAAGCTTCGAACGCATCCATCGCAGTAACCTCGTAGGTATGGGCGTGTTGCCATGTCAGTTCAATGAGGAAGTTAATGCTGCGTCACTCGGTCTGGATGGCACGGAGACTCTTGATCTGTTGGGACTGGAAAACGGCGTCAGCCCGCTGCAAGAAGTGACACTGGTGGTCCATCGCGCAAATGGGGCCAAAGAGGAAGTGCCCGTTACTCTCAGAATCGACACCCCGATAGAACTCGATTATTACCAGCATGGCGGAATCTTGCCTTATGTGTTGAGGCAGTTGCTTGCTGGAACGACTGATTTTTAGGGAACATTTCCCGCTAACAATTCCAAGTAGACCCAGGAGTAATCAGATGTCATCAGTACAACCGGCGGAATCGAATACACCACGCAAGTACCAGCTCTTCATCGACGGCCAGTGGGTCGATGCCGAATCCGGTAAGACCTTTACAACCCCAAATCCAGCTACCGGCGAGCACCTGGCCGAAGTCTCCGAGGGAGACAAGGCTGACATCGACAAGGCGGTCATCGCTGCTCGTCGTGCTTTCGAGGGTAAGTGGTCCAAGATGAGCGCTCGGGATCGCGGTCGCATTCTCTACAAACTCTCGAAGCTGATTGAAGAGCACAGTGGTGAATTGGCCGCGCTGGAAACTGCGGACAACGGCAAACCGATCAAAGAGTCGACGTATGTGGACCTGCCACAGGTCGCGGAAAACTTTGAATACTTCGCGGGCTGGGCCACGAAGATCGAAGGTGAAACCATTCCCGTTCCGGGGCAGATGTTCAATTACACCTTGCGGGAGCCTGTAGGGGTTTGCGGGCAAATTATTCCCTGGAATTTTCCGCTCTTGATGGCGGCCTGGAAACTGGCGCCCGCACTTGCCGCCGGCAATACGGTGGTGCTGAAGCCTGCTGAACAGACTCCGGTGACCGCTATGGAGCTTGGGAGGCTGATTCAGGAAGCGGGCTTTCCCGAAGGCGTCGTCAATATCGTTCCCGGGTACGGCGAGACTGCGGGTGCCGCCCTGGCGGCGCATCCTGGTATCGATAAGATTGCTTTTACCGGATCCACTGAAGTTGGCAAACTGATCGCCAGGGCGGCTGCCGAAAATCTCACCAAGGTGTCGCTCGAACTCGGAGGGAAAGCGCCGAACATTGTGTTTGCGGATGCAGACATGGACCAGGCGGTCAGTGGCGCCATGATGGGAATCTTCTTTAATCAGGGCCAGGTCTGTTGTGCTGGATCACGTCTGTTCGTCGAAGAGAGGGTAAAAGACGAGTTTCTTGAGAAGCTAAAAGAGAAGGCCTCCAGGATTAACGTCGGCGATCCAATGGACAAAGCCACGCATATGGGTCCACAGGTGTCAGAGGAACAGTTGAGCCGAATAAAGAGCTATGTCGATGTGGCCCAGAAAGAAGGAGCTACGATGCTGGCGGGCGGTGAATCGCCCAAACTCGAGGGGGCCTTTCAGAAAGGCTACTTCTTCCAGCCCACGATCTTCTCGGACGTTAACAATCAGATGCGAGTCGCGCAGGAAGAAATTTTCGGACCGGTGGTTTCAGTAATTACCTTCCGTGACGAAGATGACTTGATCAAACAGGCGAATGATACTATCTACGGGCTTTCCGCCGGTATCTGGACGCGCGACATCACGCGAGCACATCGCTTCGCGAAAGAAATTAAGGCTGGCGTGATTTGGATCAACACCTTCAACATGTTCAATGCCGCGTCTCCGTTCGGAGGTTTCAAGCAGTCTGGCTATGGCCGGGAAATGGGCAAGCATGCCCTGGAGATGTACACGCATGTGAAGAGTGTTTGGGTGGATCTCTCCGGCAGACCGATTGGTTGGTTTGGTAAGTAGTCGTAATGTCAAACTTCGGGAAAACTGTTTGCCCGGCGTTTGCATCTCTAAATGGCCGTCCTCTCTTCGATTCGACTCGGATGCGGTTTGAATACGGCGCTCTCCCGATAAGATAGGTTTAATTTGAAAAGGAGACGCTAATGTATTTAGCAAAGAGAGTGGGGCTGATCTCGCTGGTCTTAATCGGAGCAGTTCTCTTAACTGCCTGTCCTGAGAAGGAAACGATTTCGAGAATCAACGCCGACCCTGGCCGTTATCGAGACAAGGAAGTTGGCATCGTGGGTAACGTGACGGATAGTTATGGCGTGCTCGGCACCGGCGCCTACGAGATCGATGATGGCACCGGGAGAATCTGGGTGGTAACCACGCGCGGCGTACCTTCCCGTGGCTCGAGAGTTGGCGCCAAGGGCAAGGTACACACAGGCTTTGCCATTCAAGGCAGGAGCTTTGGTACGGTGCTCCAGGAAACAGACCGACAGGTAAAAAGTAAATAGTAGAGAAGTGGCCTAGGGTTCATTCTGAGGGTCACAACGCGATCGCCAAACTTAGTCAGATCAAGACTGGTAGTCCTCGGAGCTACAGCTTTCACTGATGGATGAAGTCGTTGGCGTTCAAACCCGTCCCGAGCGGATCGTGATTGAGAGCTTCGATACGGAGTTTGGGCGATTACATGCACGCTCATGCAAGCTCATTGAAACAACCCCGCCGGCGGTACTCTACGGCCACTCGAAGGCGGATATCGATTCGGCATCTGTGGGAGTGTTTGTTCTGAGAAGTGCTGGCGTCGTGGAACAGACCTGCGGTGGGATCAGCTCGAATCTCTGGGACGATCCTTTCGAATGGACCTTGCCGGAGACACTCTCGACTAGCGCCCGTGTTATAGAATATCTGGGTGAAGTGGAGGAAACTCGTAAACATGCGTTTGCCTGCTTTTCTAGAGATGAGGATCTGCTGAAGAAGATTGCCACACCGTCGGGTGAAATGCGCCCGCTGATTAGTGTGCTTCTGGATACCCTGGTACGGGCTTTGGGATTTCAAGGTCGAGCCATGGCCCAACAGGCAACAGTTTCTCGGGACTTACTGTCTGATCGTCAAGCATAACTTGTAAGGTAGGGCTCCCCCCGATGTTTTGTCCACAGTGTGGCCAGCAACAAGTCACGGATAGTTTGAGGTTCTGCTCGCGTTGTGGCTTCCCGCTTGAAGGCGTTCTGCATTTGTTAGGAAGTGGCGGAGCGCCAGCTTTATACCAGCCCGCCGGCCCCCGAGAGATCTCGGCCCGACGAAAAGGTGTGCGTCAGGGTGCCGCGCTTTTTCTAGCGGGAGTTGTGCTGGTACCGGTGCTGGGCGTTCTCAATGCCTTCACACACGGTCCCAGCTTACTCGACATACTCGTTCCTCTGGCCGCCATCATCTTCTTTCTCGGCGGGATAATGCGAATGCTGTTTGCCGCGCTCTTTGAAGAAGGGGCTCCCAAGCTTCACCATATCGTGAACACTGCCTATGCTCCGTTTCCAGTTTCTCAACTTGGCACCCAGGCTCCGATGGCACTACCTCCGGCACAACACCACCCCGCGCCTGCCTGGAGACCCCATCCTAATACCGCAGAGGTTCGTCAACCTTCAAGCGTGACGGAAAACACTACGCGCCTCCTGGACAAAGACGAACCTGGGAATCGCTAGCCTCCCAGATGTCTGCGTTAACCGACCGTTTGCAGGAACGAATCCGTGCTGAAGGTCCCATTACCTTTCATGAGTGGATGAAGGCCGCGCTGTATGATCCCGATCAAGGCTACTATTGCCGCTCGGATCGAGAGCGATGGGGCCGGCTCGGTGACTACCGCACCAGCCCCGAACGAAGCGTACTCTTTGCCGCAACGTTCGCCCGCTACTTTGCGAAGCTTTACCTGGACCTCGGTTCGCCCCCAGCGTTAACCATCGTTGAGGTTGGAGCGGGCGCCGGCCACTTCGCGGAGACGTTGCTGGAAACACTCCAAGAGCGTTTTCCCGACATCTTCTCCAAAACCCACTACTATATCGACGAGGTCAGCCCTGACTCCCGTTCGCGGGCACAGTTGCGGCTCGCACGATTCGGTACTCGGGTCGAATTCAAATCACTGGCGGCGCTTAACCCTCTCGATCACGCGATAGTCTTCTCTAATGAACTGCTGGACGCCTTTCCGGTTCATCGAGTAATCAGACAGGGAGGTGAACTGCGCGAATTGCACGTCGGCTTGAGTGAAAGCGGGAGTTTTGAGTGGACAGTTGGCCGGCTATCGACGCCGCGACTCAGCGAACATTTCGGACGGTTGGGTATTGACCTTGTTGAAGGTCAGACTGCCGACGTAAATTTGGAAATAGAGACCTGGCTTGAGTTGGTTTCGGCGAAGCTCAGGTCAGGCTATTTGATTACTGTAGACTACGGCGCTGAATCTTCGGTTCTTTACAGCGAAGACAAACAAGAGGGAAGTCTGCGCTCATTCTACAAGCATCAGGTTGCTGATGACGTTCTACTCCAACCGGGTCAGCAGGACATCACGAGCAGCGTGGATTGGGTCATTGTTAAAATGGCTGGCGCAAGAAATGGCTTGGAAGTCGTCGCCTTCAAGCGCCAGGACCGATTCCTGCTGGATGCGGGCTTGCTCTCGGAAATGGAACTGAGAGTTAACGAAACGCCGCGCGAATCCGAACGGTTACGCGTGAGCACGTCCGCGCGGGAAATGATTCTTCCGGGAAGCATGGCAGAGAGTTTTCAGGTCATGGTTCAGCAGAAGATCTGAAAAGGATTTGAGGTACAATACGCGGGTTCCCGCAACCTGCTACATTCTAATCGCGCTCTTACTTCCCGGACCTGGGAGCTTCGAGCAAAGTGTAACTGCACTCATCACCGAATGGAGGAAGCGATGGCCCTAAAAGACGCACTACTGCCTGAGTTCGATCACGAAATGGCAAACACACGTAAGACTCTAGAGCGCGTACCTGATGACAAACTGGATTGGAAGCCGCATGCGAAATCGATGGCCATGGGCGGACTGGCCACTCATTTGAGCAACCTGCCAACATGGGCCAATCACACAATCGATGAAGACTCGCTCGATCTGGCGCCCGCAGGCAAGCCGTTACCGCCCACTCCAATGGTTAAATCGCGGACCGAACTTCTGGAGATTTTTGATAGCAACGTGGCGAAAGCCCGGGCGGCGATCGCCTCGGCAGGCGACGAGGAGCTATTCAAGCCCTGGACATTAAAGAATAACGGGCAGCAGATTCTGACTATGCCTAAAATTGCGGTGCTGCGCGGCTTCGTAATGAATCACAATATCCATCACCGCGCACAGCTGGGGGTCTACCTCAGGCTCAACGATATCCCGGTGCCGTCGATCTACGGGCCGTCGGCGGACGAAAACCCTTTCTAATGCCTTACAGAATCGGAAAAGCACTCGCGTACGCGATCTTGCTCTGGCTGACTGGATTCGTTTGGGGCAGCATCGTATTCATGACTCCTGCTTTAAAGAGCACGCCGGCAATTCCTTACATCTCGAGAAACCCGGCTATCAGTTTTCCAATTCTGTTTATCTGGCCAGTTGTGACCTACCTGCTCGCCAAGTCGTATTTGAAAGGCGCTCAGGATAAAAGTGACGAAGGGCGTAAACTCGGCTTCGTTTTTGCCGGTGTGAATTTGGTTTTGGACCTGCTCATATTGGTCCTCGTCCTTAAGGCCGGCTTCAGCTTTTTTCTTTCGGCCACGGTATGGCTGGCTTACTTCATGCTGGCTGCGATTCCGTGGTTGACTGGTCGTTCCTTACAAAGAGGCACTACGTCGTAACCAATCACGAAATTGAACACAAAGGACCCACTTTTCATGACCACTCCATTCGCACTTGGAACAGCCAGAGGCTCGCTTCACCGTTTAGCCAGTACGGCGAAGCTCTTGTGTTTGCTCTTTGCCATGGCGGGTGTCGCTGTCGCGGCCTCGCCTACAATGCGTCTGGACTACTACCACACCGGCAACGCCACCCAGGAAATGTTTAGTTTGGACAAGCTGACTATCGAGCCGCTGCCCTGGGCTGGCAATCCACGCCAGCCCGTTGACCACACGAATCTCGGCAAGTACCTGTTCGAGGTGATTGATCGCAGCACGAACCGAATTGTCTACTCGCGCGGCTTTGCTTCAATTTACGGCGAGTGGGAGACGACTGACGAGGCTAGGAAAGCAAACCGGACCTTTCATGAGTCTCTCAGATTTCCGGCGCCCGACAAGCCGGTACAGGTGGTGTTGAAGAAACGAGATGCCAACAATGCGTTTCGGGAAATTTGGTCCGTTACCATCGATCCCAACGATATCTTTATCGATCGAGCCAAACACGCGTCGCCTGGACAATTAATCGAGTTGGAGAAAAACGGCGATCCCGCAGACAAGGTTGATTTCCTGATCCTCGGCGATGGTTACCAATCCTCCGAACTGAAGAAGTTTGAGCAGGACGCCAGGCGGTTGTTGGACGTATTGTTTTCCACCTCACCCTTCAAAGAACGGCGCAAGGATTTTAATGTCTGGGCAATCTGTCCACCCTCCACCGAGTCAGGCATTTCCAGACCGTCCAGCAATATCTACCGCCAGTCGCCCCTGGGCGCGACCTACGATGCCTTTGGTTCAGAACGCTATGTACTGACCTTCGACAACCGTGCTTTCCGCGAAATCGCTTCGTTCGCTCCGTACGAGTTCGTTGAGATTCTTGCCAATAACAGAACGTATGGCGGTGGAGGGATCTTTGGCCTCTACAGCACGGTAGCAGCGCAGAGTAATCAGGCGCCTTACGTGTTTGTTCATGAGTTTGGACATCACTTCGCCGGGCTGGCTGACGAGTACTACACCTCTCCAGTAGCCTATGGTCCAGCCACTGAACGCCTCGAGCCGTGGGAACCCAACGCTACCGCGCTGCTTGATCCGAAGAACCTCAAGTGGAAGGACCTGGTGGCCGCTGACACACCGATCCCCACGCCCTGGAACAAGGAAGAGTTTGAAAAATACTCTCGCGAATACCAGAAACGAAGAGGCGTGATACGGAGCGAAGGACGTCCGGAAGAGGTGATGGAAGCACTCTTCCTTGAAGTGTCGCAGTTTGAGCGTGCCTTCTTCGCCAAAGAGAAGTATTTCGGCAAGGTGGGCGCCTATGAAGGTGCTATGTATGAGGCGAAGGGTTATTACCGCCCGGAAGTAGACTGCATCATGTTTACCCGCACGACCTCATTTTGTGCGGTTTGTCGCCGGGCCATCGAACGCGTGGTTGATTTGTACACGAAGTAAATTGTGAGCCCGTGCTGGGTTCAGACCACCAGGTCCTCGGCCCAAACAGGTTCTGAAAGACAAGCACGATCCATTAAACGACAGGAGAGTGTTGCCGAAACTTCGCGCCTCTCTAAACCAAAATGCCGCGACGTGTGCCGCGGCATCTTAGATTTGAGGTGCTGCTTGCTTGTTATGAAGCAAAAGCTTCAAGGGACTTAGGGTCGGCCGAGGATGCCCCCAAGGATGTCTCCCCAGCCCGTGTTGCTGGTGCCGTTGCGTTGGTTTCCATTTCTGGAGTATTGCCGGTAGCCCTGGTCATAGCCGCGCACAAAGCCCTCGCGAAATGCCTGCGTGTTGGCATTCTTGAAGTAACGTGATCTCTGGGGATCGTAGCTTTGACCGCGCTGTCCGTCGCTGGCGCCGGTGTTCAATCCTTGTTGGTACCCCTGGTTCAGTTCAATCTGGTTCCGGTTGTTGTTGTACCCACCGTTGTCGTTGTACCGACCATTGTTACCATTGACGCCATTATTACGGTTCTGGTTCCGATTGCGTCTCCAATCACCCTGATTGTTATTGATGCGATCATCGCGATTCCGCCGTCGTTTCGCGTTTCGGTTACGGTTCTGGCGATCGCCGTTCTGATGACCCCTTTGATAGTAGTCATTGTTGCGATCCTGCGCCTGAGTAGTGCCGCTGCTCGCTGTAAATAGCCCCAGCACGAATGCGAGCGACAAAAGAGCGCCGCCGATCCCTTTTCCAAAAGTTTTCATATACATAGAATCTCCTCTCTCTCGGAAGAAAGAATGGCATTCTCCGTGCCGGGTTGATTTGCTGGCTATTCGGTGAGAATTCGCAATTCACCCGCTCATATAGTGCAGAGGTCGCGGAGATGAGGGAGGGGGCGAGACGGCAAGGAGGCAGGAGCAGGAGGCAGGAGCAGGAGTCACGGGCTCGGCAGGCTTTCGAATTGCCCGAAGAAGGTGGTTACAGCGGCTACGTTGCTGAGATTCCGGGAGCGAATACTCAAGGTGAGACACTGGAAGAGGCGCGCGAGAACCTGTCGGAGGCTATTCAACTGATCCTCGAAGCTAATCGAGAGGAGTTTGAAAGAAAGTTTACGCCGACCGCAAAGGTTACCCGCGAGCGTCTCGTCTTAGCGCAGCGAAAATTTCGGATTTCGGATTGGGGATTTCGAAATTGAGGAAAACGGGCCGCGGATGAACGCGGCGAAAAGGACAACCACTGACAACTGACAACTGACAACTGACTACTGACAACTGACTACTGACTACTGACAACTGACTACTGACAACTGACTACTGACAACTGACTACTGACTACTGACAACTGACTACTTGAAGTTGTAAGTAATTGATCCCACGACTTCGCCCTTGCCAGGGAGTTTCGCGGGAGAAAACGTGGCTCTCTTTGCGGCTTTCAACGCCGCCGCTCGCAGTTGGGAATCGCCTTCCAAAGTGCGCCACGATATGACCCTGCCTGCCCGGTTCACTCGAACCACTACTGTGATCGTTCCATTGATCCCCTTGCTCTTAGCCTTTTCTGGATAAGTCGGCTGAGGCAGACTGCTCTCAGCCCCCACAAGCGGACCGCCGACCACCGGGTAGTCTCCACCTATGCTCGGTACAGATGATGCGGTTGCGGACGACGATTCGTTCGCGGGCGCCGAATCAGATTGCTCTCCAGTTCCTGATCCTATCGGGGCTTGAGATTCTGTCTGCGCTACGAAGTTGTAGGTAATGGTTCCTGAAACGACTTTTCCACGAGTCGCGAGTTTCTCGGGTGAGAACGTAGCCTTCTGTGCCGCCTTCACAGCAGCCGCTCGCAGCCTCCAATCCCCGTGGGAACTGCGGGCCAACACTACCCTGCCTTTCTTGTTCACTTGAACCCGAACCGTGACAGCGCCTGAAACCCCTTCGGCCCTGGCCTGCGCCGGGTATTCCGGTTCCGGCACATCGACCTCTATTCCGCTCAGCTCGCCGGATATTGACGGTGAATCATTCCGGGTTGTCTCCGGCTCCTCTGTCCGAGTTGCAGTCGGCGTATTTGGTACCGCTGTAATAGACGAACTGGATGCCGCGGCAAGGGTCGTACTGGCTGCTGCACCCCTGGATCGGTAATTGTTTATCAGGTAGCCGAGAGACGCGCCCGACACCGTTACAATTGCTACCAACACCCACAGTGTCTGACGCGACCTGTCCCTGGTAGCCGAGGGGCTGAACATGGGGTCATCAGCAACAATCAATTTGGCCGCATCGTAAGCGCAATACTTTAGCAGCGGATTGTCGTAAGTGGCATTGCACTCAGGGCATCGTTTGCATGGCGGGACATTGAACGATTCACTTGTTTTGGGTTCAACACTTGCCGGCGGGATCGGTAAGTCAGCGGCACGCCGTTCGAGGGTGATGTCGGCCTCATTGTGGTCCAGGGTCTGGTCCACTGCGGTTGGCGCTGCCCAATCCGACTGCGCGGGAGGGTCACCTTCATTTCGGAGATCAGATTCTTCCATCAGTCTCAGATGTTCTATCGTAACTGCTATTCGTGCCGACTGGGTCGCTGTCGGTCGCGATAGTTTCTCCCGGCGTTCTGGCCCGACACTGGTTATCTGCTCGGGCGCCAAGCTGGGAGCATCCTGCTGAGGCGGGGTGTCTTTTGTGTCGATCGGGGATGCGTGGAGGTCCGCTTCAACTTCGCCATGAGTTGCTCCGGTTGAAGGCGAGGTTGATACCGCTGACAAACGAGGTGCATCGTTTGTGACTTGGCGCGCTTGTTCTGCTTTAAGGCGCTCCTGGGCGGCCATTATTTGCTTGTGAAACTTCATGAACCTAAGGGCATCCGCCTCAGGTGCGATTTCGGGCTCGGTCGCCTTGAGGTTTCGTTCAGCTTCACTGCGCACCGCTTCCATTTCGTTGCGAGTTGTTTTAGTTATAGGCCGGTTCGTTACTGCTCCCTGTTCTGACCTGCTTTGCTCCTCAGCAACGCCAAGAGTATCCGGTTGAGGCGTCTTCTTTGGGTCGGCTGCAGGATTTCGACGCTCAACTCCCACCTTGAGTTGGGCTTGTTCCGCTAGCGATGTTTTTTGATGAGATTCTTTTTCTGGTGAGGCGTTTGGTAATAGTTGGGCAACCTCCCAGGAACCTCTGCGGTCGGCCCAATCCCTGGCGGTTAAGCCAAGGTTATCCTGCAACTGCACGTTAGCGCCGGCGCTTAGTAAAAGTCGCGCAATGTCGACATGGCCAAAGATTGCGGCGACCATGAGCGCAGTGTGCCCTCCGCGACCTCTTTGGTCTACGTCAGAGCCATCAGCCAACAAGGCTCTCACAGCATCCGGATCGCCGTTCGACGTTGCCCGAATTATTGAAGCCGAGGTAGAGATCAGATTTCCTTTTTCCGTTAGCACAATTAGTCGTCCCTGAGTACAGCGGCGACATTCTAGATGCTGTTACCGGGAAAAGCCACGGAATTTTCGAATTCGGATTGCGGATTTCCGCGTATTATCTGTTCATGAGAGCACCTGAGAATTTGCAAGAGTGGTTTGGCAGCATCGACATCTACTTGTTCGATCAGCTGTTGAAGGGCCGGTTCGCTCCGGGCATGCGGCTGCTGGATGCCGGCTGCGGATCGGGGAGGAACCTTGTTTATTTTCTCAGGAGTGGCTACGACGTTTGCGGCGTCGACGAATCGGAAACAGCTATTACACAGACTCGCCGGTTGGCCTCAGCTCTCGCTTCGCTATCGCCTGCAGAAACCTCCGGGCCGTTAACATCCGTCAGCTTTCGCCTGGAGCCGATCGAGCGTATGTCGTTTGCAGACGCCGACTTCGATTTGGTGCTGAGTAGCGCCGTGCTTCACTTCGCTCGCGACGAGGCGCAGTGGCACGCGATGTTAAATGAGATGTGGCGTGTACTGAAGCCTGGCGGGATCTTCTTTGCCCGGTTGGCGTCCACAATCGGGATGGCAGACAAGGTCGAGCTGATCGAGGGTCGGCGTTATCATCTACCTGATGGGAGCGACCGCTTCCTGGTGGATGAGGCGATGTTGATGGAGGTAACCCAATCGCTCCGCGGAGAGTTTCTGGAGCCGATCAAGACGGTAGTGGTGCAGAACATGCGTGCGATGACGACGTGGCTGCTTCGAAAGGGGTGAGAGTGACCGACCGGGAAAGGGAGGCAGGGAGACGCGGGGATGGGGGAGACGCGGGGAAACTGAGACGGGGGATGGGGATAGAAGAAAGCATTTTTCATTTGGTCATTTTCTGAATCTCATTTCGTGTTGGTTCGTGTGATTTCGTGGATCGTCCCCTTTGACCGAGAGAACTGGGGACGAAAGAACAGAACGATTCACGAAATCACACGGACCAACACGAACAGGAATTAGACAATGACGAATGATGAGTGACGAATGACAAGTGACAGGCTGAGAAATGGAAAATGGAAAATGGAGAATGGGAAATGGAAAATGAGAAATGGAGAATGGAGAATGGAGCCGTGCATCCTCTCCCCGTTCCCCCGCGTCTCCGCCTCGCTCTAGTGGTTCATGGCTCGAACGCGGTTGGGTTTGATGAAGGTGACGATCCCCTTGCGACGATACCAGATGCCAGCCTTTGTTCTCCACACCTCATCGGCCTCCAAGGTTGAGCCGTTGGCAAGTCTGATCGTGACTGGGCCGCGACCGGATTTGGCGGCGTCGCCGGTCGAGACTGGATTCGAGCTTACGCGAACGCGTGCCGAATCAGGTCGAGAGTTGGGAGTTGTCTTCGCCGTGGTGGAAGTTGACGGGTCCACTGAGGGCGACCGATTGTTATCCGGAGCGCCGGTTGATTCCGATTCTTGTTGCGCAGCCTCGGCCTTGGCCACCTCGTTTGAGGCTTGCTGAGCAACCTGCGACACCCGGGAAGCTTGAGCTGCCTGATCCTCGGAAGTGGGCTGCGCCTGGCTGACCTGGAGAGTAGGACGCGTCCTTTGATAGGCGAGCAGGATTGTTAGCCCAATGACAAAACCGGCGATGATTGCGGCTAGCAGGGTCTTCGGGTTCGGCCTTCGCTTCCGTTTTGGTTTGCCCGGAGCGACTCGCGAGGCCGGCTCAGCCTTCTGCTCTGAATGTACAGCCAGATTTAGATCGGTACCGAAGTCGTCTGGGAGCAGAGGAGTCTGGTCGAGATCGCAGAGCTGATCCGAGTCAAGATAGAGGAAACTACATTGGGGACAACGTTTCATAATCGCATAATACTCATCGAATAATACTCACTTAGCAATTACCCAACCTTCGCCATTATGCCTTATTTCAGCACGTCTGTGCGGCTGTTGATTTTGGCGTGCGGTTTAACTCAATGAGAGAGCGGGGTGTAGCCGCGAGGCTACAAGAAAGGGACTGCCTCGGTAGACTTTTCGTTGCTGTGCGCGGCCTCTCCCCGAATGCCCTAAACACCGAACGTCGGTGACCTTCCAGTAATAATGTCTTGCTTGTGGGCCTCACTCCCCGCTAGTATGAATCCACCTCACCTGGTAGCCTGGTTCGCCCCTCCTCTCGATCTCTTGCCCAAGCAGGTGTCTCCTTAATACTAGTCGCGGTCTCCTTAGTTTGATGGAGGAGTTTGTGATGAGAATCAGCAACATGAGAGTCGGATGGTTGAAGATAGAGTTGCCGAGCGTCGGGTTCTGGATGACCGGTATCGGATCAGCGGTTGCGTCCGTCGCCCTGATCTGCTCGGCTCTAGTGTGCCTTAGTAGCGCTTACGGTCAGGAGGCTCCGGAACAGGAAATTCAGTCGCCGGAAAAAGCTCACGCACAGGTGTGCCCGGATCCGCCGCCCCAAACCTCGGGCTCACATTTGTTCCGAAGGCTCGGAGAGACGCTTGATATCCCCATCAGCATCGCCGATTGCCAGCCCGTTGCTTTGGTGCTGCACTGGTCTAACGGGCGCAACAATGGCAGCCTCCTCAATGTGACCTTCCTCGATAGCAGTAACCAACCAATTTCCTCAAGCACCGTTTCGGTGTTTCAGCACGGCACGATCGAGATGCCCTTCGCGTCGCTTGCCCCTCAGCCATGGTTTGCAGCGGGCGCAGTTGTCGCCGTGCCAACGACTGTTGTCATCCAGACGGTGCAACCGTTTGCAAATCCCGCGGGTATCTCCTACAGGGTTACTCGCGCAGGTGCGCGAGTTCGACCAAAGTCTCGAGCGGAAGTTCAGTTGGCAGCTTTGACGAAATCCCAGCCTGTCGCCTCTAGACTGCCGGTCCTTGACGATCAAGTAGCGATGAAGCTACGAACGGCGGAAGGTCGGCTGCTTTCGCAGGGTCAGGGTTCATGGGCGTCCGGCGCTGGAGAACCAGTCAGGTATAGATTGAAGGAACTACGGTTGCCCGAGCCCCGAGAGATCGAGAAGCACGGTCGTAGAGAGATCATAGAGTTTGCCTATCGCCTCACGCTTGCGGGAGCAGAATCGCGAAAGGGAGTTCAGGTGCCGGCTCTTTCCAGGTTTGGATTGATTTGGCTCGATGATGCCGCACTTCCCACGTTCTCGCTTGATTCTCAGGAAGTCAGCACTCTGATATATGACCGCTCAGTCTTGAAGGACGGCGCTCAAATATCTGTGTCAAACTCTGACGGTAGCGACATGTATTCATTGGCTGAGCCCCTCAAGTATCCGTCCAGTGTTCAAGGTCAAACGTCTCAAGTCGAAACGAACTCTGAGCCCAAGGCCCCAACTGCGACGGCAAGTATTCGCACTGCTAGTGAACGGGAGGAAGGGAACGAGGTGGTTAGCATCAAGAGCGTCGTGAGAGTAATTGGTGCCACCCGGATGCCGTTGGTCCAAATTGAGTTGAGAACAAGCCGACCATTTCCACCCAGAGAGAGTGCCCTGCAGTTGCAGATCGGGAAGCGGTTCTTTCTCAATGAGCTGACAGGTGATCATACCGGTCACACACTCACGCTTACGCTCACCCAGGAAATGTTTGCCGCGCTCAAGGAAGGCGCCGCGATTGTCGCGTTTTTTGATAAGCCGGATCGCAGCGGGTTCGCCGGCCGTGGGGGTTGGCACTTTGGCCGTCTGCAGAAGGGACGTCTGCAGAATTGAGGTAATGGGAAGGGCTATTTAAAGATTCATTTGTCATTTCTCATATGAGAAATGACAAATGAATCTTTGAATAGCCCTTCCCGATGACTCTCTGGGTCCTAGGAAACGGGCTTGGTAGAGTCTACAAGCTCATCCGACGACTGAGGCAACTCGGGAGTTGCCAACGCGTCTTCGACGTGCTTTGAGCCAGTGAGTCGTTCCAGATGCTGGCGCTCCTCCCACTCTCGATTGAATTTCTCTGTGAACTCTTCCCATTCCCGTTGTCGGGCTTTCCACTCCTCCCGAGTGCGCAGATCGGAAAAGGCGAAATCGTCGTCCATGTGCGATCCGTCGAGATGCCAGAAACCCACATCCATTCCCCACTCCGCGTCATTAGCCATCATCTGACAAACAGGGCAGTCATCGTCGACGACCATGTCATGCACGCGCATGGCGATCGGCAAACGTATCCGTTCATTCTCTATGAGTAGCGCCGGGATCCTCCCGCCGTAATCCTCCTGGGGTTGTTCCAGCCATTCCTTTTGGAGTCTTTCGAGTCGTGCAATCTCGGCTTCTAACGCCCGAGAGTTGTTTTTCTCCGTCTCCCCTTTACCGAATGGCCCCCCGAGTTCCTGCAGCCCACTCGAAAGTAGGTGACGAACGAGATCATAGTAGATGACCCACTCGTGAGTACCGAAACCTGCGAAACGATAAGCGAAAGAATCAGTGGCGAGGCACGGTGGTCCCTCGCCTAGCATGCTCCACTGCATCGAACGCGTGTGCATGTCGTAATCGATGAGGTCCTGACGGGCGAGTAAAAGTTCTCGGGGCGAGTGGCCTTGGAGGTCATCGCGCGGAGTCATTAACCAGCGCGCATGAACCTGGGAGATCTGCTGACGCAGGATCTCACTTTGAACTGAATTGTCAGATTGCTGGCCTTCGACCTCAGTTGAACAGTCTTTAGTCTGTGATTGATCAAACGCAACTGGCGGCAAGAAAGTAGACTCACCCACATGAGCCGCTAGAGCTTTCTCGACTTCGACACTGCCATTGCAGTCTCTGGACTCTGCGGTTTGTTGATTCAGTGACCAGCTCTCGCACGCGATGAACTCCAGCAATGGCCGGCCGTAGAGAATGGCCCGCGCGTCAAGAGGTGGCGTGGCGAGACGTTCCCTGCGACGTGCGTCTCGAGATCCCTCGTAATCGTCAATTTGATCGAGAAACAGCCAATCGTGGGGGAGACGATAGGAAATCGACGTGTCAGTAGCGCATGTGCCATCGTGATAACTGACTTCACCCTGAGGTCCGGGTCTGGAATAGGTCGACTCCGAAGCGACGATCCGCGCGGCGAGATCGATGATAACGATCCCGGCATCCCATGGCTTGCCGTCGATCGCCGAGTGTTTGTGAAACCACCCGAATGGACTGACGTCCCCGGTTGGTTTGTCGTAGCGTGCCAGGGCTGCTTCAAGCTCGGCGATGGTTTCCGGTTCTGCAGATAGCGCGGCGATACACCTGTCGGCCACTGAAGCGTGAATTGTTCCACAGATTGTGTGTTGAGCATCTGTGAGGTTGAGTTTGACTTCGCTCATTGTGAGGTCCTCCGTGGGTTTGAGTCGGTTGTTGGTTAGGAGTACTGAGTACTGAGTGCTGAGTACTGAGCAGGTAATCGATCTTTTGCTACTGAAGTGATGTAGTAAACAGGCGAGTCTTTCGAGATGCGAAACATGAGGTGCATCCTTTCGTGTGAGGTTGAAAAGCTTGCGGGAGGATAGCCTTTCCGTTAAGAAAAAGCTAGGTCTGGCCGCGAGGCGAGGCGTGGCGTAGCTCGCCAAATCATGGGACGGTCGATGTCCGGAAAGCCGGAGGCATTCCGCAAGGGAGGCGGCGGAGCCGCGAGGCGAGGCATAGCCTCACCAAATCATGGGAGGTTAAATGTCCGGAAAGCCGGAGGCATTCCGCAAGGGAGGCGGCAGAGCCGCAAAGCAACGCCTAAGGCACCCTACAACCGATAGCTAAAACTTGAATGGTCTCTTTAGTATTTTGCCTGTCTTCTTCAGGAACCTTCCAATTCCTGAGTCCTTTTTATGATTCGCCTTTGTGGGCTCGGACCTCAACGGGTCCCGCCCTGGGGCAGTTGAAGGGAAGCCTGGTGCGGAACTCGCAAGCGGTGACCCGGTGACGGGTATCGCTCGGGTCTTTTCCGATCTTGGTGAGGGACTCGGCGACGTAGTGGGGTTGGCAGTCGGTGTGGCAGGACTTTGATCAGGTACGGGCTGGCTGGGGCGAATGACGTTTGGCGCGGCAGTATTATGATCGGGTGCGGCAGGCTTTTGAACAGGTTCGGATCGCGTGGAGCGAATGACACTTGTCGAGGGAGCCTTAGTGGTCTGCGGCACGTACTCGCTGGTCAAGCCGGAATAACCTACAGATAGAAGAGTGCCTATGAGCGCCGCTATGACGCCCGCGAGTGCCAGCCGTCTGGCCCGCACCTTCGCAGGATGACTGTTAGTTGAGCTGGTGTTTACTTGGAAGGACTGAAGTGTTGGGTCACTGACGAGTTCGTGCCCATCCATGTCGCAGAGGCTCTGATCGTCCTCATAAATAAACTCACACTCTAAGCAGCGTTTCATCGCGACCCTCCTCCCGGTCAGAAAACTGTAAAGATAGGGCCGCGGATGGATGTCGCTGGGGACGCCTAAGTGAGATTCCGCAACCCAGAGATTACCATATTAGACGGAACCTTCAATGAGTTTTCTATACAGTGCCAAATTGAAGGGTTTTTTTGGGTAGTGCCGCCAATTGTCACAGTCTCCGTCCTCATGTTACTTTGAGCGGTAATCTAAAATATTAGCCGTGAACCCTAATCCGTGAAACGCAGCGCCAACGAATACTCAGTTAAAGAGTCCTCAAGAAACTCCGCGCCAAAAAAATCCAATCAGCGACTAAGAGAACTGACGGCCGAGTTGGAACAGCTCGAGGCGAAACTGCGGCTCGGTGGCGGGCCAGAGAAGATCGAGCGACAACATAAGCAAGGTAAGCTTACCGCTCGCGAGCGCATCGATCTTTTGCTCGATCAGGCGTCGTACGTCCAGGAGATTGGCTTGCTGGTGGCGTACGATCAGTACGACGGCGGCGCGCCCGGCGCCGGGGTGGTCACCGTTGTCGGCCGGATCGAGAATCGGGAAGTCGTAGTTGTGGCCAACGACGCAACTGTGAAGGCGGGGTCCTGGTGGCCGGAAACCATCAAGAAGATTCTGCGAGCGCAAGAGATCGCCATGCGCTCACACCTGCCAATCATCTACCTGGTCGATTCTGCCGGCGTGAATCTGCCGTATCAAGGGGGCGTATTTCCGGGACAATATGGCGCTTCGCGAATCTTCTATTACAACTCACTAATGCGCCGGTATCTGAAGATCCCACAGATTTCCGCGGTGATGGGGCCATGCATTGCCGGCGGCGCATACTTGCCGGCGCTATCAGACGTCATCGTGATGGTCGAAGGCACCTCATTCATGGGCCTGGGCGGAGCGAATCTGGTGAAAGGCGCTACCGGTCAAACCATCGACAATGAAACGCTCGGCGGGGCCCGCGCCCACAATTCAGTCTCCGGCGTTGCCCACTATCGTGTTGCTGACGACCAGGCATGTCTCACTAAAATCCGGGAGTTTGTTTCTGAGTTACCGGTGAAGCCCCTGAGCGTAGTTCCCATACTGCCAAGTGTGGACGCAGCGCGACCTATTTCTGAGCTCTACAACATCATTCCGGAGGATCATAAGCAGCCCTACAACGCGCGGCACCTGCTGGACTGCTTGTTCGATGGCGGTCATCTGGACGAGTTCCAGGCCGACTATGCGAAGGAAATGATCACGGGGCATGCGCGTGTGTGCGGCATTCAGGTAGGAGTCATCGCCAACAACCGCGGCATGATTCGGGCGCCGGGAGGGGGACCGCCGCGCTTTGGCGGCATTATATATACGGAGTCGGCCGAGAAGGTGGCGTACTTTATCGAAACGTGCAACCGTCGTCAGACCCCCTTGCTCTTCATCCAGGATGTTTCCGGTTTCATGGTGGGCTCTGAAGCCGAGCACTCCGGAATAATTCGCGCGGGTGCGCGTTTTGTTGAAGCAATGGCAACAGCCTTAGTGCCGAAGATCGTCATCACGGTGAACCACGCGTCGGGCGCCGGCTATTACGCGATGGCCGGGCAGGGGTTTGATCCCGACTTTATTTTTAGTTGGCCCACCGGACGCATGGGCGTTATGGAAGGCGACTCCGCGGTGCAAGCGGTGTTTGGCAGCCAACTCGACAAGTTGAAGAAGAACGAACAAGAGCCCGGCGAGGATCTCGAGGCCGAGATGGATCAGGTGCGCGAGACTTATGAGATGGAGCTGGATGCGAAGTATGCGGCGGCGAGAGGCTTCGTCGACGCTGTGATCAAACCGGAATCAACGCGCGAGGCGTTGGAGCTCGCGTTGCGTACCAGCTTGAACTACAGCGGTCCGCATATCGGTCCGTTTGTATTGCCGCCCGGTGTTGTGTGACCAAATGAGAAATGGAAAATGGAAAATGACGCCGGTTCTGACTTGAGTTCAAGATGAAACAGAAGATTCGCGTTGCTGCGGGACAGGGTTTCTGGGGCGATCTGCTTGATGCACCCGTGCGCCAGGTTGAGGGTGGGCCAATCGACTACCTCATGCTCGACTATCTCGCGGAAGTGACGATGTCGATCATGCAGAAGCAACGCTCGCGAGATCCTAACGCCGGCTACGCCAAGGATTTCATTCCCCTGATGAAGCAGATACTGCCGGCCTGCGTCGAACGAGATATTCGGGTCACGGCAAACGCGGGTGGCGTAAACGTCGAAGGTTGCGCCAATGCCGTGCGCGAAGTTGCTCGGGAACTTGGGTTGGCCGGCAAGCTGCGGATCGGAATCGTAACTGGCGACGACATCATGTCCAGGCTCGATGAACTTCTGGGGCGGGGAATCGAGTTGCGCAACATGGACACGGAAGAACCGCTGTCGACGGTGCGCGATCGGATTCAAAGTGCTAACGCTTATCTCGGTGCGTGGCCCATGGTCGAGGCGCTCAACGGCGGCGCGCGGATTGTTATCACTGGCCGGGCGACCGACACCGGCCTGACACTTGCGCCGTTGATTCATGAGTTTGGCTGGGCGGCTGATGATTGGAACAGATTGGCGGCCGGAACCATCGCCGGGCACATCATCGAATGTGGCGCGCAGTGTTCCGGAGGCAACTGCCAATATGAATGGAGCAGTGTTCCAAACCTCGCGGCGGTCGGTTTCCCAATTGTTGAAGCCGCACCCGATGGTACGTTTGTTATCACCAAGCACGAACGCACCGGCGGCTGGGTAATTATCCCTTCTGTCAAAGAACAACTGGTGTATGAGATGGGCGATCCGCACTCGTACCTCACGCCGGATTGCGTTGCGGATTTCACTACTGTGCAGCTTGAATACGAGGGCCGTGACCGAGTCCGCGTTTATGGAATCGAAGGTCGACCAGCAACCGACTCGCTCAAGGTCTCGATAAGTTACTCGGCAGGATACAAGGCTGTGGGCACGCTGGTCTACTCCTGGCCTGATGCTTACGCGAAGGCGCAAGCAGCCGACAAGATCCTACGAGCGCGCCTTGATCGACTTGGTTTGAAATTCGATATCATTCACACGGAGTTTGTTGGGGCGAACGCAACCCACGGCCATCTGGCTGGTGAGCCCCGCAGCGATCTGCCGGAAGTTCAGCTCCGCGTTGGTGTCCGCGGCGAGGATCGTGGTGCCGTAGAAAGGTTTACGAAGGAGATTGCCCCGTTGGTTCTTACTGGTCCTCCTGGTGTGACAGGCTTCGCTGGCGGACGACCCAAGGTGGAAGAGATTGTTGCCTACTGGCCGGCGCTGATTCCCAAGGAAGAGATCAAGCCGCAGGTTCAGGTAATTGACGCGTGACGCGACCAACTGACAACGGACCACTGACAACTGACCAATCCATGCAAATTCAACTAACCAAACTAGCCCATGCGCGCTCCGGCGATAAAGGCGATACTGCGAATGTCGGATTGATTGCGCTGCGCGATGAGTTTTATCCGATTCTGGTGCGGGAAGTCACCGCCGAGCGAGTCAAGCAACACTTCAAAGGCATCTGCAAGGGCAACGTTGAAAGGTTTGAGCTGGCAAATCTCGGTGCGCTTAATTTCCTGTTACATGAAAGCCTGGGCGGAGGTGGGACCCTGTCCTTAATGACCGACGCTCAAGGAAAGACCTTCTCAACCGCGCTGCTGCGGATGGAGATTGAAGTTCCCGATGATGAAGCCAACCGTTTGGAACTCGCTTAGCATTTTCCATGTATCTTTTGACACTTCTCATTCGTCATTAGGTGTTGTTCATTTCTTTTCGTGTGGCTTCGTGTGGCTTCGTGTGATTTCGTGGATCGTTCTGTTCTCTCGCCTCGGCAAAGTGATCCACAAAATCACACGAACTGACACGAACAAAGCGCGAAGTCGCGAATGAGAAATGCCAAATGACCTATGCTACATTCTCCCGTTATTACTTCCAGCACGGACATACGGCACGGCTTCGCGCAGGCGAACGGCATTCGTCTGCACTACGCTGAAAGCGGTAGCGGTGACGATCTGGTTATCCTGCTGCACGGTTTCCCGGAGTTCTGGTATTCGTGGCGTCACCAGTTGCCTGCACTGGGCCCGCGTTTCCATGTCGTAGCTCCGGATATGCGGGGTTACAACTTGAGCGAAAAGCCTTCGCGGGTGGAAGACTATTCAACCGACGTGTTGGCGGATGATGTCATTGGTCTGATCGATTACTTCGGCGCAACCAAGGCGGCCATAGTCGGACACGATTGGGGCGCCGGTGTAGCCTGGGCCGTCGTGCAGAAATATCCAGAACGCATTTCCAAACTAGCCGTATTACAGGTTCCGCCCGCTGCGGTCTGGCGCGCGAATCTGACACTAGCCCAGTTCTTCAGAAGCTGGTACATGTTTTTCTTTCAACTTCCGGGCGTACCCGAATGGGCAATCCGTCGAAATAGCTTCGCGAGCCTCGACCGTACTTTCCGGGAGCAGGTCTTTCGAGCGGGCAGTTTCACGGATGTGGACGTCGAGGCCTACAAAGAGGCGCTGGGTCAACCGGGTGCGTTAACCGGCGCTATCAACTACTATCGAGCAAACGTCTTTCGAATGATGCGTGGATCAAAAACGGCGAAGACTGAACCGTCGAGTACAAGGGAGATAGGGGGCGACAGGCGCATTCGAGTGCCGACACTCTTTATCTTTGGCGAGCAGGACTTCGCGATTCTTCCTCAGACAGTGCGCGGGGTTGCCGACTACATCGATGCTCCTTACACCGAGTTGCGCATACCTGATTGCGGCCACTGGGTTCAAAACGAAGCTGTTGAGGAAGTTAACAAGGCGCTCATGAGTTTTCTGAGCGCGACACACTTACCCTAATGAAAGACGGTTTCACGCAAAGACGCAAAGGGGGGGGACGAGGTCAGTACCGTAGCGCGGTAGCGTCGGGTCGATCTGCGCAACAT
>JAMQPI010000504.1 GCA_023717565.1 Pyrinomonadaceae bacterium | reverse complement strand
GAATGTGACGACGGCCATAGTAGCTATCATGGCTGTGTGGCGTTTACCAGGGCCGCGTGCAATAGAATGACTCAATCGAACCCATCGAACCGCCTGCAAGGTCGCACAGCGGTATTCGGTTCGCTGTTCCTGCTTTCCCTGGTACTTATCTTGCCACTATCAGGGATGAGCCAGCGTCCGTCGGGTGCGGCGCGCAACGCTCGACCCAACATCGTATTCATCCTGATCGACGATCTGCGCTGGGACGAACTTGGCGTTATGGGCCATCCGTACCTCAAGACACCCAACATTGATCGCATCGGCAAAGAAGGTGCGGTGTTGCGTAATGCGTTCATGACCACACCGCTCTGCTCGCCGTCGCGCGCAAGCTTTCTTACGGGGCAATACGCGCACACCCACGGGATCATCGACAACATTGACCGCTCGGCCGCCAGTCATCAGCTGGTCACCTTTCCTCTGCTGCTGCGTCAATCGGGCTACGAAACTGCGTTTGTTGGCAAATGGCATATGGGAAACGACGACGCGAGGCGCCCGGGCTTCGATCGCTGGGTGAGTTTCAAGGGACAAGGCACTTACCTTAACCCGGAGCTCAATGAGGACGGCACCTCGGTGAAGGCCTCCGGCTATATCACTGATATTCTCAGCGGCTATGCGGTGGAGTTCATAAAGCGTCGCCACGACAAACCGTTCCTGATGTATCTGGCGCACAAAGCGGTCCATCCCGAAGTGATGCAGCGCGGTGACGGGAGTGTCAATCTTGCCGACGCGGAGTTATTCATTCCTGCCGAGCGTCACCGGAATCTTTACGCGGGCAGGACCATCCCGCACCGACCTAATTACAAACGCGCGCCGGAAGGCAAACCCGCGTTGCAACGCCGGATTGGAGACCTGCCGCCGCTCGGCGCCGCGACGGCCACACGCGACGACGCGATCCTCGGCCGGCAGCGTTCATTGATGGCGATCGAGGAAGGCGTTGGCAAAATCCTCGAGGCCTTGAAAGACACCCGCAAACTCGACAACACAATCATCGTTTTCGCCAGCGACAACGGCTACTTCTACGGCGAACACGGCCTGAGTGTCGAACGGCGGCTGGCTTACGAAGAATCCATCCGCATGCCGTTGCTCGTGCGTTATCCAAAAGCAATCAAAGCAGGCACGATACGCGACGAGTTTGCGCTGAACATCGATCTGGCTCCGACGCTGCTTGAACTGGCGGGCGTTGACGTGCCGGCCACGATGCAGGGCCGTTCGCTCGTGCCGCTGTTGCAAGGGGAGCGACCCGCGTGGCGCAATTCGTTCCTGATCGAGTACTACTCCGACAAAGTCTTCCCACGTGTCCTGCAGATGGGTTACAAGGCTGTGCGCAACGAGCGGTGGAAATACATTCACTATCTGGAACTGGAGGGGATGGATGAGCTCTACGATCTCAAAATCGATCCGTATGAGATGAAGAACCTGATTCATGAGCCCAGCGCAGCCATGGCCCTCGCCGAGATGAAGCAGGAGATGGAGCGATTGCTGAAAGAGACGTCAGCCAATCCAGCCAGCACAGGGCCAGTTTGATTTCAGAAGTTCAGAGTTCAACCTTTAGGTTGCGGTGTCGCTACCACAAACTAACGTTGAACTCTAAACTGCAGTGAGCTTTGGATTAGTGCTCATCGGCGGCCGCCTTGAGCTTGTCTGCTTCTCAGCTTCCGATTGTGGATTTTCCATTTTCCGACCAGGAAGTCGAAGTCCTTTGGCGATGAACGCTCGGAAGCGACGATCTCCAAATCTCCAGAACGCTTGAATAGTCGTTCCATATCTATGAGTCTCCTGGGTGGCCGCAAATGATCCGACCAGGAGTAATCCTCGTTGTTATTCGGTTACACGGCTTACAACGAAAAGCAGACCCGGCAGGGGCATCAGGTTGGCGTGCGTCCTCTAAGCTTCTTCACGGGAGTTTGAAGCTCTTAAGAACCACGCGATGAGCGGTTCCGTACGCTTCCAACTCGTGCTTATCATTTTCCTTCTCGAAATTGTAGGCGATGGAAATCACTCTGCTGTTCTGCAAATGAGCCAGAGGCGCGCTGAACAGGACCGAGGCACCCGGCGGAAGGATCGACATTGAAGACACATCAATCCCCCACGGAACTGGCTTTCCGCTCGCGTCTTCAATTTGATACTGAATGCTCACTTCCCTACCGTCGCACAACCCCGGACCATTCTTACCGTTGCTTAACCTAACTCCACACGTTGGACGCGGCAGATAAAAACTATCCGTGCGGAAACTGATTGGCAGTGGCGAGTTGTTTCGCAAGCGCAGCCATACGCCGGTCGCTTCCGCGGCGGGCTGTTGGATTAGACTCTTCGTCGGATCACCCTTTTCCAGCAAGCGTTGCTCGAGCGGATTGATGGGCGGACCGAAGTGTTCAAAAGTGATTGTGATCTGGCTCTCCCAACCAGCGGCTGCTTTGTCGGCTTCGTGAGCCTGACGATCTCGTTCAGCTTTGGCGAATGCATCAATCCTGGCTTGCTCAGCGGCTTCTTTCTCCGCTCGCTTCTCCGCTTCCCAGTCGATGGGGATCAGGCTCCAGATCAATCGTCCAGTGGTCGCGTCCCAGAGAAGAATATTCTGGTTTTCGCCACCAGAGACTATTCGTTTGGAGTCTGGGCTGAATGCCACTTCATCGTCCATGGAAAACGGCTGCTTGAACTGTCTAAGAAGTTTTCCTGTTTTCGCTTCCCACAATTTGACGTCGTCCGACATGTGGCCTGAAACAACCATTCTGCCGTCGGGACTGAAAGCAAGGGAATGCACATAGTCAGACTCTTCGCCAAACTGCTTTACCAACCTCCCATCTTGAACCGACCACAAACTAATTCTGCTTTCTTCCTCGTCATAACCCGAGGCGATGAAGTTTCCATCGGGACTAAATGCCAGAGCACCTAAATCAGGAAAGCGTCCTTGGATCGTGCGGATCGGTTTACTGCTTTTCAGGTCCCACAACTTGAGCGTTCCGTCCTCATGAGCTGAAGCAATCAGATCTCCATCCGAACTGAAGATCGCGGCACGTACTTCACTTCCGCAGCACGAGGTTGTCTGAAGTCCGCCAGGCCCACCGCTAGTGTGAGATTCACGAGTTTCAAGAGTGCGGACCTGCTTTCCGGTTGCAGTATCGAAGACTTTGATCTGCGTACCGCTGCCGGCAATCACGTTCTTTCCATCGGGACTGATGGCCACCGAATCAATCCCTCCCACACCACCACTGAACGCGGGAATGGTGCGGATCAACTGGCCGTTACTTACGTTCCAGATCTGTAAAGTGTCGTCTTGGCTTCCTGAGGCAAGTGTCTTCGCGTCCGCGCTGAAGGCCACTGCAGTGACCTGCAGTGAGTGACCAGCCAGAGTATTGAGTAGCTTGCCGGTTTGCGCATCCCAGAGTTTGATCGACTTGTCGCCGCTTCCAGAGGCTATGAAGTTGCCATCAGGACTGAAGGCGATCGCGTAGACGATTCCTGGATGGCCTTCGAGCCGGCGAATCAGCTGGTTGGTCTTTGCGTCGACAAGACTGACACAAGCATCACCATAGCGCCCGCGGGCTGCTACGATGCGGCCATCGGGGCTTAGGACTCGCTCCTCACTTGTTCCATGCGCCTTGATCTGCCAAATCAGATTGCTGGATCGCGCGTCTCGTATTTCATACGACACGTCTCGAGTACCAGAGACCAACAGATTGCCATCAGGACTCCTCAGGCGTTCGCCAGGTTTCAGAGCCGTGGCTTGGATGTCCCAAAGCAGCCTGCCATTACTTGGGTTCCAGACCTTGATCCATCCATCGGCGGCAGAATACGAGGCGAGAAGATGCCCGTCAGGACTCCAACCTACGAACAGGAGATCTCGTGTGTGTCCGGCCTGGACAAATGAATTCGCTGCGTCGGTCTTAGGGACTGCGGAAGCGGTCTTCCAAACAAATTCACCAGCCTTGTTGACGTAACCCCAGGACTCTCGCGCACTGTAGCTCACGCGTGCCAGTCCGTTGTGAAAGTCTTTCGCGTCATAGAACTGGGGCTCAATGGCCATCACGCCGGCCTGATTGATAAAGCCGTACTTCCCGTCCTTTACAACAAAGGCCATGCCTTCAGAAAAGTTGAACGTCAGATCGAATTCGGGCTTGATCACGAATTGTCCTGATCGATCGATGTAGCCATACTTGTCGCCAACCTTCCATCTGGAGAGACCACCATCAAAACTACCCCATACCGTGGCGCAGTCCTCACCTTCCTTGAATTTGGGCTTGAGCTTAAGATCTCCAGTTCGGTCGACGTACCCGCAGACGCCATTGAGGGTCACCGGCGCAAGTCCCTCGGAAAACAGACTCCCCCAATCGAGCTTAGGCAGGATGGCCCATTGGCCTGTCTGGTCGATATAACCCCACTTATCGAGTCCTTCACAGACACTAGCCAACCCTTCGCTGAAGTGGTACGCGTACTCAAACCTCGGTGCGATAACAACGCTGCCCGCTTTGTCGATGAAGCCCTTCTTGCGATCGATCTCAAACATCGCCAGCCCTTCATGAAAGTCGGAGTCACCGTCACCGACTCCATTCAGCTCGCCGTACCGGGGCTCGATGACCATGCGGCCAGTCTCATCGATGAATCCCCACTTGCCATACATCCCGTACTTATCACCACCCACCTGTACTCGGGCCAAACCTTCAGAAAACTCGTGTGCACCTGAATACTGAGCCTTGACCACCAGCTCGCCAGTCTCATTGATGAAGCCCCATTTGGCGTCGATCTCGACAGGCGCCAGACCATGGGAGAATTCACCGGCTGCCTCGAATCGCGGCTCGATTACAATCTTGCCGAGGCTATCGATGTAGCCCCACCTGCTGTTTTGTTCAATGGGAAACAAAGCATTTGATTCACTCGGTCTGTTCTGAGCGGTCACCGAGAGAAGGGCAATACTCATGAGTAGACCAAGGCCGAGGTGACGACTGAGTGGCGGCATCGTGTTTTCTCCGAGTCGGTTGATAGGCGAAGCGACTAAGGATCCACAATGGAATGCAAATCACAGTTGTATGATGCGTTCATGCTCCGAAAGGTTCCGCCGGTTTTCGATATTTTGTCGGGCTCTTTCCAGCGAGGAACTTTGTGTTGTAATAAGGTCAAAGGGGGGTTGCGGAAGCGTTAAAACTATAGGGTTAGAGACGACTCAGCCGCGGCAACCAACATGGCGCCGCGGCTGAGGCAGTATTACCCGACGTCAAAAAGCGAAAGCTCGGCGCTAGTGGCCGATATCAAAATCATCGTCATCATCGGGCACAAGCTGGATCACACCACAAGCGATGCGTGCACCGCCTGAGGCGCCGGTGATGCCTGTTTGACCGCTGTCGGGGTTCAGATGAACGATGACCGCGCTGCCGTTTGTATCAAAAATGGAAAGTGGGCCAGGCGAGAGTGTAATCCGACTCGAAATGTGGGAGAGGAAACCACGTCCGCGTGAGCTGACGATGAGGTTGGGGACATCTCCCGTGTGATACGGATGGTTAGCATCGACCGGGAGATTACTGCCGGCTGGCCCGAGGTCCAAATGGCTTCCGGCCGTTGTAAAGGCTGGTGCCTCACACAAGCCCACCTCGTGAATGTGAACGCCGTGTGCTCCCGGCGCCAAAGCCGAAGTAGGGCCGTTGACTCGCGCCACAATTAACACAGTTGGTTCAGGAAAGTTTCTGAAGGTTTCTGCCGGCGCTCCCGGAGCCGGCGTCGGGCAACCCGGACAAGGCGCTTGTAAGAAAAGCACTTCACCCTCGATGCCGTTTGGTCCTCGGATGATCGCTCGAGCGCGCAATGGTCGGTTGCCGTCGTTACTTCGTTCGACAACCTTCACAGCGCTTACAGGTTCCTCCCACAGTGAACCTAACAAACAGGCGACAAAAAGACATCCGACGACTAGTTTGATCGTTAGTCTCATACTCCCTCCTTTCAAGGGTTTGTTTTTTGTGAGTAGTGAGGGTAGAGGCATCCTTCTTTCGAATCGCTGCCCCCTGAGTGTTTCGGGCAGTCGTTCGAAATTAGCGAGCAGCATGAAGCCCTTCCATAAGTGGCCGCCATGGCAGGCTTTTGTTCGACGCTATTCCCTCGTAAGGTCGGGTAACTCGCGTCGCCCTTCTATCACAGAAGTTTAAAGGCGCAACCATTTTTGTTATGCCGTTCTTGCTGTGCCTGCAAGCAAATTTCTGTGCGGATAACTTCAACTTCGGCGGGCGAATCGACGTAGCTGTAGCGACCTCGATTGACCAAGACTCTCGATCAGCGTGAAAATGGCGCGATTGTGCAGGCGAATGTAAGCAGATGTATCGTACTCTGTCGACTGCGAATTCGATGAACTGTGTTACATCTTATGCGGTTCTGTTGGGTTGATGGCGATAGATCTTATTTTAGCAAGCCAAAAAGGAAGATTCGGTTGTGACTAACGGAAACCCAGTAAGGATCGGAATCATCGGCGCCGGCTTTGCCCGCACTACGCAGATTCCCGGATTTCGCGATTGCATGGGCGCGCGAATTGTCGCTATCGCCAGCAAGAATCCAGAACGCGCCGCCAGCGTCGCCAAAGAATTTGAAATTGAGCATGTGGCTAACGACTGGCGCGAGCTGGTAGCCCGCGAGGATGTTGATCTAGTCAGCGTCGTGACGCCGCCCGTCACCCACATGGAGATGACTCTCGCCGCACTGGATCACGGCAAGGCCGTGCTCTGTGAAAAGCCAATGGCCATGAATGCCGCGGAAGCGAAACGTATGACCGAGGCCGCCGCAGAGGCGGGCGTGCTGGCGCTGATCGATCACGAGCTCCGGTTTTTGAAGAGCCGGCGGATGATGCGTTCGATGTTGACCAGTGGCACGATTGGCGCGGTTCGCCATTGCAACTACGTATTTCGTTCTGACTATCGCGGCGTTTTGGATCGTCCCTGGGATTGGTGGTCCGACGAGACCATGGGCGGCGGTACACTCGGCGCCATTGGTTCCCACGTCATCGACTCCTTTCGCTGGATGTTGAGCACAGAGATCAGCGCCGTCTCGTGCATGCTCAACTCCCAGATCGCTGAACGCCCTGACAAAACTTCTGGCACCATGCGTCGGGTGACCTCAGATGACGAAGCCAAGCTGCACTTCCGATTCGCGGACGCGTCGCTAACCAGGAATGCCACCGGCGCCGCAGCGCTTTCTGTAGTGGAATCCGGCAGCCATGAGAACCGCCTCGAGATTTACGGCTCGTCGGGAGCCTTAATGGTTGAAGAGACTGGTGAGCTGTGGCATTCACCGGCTGGTTCGGGCACCTGGCGACCGGTTCAAGTGCACCAGGATCCCATGGCCCCCGGGATGCGTCCGGCCAGCTGGTCACGAGGTTTTACGAATTTCGCATGTGACATAATTGAAGCCCTGCGACAAGGTCACCAGAAGGTCGAAGGAGCGGCGACATTCGAAGACGGCTATCGGATCCAGCTGGTGTTGGATGCCGCGCGACTCTCGAATACTAGCGGACGCTGGGAGAAGGTAGAGCAGGAGGCAGGAGCAGAGGGCAGGAGGCAGGCGCAGTAGGCAGACGGCAGGAGTCAGCAGGTTTTCAGTTCACCTTGGTTCTTATTCCTGCCTCCTGCTCCTGCCTCCTGCCCACTATTTCTAGATGGTTAGATCTAAGACTCAACCGACGACTCGTGTGGGGGTTGATACCGGCGGGACTTTCACAGATTTTGTCTGCGAGCTGAATAATCGGCTGCATGTCTTCAAGCTTCCTTCCACTCCCGCCGATCCTTCGACTGCTATTGTTGCCGGTTTGAATCGCATCGCCGCACTCGTCGGTGCCAAACTTCGAGACCTCGAAGTCGTTCATGGCACCACGGTAGGAACCAATGCCTTGCTCCAAAGACGAGGGGCACGAACCGCGCTGATCACCACCAGTGGCTTCGAAGATGTTCTGGCAATTGGCAGACAGGCGCGTCCAGAACTCTACAATCTGGACGCCGTTCGCCCGCCACCGCTGGTGCCGGACGATCTGCGATTTGGTGTTCGCGAACGCGTTGCGGCAGCAGGCGAAGTGCTCGAGGCCCTGGAAGATGATCAACTTGTTGCTCTCGTCGCTAAACTAAGAGCGGCGCAGGTGGAGTCAGTTGCGATTTCCCTCCTTTTCTCTTTCGTCCATCCGGAACACGAAAGGCAGATCACAGCGTCCCTATCGTCGCTAAACGTTCCGGTGTCGGTCTCTCACCAGATTCTGCCTGAGTATCGCGAGTATGAACGCACTTCGACGGTTTGCATCAACGCCTACCTGCAACCGCTCATGGGTTCCTATCTCAAGAAACTTGCTACCCACGCCCCGCAACTCTGGGTGATGCAGTCGTCGGGCGGCAGCATCTCGGCGACGGCAGCGGCAGACGAGCCGGTGCGCACAATTCTTTCTGGCCCTGCAGGTGGCGTGGTAGGAGCTTTGCGCGCTGCCCGATCAGCTGGACTCGAAAACATCGTGACTTTCGATATGGGGGGCACATCAACCGACGTGGCTCTTTGTGATCGAGCAGGCCTGCGCATGACTAATGAGGCGGCGGTTGCCGGTTTGCCAGTTGCCGTTTCGGTTATGGACATTCACACCGTGGGCGCCGGTGGTGGATCGATTGCCAGAGTTGATGAAGGCGGGTCGTTGCGGGTGGGCCCGGAGTCGGCCGGGGCTGATCCCGGACCGGCTTGCTACGGCTGGTCGATGCTGCCCACCGTGACTGACGCTCATGCTGTGTTGGGCCACTTCGGTGGGGCTGGTCTATTGGGAGGAGAGTTTCCGCTCGATGAGCAGCGAGCTCGCGCAGCGATATCCATGCTGGCGGCCGAGCTGAGCAAAGCCGCGGACCGAAGGGTCAGCGTCACCGAGGCAGCTCAAGGGGTAATTTCGGTGGTGAACACAAATATGGAACGAGCGCTGAGAAGCATTTCGGTGGAACGCGGTTACGACCCGCGGGACTTTGCCCTGCTGCCTTTCGGCGGCGCCGGCGGTTTACATGCAGTCGACCTGGCAAGCGCATTGCGGATTCCGCGGGTCATCGCTCCCACGGCAGCGGGCGCGCTCTCCGCAATCGGAGTGGTGACCGCCGACGTGGTGAAGGATTTGAGTCGCACGGTGATGCTGGAAGTCGCACCTGGAATCGAAAGGAAGCTGGAAATTGCGTTTAAGGAACTTGAGCAAACAGCAGACAGTGCACTGCGGAGGGAAGGGTTTCCGGCATCCAAACAACGCAGCGAAAGATCGCTGGCCGCTCGCTACAAGGGACAGTCTTTCGAACTCAACATCGCGGCGGCGAAGGGAAGCCGCGGGAATATCGCGGCGAATTTTCATCGCGCACATCAAGCCCGTTATGGTTATGCGCAGGAATCAGACGTGGTGGAGATTGTCAGCACGAAGTTGAGGTCGATCGGCATTGTGGAGAAGTTCAGGAACCCGCGCAGTTCAAGCTCGCGACGAACCGCGCGGGCAAAGCCGCACTCATCCGGAGTCGCTTACTTCGACGGCGCGAAGGTTAGCGTTGGCATCTACCGGCGAGATGATCTGGGT
The DNA here is from genome assembly GCA_023717565.1 of Pyrinomonadaceae bacterium. Classification (GTDB taxonomy): domain Bacteria; phylum Acidobacteriota; class Blastocatellia; order Pyrinomonadales; family Pyrinomonadaceae; genus PSRF01. The sequence goes on along the minus strand of JAMQPI010000504.1, from coordinate 3,727 downwards.
GCCGGCATGAAGCTACGAACGCCATGTATTGTCACGGAGTACTCGGCGACGACTCTGATTCCGCGCGAGTGCCGAGCTCATCTCGATGCGTTTGGTAATCTGGTGATTGAGTTGTGAGGTTCTTCACTCCGTTAGGAGTCAGATGTTTATAGGACCGGGACACAATGAATATCCATTCGCCGTTCGGAGGGCGGAATGAGACTTAAATCAGTACCTTCCAAGTTGAGTTCCGCCCTCCGAACGGTGCCCGAGGTGGGTTGTGAGTCCAGTGCTATAAACATCTCACCCCACAATGGGGTGAAACCCGTTGCGTTCTCTGCGCTTGCAGTTAAATCGGCCGGCGCTTGCTGTTACATCGGGCTGTCCTTGAACTAGCCAGGATTTCCAATGGTGTTTGGTAGTTAAATGAGAAACAAGTTCGATCCCACAACCCTCGAAATCTACCGCGCGCTCTATACCTCCGTCGCCGAAGAGATGGGCATCGCCCTGCGCCGCACGGCCTTCTCGCCAAACATAAAAGAGCGGCGCGACTACTCATGTGCAGTATTCGATAGCGGCGGCAACGTGATTGCCCAGGGCGATCATATGCCGGTGCACCTGGGCTCAATGCCGATGGCCGTTGAAGCGGCGCTTAATGAAGTCAACATAGAGCCGGGCGATGTGGTAGCAGTTAACGATCCTTTCGCGGGCGGCACGCATCTGCCGGACGTTACGTTGGTGATGGGAGTCTTTGGGAGAGACGGGGCGAAAGGGAGAAAGGGCGACGGGGCGAGAAAACAATCCGCCGCATCTCCCCGTCTCCGTGCCTCCCCATCCCCGCGTCTCCCCACCTCCCCCTCTCCCCGTCTTTTGTTTTTCGTTGCCAATCGCGCGCATCACGCAGACATTGGCGGGGCGACGCCGGGTTCGATGGGCCTGGCGACTGACGTCTATGGAGAAGGTTTGCGAATTCCACCTATTCGGCTGGTGCGTGCGGGTGAAATAGTCGAAGACGTCATGCGCTTGATCTTCGCGAATGTCCGCGGAGCTGCCGAACGGCGCGGCGACTTCCAGGCCCAGATTGGTTCATTGAAGACCGGCGAATCGCGCTTGCTGGAAATCGTGGCCCGGCGCGGAGTCGCTGAGGCCAGGGAATATGCAAAACACCTGATCGCATATTCAGCGCGACTGATGCGGCGCGCAATCGAGTTGATTCCTGACGGCACCTACGAAGCGGAAGACTGGTTAGACAACGATGGCATCAGCGAAGATAGGATTCTGATTCGGGTGAGAATCGCAATCGACGGTGACCGAGTTCTGGTGGACTTCGGCGGAAGTGCCCCACAGGTTGCCGGCGCTATCAATGCCGTAGAAGCAATCACCGTGTCTGCCGTCTCTTATGTGTTCCGGTGTCTGATCGGCGGAGACGTGCCTGCGAGTGCGGGTCTGATGCAACCAATCGAAGTAATTGCTCCAGCAGGCACCGTGGTGAATGCCGTTCATCCTGCGTCAGTTGCCGGCGGTAACGTCGAAACCTCGCAACGCATCGTGGATGTCCTGTTCAAAGCGCTGGCCCAGGCGCTGCCCGATCGCATACCCGCAGCGAGCCAGGGCACCATGAACAATCTAACCATCGGTGGAATCGATCCGCGCACGGGTCGCGAGTTTTCTTACTACGAAACGGTGGCGGGCGGAATGGGAGCGCGGGCGAATCACGACGGCATGAGCGCGGTCCATACTCACATGACCAACAGCCTCAACACCCCCGCCGAAGCGCTTGAGTATGCTTACCCGCTCCGAGTGCGCGAGTACAGCATCCGCAAGCACTCAGGCGGAGACGGCAACCGACGCGGCGGCGATGGAGTGGTGCGCGAGATCGAAACGCTGGCACCGGCCCGTATGTCGCTCCTCTCTGACAGACGAAAGCAAGCACCGTACGGACTGGGCGGTGGCGAGGAAGCAGCGACAGGACATGACGTCATCATTCACGATGGGTCCTCGCGTCAAATAGAATCGAAAGGAAGCTGGGAACTACAGCCGGGCGACCGTGTGCGAATTGAAACTCCTGGAGGTGGTGGTTACGGGAATGAGAGTGTGTAAGAGGCTGCGAATACAGAAAATGAGGACGTCCGTTCGGAAATAGGTTTTGAACCCCTGATGATGTGGAAAAACTATGTCACTGCTCCCGAAAATCTTCCAGGTTGAAGCCGCCGGAGGGTGGAGGCATCATCCAAGACAGCAGGGCATAGAGAACGACCCCGCCGAAACCGAGGCTGAAAATGGTCACGAGGACGAATAGGGCCCGTATGCTGCCCGGCTCCCAGCCGAGCCATTCTGCGAGACCAGCACATACACCTGCAATCTTGCCGTCGCCTGATCTTGTTAATCTCATTTCATCCTCCGACACAGCCCAAGCGTACTCTTGAAACCATCTGGCACATCCGAATATCTATCAAAAGTGCTCCATGATAACTCAGAAAGGCAACATTATGCACACGCGGCTGAAGAGGTTCGCCACGTCATAAAGTTGCCTGACTGTAAGTCACGTAGTGAGTCGTCTGTAGATGCCCGGCAATCGCTCTGGCAGCGAAAGTACGTCGTCGATGATCGTGTAGCCAATCTCGCCGTAGAGGTCGCGCAATTCCGCCTCCGATTCCCGATCGATCGTAATGCAGAAGGGTGTGATGCCCTGAATTTTGGCCTGTCGCAACGCTTCACGCGTGTCCTCGCGCGCGTAACGGGCGTCCCCATAATCGTGATCATAAGGACGACCGTCAGAGAGCACAATCAACAGCCGCGTTCGCACCTGTTGTTTTGCCAACTTCGCCGTCGCATGGCGAATTGCTGCGCCGAGTCGAGTATTGTTCTGATAAGTAATCCCGCCGATGCGCCGCTTAACTTCGTCCGAATACTTCTCGTCGAAATCTTTGACCACGTAGAATTTTACATTCCGCCGGCCTTCGGAAGTAAAACCGTTAATCGAGTAAATATCGCCGACTGCTTCCAATGCCTCGCTCATCAACACGAGGCCTTCCTTCTCAATCTCGATGATGCGTCTGCCGGGGTGCGTGTAAGGCTGCAGGGGATGTCTGCCTATCGTGCGGGCGGTCGACGAAGACTGATCCAGCAGGAAGGAAACTGCTACATCACGACGTCGACGAAGCCGTTTCATATAGATGCGCTCTGATTGATGCCCGCCGCCCACCTTGGCGGCCCGGCGGTCGAGGACGAAATCAACCACGGCATTGAGATCATACTCTTCGCCGTCAAGCTCGTTTGCCACTCGCGTAAGTTCATCAGGTTTCAGCAACTGAAACTGGCGTCGGATTGATGAGATGACTCCCCGGTGGCGGTCCCGCGTTTGATCCACGAACAGTCGATCTCCGTGCTTCACCTGTTTCTCGATCACCCGGCACCAGGCCAGGCGATGATCGGTGAGTTCACGATCCCACTCGTCATAGTTGTAAGCCACTTCACCTTCTTCCAGCTTCTGTTCCGGGCTCTCGGCCTCAATCCAGGCTTCGCCGCCTTCAAGCTCGTCCGGATCTCCCTCGGCGTTGGGATCGTTCCAGGCATTGAAGAGTTCGCGCGCGTCACGTCGCTGCGGTTCGCGATCTCGAGGGCGCGATTTGAGTGTTTCGCTGGATGCTGAGTCTTGATCTTCGGTATCTGGCGTATCTTGCTGCATCTCTAGTTGCTGCAAAGAATCGTCGACTGGCACCACCGACTGAAATAGCGTGTAGACACG
>JAMQPI010000500.1 GCA_023717565.1 Pyrinomonadaceae bacterium | reverse complement strand
CAGTTCTATATCAGCACCAACTGTAGTTCTGACTGCACATGAAATAGCTCATAACTTTAGCGCCGTCCATTCTGATCAGGCTAATCAGTTCGTCCCGCCGGATGTCGAGCAACCCTGTGAGAACACGATCATGGAAGCCTTCATTGGTGATGGCGCCGGCTTCTGTCCGTTTTCACGCTCTCAGATCGTAGGCCATGCAAGCGCAAACGGTAGTTGCTTAATCGTCTCTTCCATTCAACCTCCAACCCCTTCTTGTCTTGAAATACCTATCAACACAAGTGGGGTCAATACGAATGGCACGTTATCGAATTCAGATTGTGGCGCCCGCTCACGCGGTGTCAGATTCTTCGCCGATCAATATTCCTTTAACGCCACCGCCGGGCAACAGGTGACCATTACCATGGATCGATCGTCAGGAGATCTTGATCCTTACCTCTATCTTATCGGACCCGATGGTTACGTGGTGATTCAGGATGATGATAATAATGGCAACAATAACGCCCGAATACCCAACCCTGCTTTTGCGCCAGCGTTAACTCTACCTTTGACCGGTAAGTACATCATCGAAGCAACCTCTTTCGGCATGCAGCAGACCGGCAATTACACAATCAACGCCACCCTGGCCAACTGCACTTTGAGCGTAAGCCCCACCAGCCAGCACTTCCCGTCCGCCGGTGGCAGTGGCGTTCTCAATGTGACTGCGGTTGGATCGTGCTTTTCTTACGGGATGCAGCAACATCCGGGAATCAGCTGGCTTATTCCGCAAACCACGTTGGGATCCGGGTCTCAGGCTATGAACTTCACGGTTGCGGCAAACTCGGGTGCAGCGGGCCGCCGAGGATTCTTGCTGCTAAGTTCTGTTCAGGGCTTTGGTGGATTACGTGTTCCGATTACTCAGTCGGGCACGGGTCCGGATTGCGGCTTAACACCTATTGCTCCAGGTCAAACGATTAATGGCAATCTGTCTGATACCGACTGCCACTCACCTGTCAGAGGCAACGGGTATTTTGCAGATCGTTACGTCTTCGATGTATTGGCCGGCCAGCCGGTGGCAATTAGTCTTTCATCCCCAGGGGCGCCGAGTCCCGATACATTCTTAACGCTGCTTGGCCCCAATGGCGTAGTAATCCTCACCGATGACGACAGCGGAGGCTTCACAAATTCTCGTATTCCTGGTGGTCCAGGATTTTTGACTCTGGGGTTGCCCGGCACCTACACAGTTGAGGTTGGCGCTTTCAACATTGGAGAGACAGGACCGTATTCACTTAATCTAACGTTCGGTCCTTCTTTGGGCAGCGTGTCTTTTGAGAGCGCCGCGCTAGGCGTTTCCGAGGGCGCAGACGCAAATGGGATCGGCTTTGAGGGAACGGGTTTTCGCACTATCACTGTGCAGCGTTCTGGCGACGTTTCCGGAGCCGCCAGCGTAGACTACAGCACCTCAAACGGCAGCGCTGAGGGCCGCAAAGACTATGCGCAGGCACTCGGCACGCTACGGTTCGGGCCCGGCGAGACGTCAAAGACGTTTGCTGTTTTTGTTACCGATGATGTATTTCAGGAGGGGCAGGAGACAGTCAATCTTTCGTTGCTCAATCCCGTTGGGGTTACGCTCGGCGCGACTCCTGCCGCCGTGCTCACCATCAACAGCAATGAAGCCATGACTGGTGCGAACCCGGTGGATCCCGCCAGTTTCAACACTGGCTTTTTCGTCCGGCAGCACTACCTTGATTTCTTCACTCGCGAGCCGGATCTCGGTGGGCTCAACTTCTGGAAGAACCAGATCGACTCGTGTAGTGACGAGCCGTGCCGCGAAATTCGCCGCATCAACGTCTCTGGAGCTTTCTTCCTCTCGATTGAGTTTCAGCAGACAGGTTACCTGGTCTATCGGACCTTCACCACGGCCTTCGGTCCTAGCCGCATAGGAACTTTCGTGCCGTTGACGCTGGCGGAGTTTGTGCCCGACGTTCAGCGCATCGGGCGGGGTGTAGTGATCGGCATGCCTGGCGCCGACGCGTTGCTTGAAGCAAACAAGCAAGCCTACTTCAACGAGTTTGTCGGCCGCCCGCAGTTCGTCGCGCAATTTCCAGGGGTGCAGACGCCGGCGCAGTTCGTGGACGCGCTCAACGCCAACGCCCAGGCGCTGTCACAGGCGGAGCGCGACGCGCTCGTTACGGATCTTCAGAATGGCGTGAAGACGCGAGCACAGGTGTTGCGCGCGGTGGCGGAGGACTCGACTCTGGTCGCGGCGCACTTCAACAAGGCTTTCGTGTTGATGCAGTACTTCGGCTACATGCGCCGGAATCCGAATGACGCTCCTGAGGTAACTCTCGACTTCCAGGGCTATAACTTCTGGTTGACTAAGCTGAACCAGTTCAACGGTAACTTCGTGAACGCGGAGATGGTCAAGGCGTTTATCATCTCGAGCGAATACAAGCAAAGATTCGGACCGTGATCCAAGACTCAACCTTGTGACACGAGGTCAGTACCGTCACGCCGTAGCGTCGGGTCGTCCTCACCCATCACTCAACGTTGTGTCATGAGGTCAGTACCGTCACGCAGTCGCGTCGGGTCGTCCTCACCCATCACTCAACGTTGTGTCATGAGGTCAGTACCGTCACGCCGTAGCGTCGGGTCGTCCTCACCCATCACTCATG
>JAMQPI010000485.1 GCA_023717565.1 Pyrinomonadaceae bacterium | reverse complement strand
GAGACCAACGTGGGTGTCAGCACATTCTCGATCACCGAACACTGTGGCAGCAGGCAGTGGTCCTGAAAGACGAAGCCAATCTCACGATTACGGAACGCCGCCAGCTCTTTCTCTTTCAGTTGGAAGGGATTCTGGCCGTCGAGGGTCACGGTCCCGCTAGTGGGCGGTTCGAGAGCGCCCATCATATAGAGGAGCGTACTCTTGCCGCTGCCGGACGGACCCATGATCGACAACGCGTCGCCAGGGGAAAGCGATAGCGAGATGTCGGAGACTATCTTGAGTGGCCCCCGAGGAGTTGGATACTCCTTGGAGACGTTCTCAACTTTGAGCACAAAACCTCCGGAAGAGAAATTAGCCGCGGATTAACGCGGATACACGCGGATCAGAAAAAGATAATTCAAAGCGCTGAAAGGCTCAGGTAGTTTAGAGTTCGAGCTTTAGCTTGTGTCTTTGGTGAGCGCAACCTAAAGGTCGAACTCTGAACTATTTGAACTCTGAACTACTTGAATTGTGAACTAGTTGAATTGTGAACTACTTGACTCAAAATGAAGCAACCTTGCTCGTTTCCTGTTCCTGTTCTGATCCGCGTTCATCCGGGTAAATCCGCGGCTCGTTTCCTATCAGCTCTCCATAAACTTCCAACGCACGATCAGCCATGCCCGCCACGGTGTAATGCTTGCGCACGTTCTCAAATCCGCACTCACCTAGCTTCTCGCCTAACTCCGGTTCGCGATAGATCTCCAGGATTCCGCTGGCTAGACTCGTCGCACTGTCAGGCTCAACCAGCAAACCGCCGCCAGTTTTCTCAACGATCTCAGTAAACCCCCCGCGTCGTGGCTGGACCACCGGGACTCCGCAAGCCATTGCCTCAAGCAGAAAGATTCCCTTGGGCTCGTCGTAGGTTGCCGGTACAGAAAGCACGTCAAGTTTTCGCAGGAACGAAATCTTTTCCTCGCGATCAACCGCGCCGTGGTAATTAAACTCCGCGCCGAGCCCGGCATCTTTCATCGCTGTTTCAATCTCGCCGAGGTAATTCTTGTGTTCTGGTGCCAGGTATCCCGCTACTTCCAGCCGGCCTTCGGGAATACGCCCATCAACGCGCAGTTGCCGGTAAGCTTCGGCGAGGACATGCAAGCCTTTTTCCGGCGCGACCCGCGCGAAGAATCCCACGGTGAAAGGCTGCGACTGGTCGCGTTTCCTCTTTTCATACCCGTGCAGATTGATCCCCAGCGGCACTACCCGGATCTTCTCGCGCGGAATCCCCAAATACCCGGGCATGAACTCGGCGTAGTATTCGCTCACGGAAATAAAGACGTCGACCTGCTCGATACTTTGGCGGATAAGATCCATCGATTGGCTCTTGTACGGTTCGTGCAAACCATCGAGGAACAGATCCTCACCCTGGAGCGTGCAACAAACTGGACGGTTCAGGGCATCCTTGATCGGCTTTGCCAGTCCAATCAGAAGTGTGTAGGGCAGGCTGACAACATCCGGCGGCGGCTCATGCCGGGCCCAGTCAGTCAACTTCTCAATCTCTTTGTGCTGAAAGCCATCCTCGCCTTTCAACATCGAGACGGTCATCTCACCAAGCATCTGCGGACTTACAGAGATTGAGCGACGTGAGGCCAGCGTCAACATTGGTTTGGAATCCCACAAGCGGTCGAGCCAGCGCGGCGAGTTGCGAAACAGCGGAACGTATTGTTCAAGATACACACTGATGCCGCCGAAAAAGATCTTCTCCTGACTGACGTTTGTTTCATCCGTGCGGGTTGGCGTGTAGCACGGCAGCAGGGTTACATCGTGACCGCGGGCAAGCAGTTCCGCTGCCAGGGCGTTGTCGCGCAGACAACTCCCGCAGTACATCTGACCCGCGCCACCTGTTAGATAAAGAATCCTCACGTCCTTTAGAAAGAAGCGGCGCGCTGGAAAGCACGCCGTGCGTACAGATGTTCGAAGAGATTTCCTTCGTGCGGCTGATCCCAACTCACCCGGTTTGTAGGTACCGGTCCAACATTGAGGCGATCGACATTCGGCGAAGAAACTAATCGCTGAACCAGTTTCGGATCTCGAGTAATTGCCGTTACCACCAGGCTGGGCCCCAATGTTTCCGTAAGCTGGTTTTGCGGGACGTTCAAGACGCTGGCAAACGGAAACAGGAACTCCTTGTTGGCGAGCGGATGCGTTGGGCTTTCACAGTAAACTATGGTCGGGAGCAGATACGAACAATCGTTCCAGCTCAGCAATCGCCCTTCTGTGCGATGCGCTGCAGTGACTTCACGAGCGCCTGATTCCGACAGTCCTTGATCGATGATTTGTGAGATGCGAGAAGCTACGTTGGGATCTACGAAAGGCGCCAGTTGGGCCGCCTCGTCCTCAGCAGCTCGCGGAAGTATCTTCGCCAGACGTTCTGCCAGCGCTTCGCTAATCTCTTCGGCGTGAGCGGGTGTCCAAACGGAGGACGCATTAACACAGGAACGCCCGCCATTCTCCACAATCGACGCGACCATCACATCCAGATACTTCTCCCATTCGTTGGCGCAGTCTTCCCCCAGAATCACTTTGCTGTACCCCGGGCCGTGAATCTCCACTCGGGAATCACCTCCCAAAGCGCCGACGGCGGAAGCATCCCCAAACATTATTCCGCGGCCACAACTGCGCAGGATCTCTCCGGCGCCCGCGTGATCGGCCGGGTAGAAACTGAATGCTTCTTTGGGCGCCCCCGCCTTAATGAGCGCTTGTACGATTCTGTATGGAGTCCAAGGCTCGGCGCTACCGGGCTTCAGAACCAGTGGGATCTTGAGCGCGAAGGCCGGAATCCAAAGCGAGTGCACGCCTGGGGAATTGTTTGGCAGCACAACGCCCAGCGACTCGGCACAGGGAAAGAAACTGACAGCGTGGCCCTCGACTTCTCCAAACCCACGGTCCAGGACTTCCCAATCAATCTTGCGGGTCAGTCCGTTCAGCACGTTTTCCATTTCGGCGAACATGCTGCGGATCTTCTGCATGTTCTTCCGGACCATCACGTGGGGCATACCGGTGGTCGCTGAGACTTGCTTGATGTAGTCGTCCGGTGTTTGCGGATCCGTGCCGAGCTGAAGCGTGTCGTTCACGAAGTGATCAGCCGCTAGGCGGCATATCGCCACTAACTCGGCAGTGGACAAGTTTGTTAGTTTGGCTCGGGCCGTTGCTTGATCGCGAAGGTCACGGCGGATCAGACCCGCGTTAGCCTGGCTGACCTCGACAAATGTGTCGCGTGTTTGGTGGTGCGGAATGCGCGCAACATCCAGGCTTGTGTATGGTTCACCGCGGCGAAGTAAAGGTATTTTTAGCATAAGGTGATGTTTGATTTGTAATTGCCACCGCACACTCAATGAAGTCAGTACCGTAGCGCGGTAGCGTCGGGTCAGCCTCACCCATGACTCAACGTTGTGCGATGCGTGAGGCTGACCCGACGCTACCGCGCTACGGTACTGACTTCATGACACTCGGTTGAGTCTCAGTAGACGCCTTCGACGACGGTGCCTTGCAATCCAGCGAATGGTCTCACGTTGCGCACACCGTCCCAGGGATAGAGCTCGCAAGGTGGTTCCCGTTCTGCTGCATCGCGCTCGAGAAAGCGTGGCATGAAAAACTCTTTCGTTAACGTCGTCAAACGGACGCGACCCGTCTCCCCGTAGTTAACGATCCGGTCTGGATTATCCGGATCCACTACTTCAATCATCGCGCGCGGGAGCGGCGGGTAGTAGATGATGGCGTAGTTGTCTTCCGGGATCCGCGGCTTGTGTACTGCCAAACCCATCAAGGTGTTGCCGTAGGTCGCGGCAAAGTAAGCGCCATCAAGCAACTCTTCGACAGCAAAACGATGAAACTGTGGTGTCATCTCGGTGCCGCCGCAAAAGACACCCGTGATGCCGAGCTTCTTGAGCGAGACCTTCTCGCACATTGCTTCCAGCAGCTTGGGAGTAGTGAACAGGCAGCGAATGTTGTCGTGGGCCCGCAGCAGAGTGAGACCTTGTTCAATTACGTGTTGCTTGTACTGCTCGGCCATCTTCGGCTGGCCCATCTTCAACAGCTTGATGACCCAGCGCGGATCGAGGTCGACCATGAAACAGATGCCGCCGCGATATTGCGCCAGGTGTTCGACCGCGAGCCGCAAGCGCCGTGGTCCAGTTGGTCCGAGCGACAGCCAGTCTGTCCCCTTCGGAAAGTATTCGTCGGGCAGCGTCGCACTGAAGGCTTCATAGTCGAGGCGGAAATCCTCGATATTGATCCGAGACTTTGGAACACCTGTGCTACCCCCCGTCTCAAACGTATAGATCGGGCGACCAGCATAGCCCTTCGGGACCCAGCGGCGCACTGGACCTCCACGCAACCATTCATCCTGAAAAGGGCCTAACTTCGAGAGATCGTCGTAGGTTTGGATAACCTCTCGCGGGTCAAAGGAAAGTTTCTGTGCGTAATCCAACCAGAAAGTGCAGCCAGTCTCCGGGTTGAAATGCCATTGGACTACTTCGCGCACCCAGGCATCGAGGGTTGCGCGTGAATGTTTGATGTTTGTGTCGGGCGTCGCTTCAGCAGTAGACATTTTGCTCCCA